>NZ_JAAGNW010000101.1:6264-22873 GCF_010645215.1 Burkholderia multivorans | reverse complement strand
AGCCCGAGAAGAAGGCCTCGAAGCAGCCGCTCGCCGCGCTGCTCGGCGGCTTCGGCATGCCGCGCAAGACCTCGTCGTCCTGAGCGGCGACGGTCGCGCGACCGTCCATGCCACGGCCCGACCGGCGCAAGCCGGCCGGGCCGTGTTCATTTCGGGGCGGGATAGAGGCGCGGCGTCAGGGTGCGCCTGGGCCGAAGCGCGCGGCCCAGGCGGCCGTCGCGGCGGCGAGCCAGCTGTCGAGCGCCGCGTCGGGCGCGACCGAGGGCGCGAGGCCGAGGTGCGCGGCCGCGGCCGCGAGCGCGGGCAGCGGCGGGCCGTCGTCGAGCGCCGCCGCGCCGGTCTGCTTGCTGAGCTTGTCGCCGTGCGCGTCGACCACCACCGGCACGTGCAGGTAGGCCGGCACGGGCAGGTCGAGGCACTGCTGCAGGTAGATCTGGCGCGGCGTGGAGTCGAGCAGGTCGGCGCCGCGCACCACGTGCGTGATGCGCGCGTCGCCGTCGTCGACGACGACCGCGAGCTGGTACGCCCACAGGCCGTCCGCGCGTTTCAGCACGAAGTCGCCGACCTCGGTCGCGAGATCCTGCGATTGCGGGCCTTGCCAGCGATCGTCGTAGCCGACGCGCGCGGCGGCGCCGTCGGGCACCCGCAGCCGCCAGGCGCGCGCGGGCCGGCCGTGCAGGCCGTCCCGGCAGGTGCCGGGATAGGCGAGGGTGGTATGGCGCGCGTGCGCGTTGCGCAGCGAATCGGCGATTTCCTTGCGGGTGCAGCCGCACGGATACGCGCGGCCGGCCGCGAGCAGGCGTTCGAGCGCGGCCGTGTAGGCCGCGCCGCGCGTGCTTTGCCGGACGACCGGCTCGTCGGCGACCAGCCCGAAGCGCGCGAGCGTCGCGAGGATCGCGTCGGCGGCGCCGGGCACCGTGCGCGGACCGTCGCTGTCCTCGATCCGCACGAGCCACGCGCCGCGGCGCGCGCGCGCGTCGAGCCAGCTGGCGAGCGCGCCGACCAGCGAGCCGAAGTGGAGCGGCCCGGTCGGCGAGGGCGCGAAGCGTCCGCGATAGTCGCTCATGCGCGCGGGCGCGTCAGGCCGCCGCGTCGCTCGCGTGCGAAGCCGGGTGGCAGGCGGGGCAGGATTCCCCATGCACGTACAGCGGCGATTGCTGGTCGGCGGCCGGCACCACCGCGCGGCACGCGAAGCAGGTGACGTCCGCGGTGGGTTCCAGCTGCGGGTTCAGCGCGGTGCGGTAGTCGAACACGAAGCAGTCGCCGTGATAGTGCGCGCCGCCGACTTCCTCGAAGTACTTGAGAATGCCGCCTTCGAGCTGGTAGACGTGGTCGATGCCGATTTCCTTCATGTGGATCGCCGCCTTCTCGCAGCGGATCCCGCCCGTGCAGAACGACACCACGGTCTTGCCGTCGAGGTCCGCGCGGTTCGCGTCGATCACCTCGGGGAATTCGCTGAACTTGTCGATCCGGTAGTCGAGCGCGTGGTCGAAGGTGCCGACGTCGACCTCGAACGCGTTGCGCGTGTCGAGCATCACGACCGGCCGGCCCGCGTCGTCGTGGCCCCGGTCGAGCCAGGCCTTCAGCGTGCGGGCGTCGACGGACGGCGCGCGACCCAGCTCGGGCTTGATCGCCGGCTTCTTCATCGTGATGATCTCGCGCTTCTGGCGCACCAGCATGCGCCGGAACGGCTGCGCGTCGGACAGGCTTTCCTTGAACTGCAGGGTCTGGAACTTGCCCTCGAACAGGGGATCGTGGCGCAGGTAGTCGACGAAGGCGTCGGTCGCCTCGCGCGAGCCGGCGATGAACAGGTTGATGCCTTCGGGGGCGAGCAGGATGGTGCCGCGCAGGTCGAGCGCCTGGCAGCGCGCGAGGACGAGCGGCCGCCAGGTTTCGATCGAGTCGATCGACACGAAGTGGTAGGCGGCGAGATTGACGGTGGACATGATGATCGGGCGACGAAGCGACGGCCGCCGCCGGCGCGTTCGCGAAATCAGGGCGCGAAGCGGGGCCGGATGGGGCCGAATCGTTGGAAACGGAAACCGCCATTATCCCGCAAACGCGGGCCGCGGCGTACCCGGCCTGCGCGCGGCGGCCGCGTCCGGTTGCCGCGGCGCGTGCGCGCAGGGCGGTCGCGCGCACCGTGGGACGCGATTTTTTTGGCCGGGCCGGATCATGGCCCGGCGGCGACGCGGCTACAATAGCGCCCATGTCAGATCCCCGCTTCGTCCATCTCCGCGTTCACTCCGAATTCTCGATTGCCGACGGCATCGTGCGCATTGACGACATCGTCAAGGCGGCCGCCGCGGACGGCCAGGGCGCGCTCGCGCTCACCGACCTCGGCAACGCATTCGGCCTCGTCCGTTTCTACACGGAAGCCCGTGGCAAGGGCATCAAGCCGATCGCCGGCTGCGATGTCTGGATCGCCAATCCCGATGATCGGGACAAGCCCTCGCGCCTCCTGCTGCTCGTCAAGGACAAGCGCGGCTACCTGAATCTCTGCGAGCTGCTGTCGAAGGCGTGGCTCACGAACCAGCACCGCGGCCGCGCGGAACTCGACGCCGCCTGGCTCGACGGCGAGCTGTCGCAGGGCCTGCTCGCGCTGTCGGGCGCGCAGCAGGGCGACCTCGGCCTCGCGCTCGCGGCGGGCAACGAGGAGGCGGCGCGCCGTCACGCGGCGCGCTGGGCGAAGGTATTCCCGGGCGGCTTCTACATCGAGCTGCAGCGCTACGGGCAGCCGGGCGCCGAGGCCTACATCCAGCAGGCCGCGACGATCGCCGCCGAGCTGAAGCTGCCGGTGGTCGCGACCCATCCGCTGCAGTTCATGTCCGACGACGATTTCACCGCGCACGAGGCGCGCGTGTGCATCTCGGAAGGCGACATGCTCGCGAATCCGCGTCGCCAGAAGCGCTTCACCACCGCGCAGCGCTTTATGTCGCAGGACGAAATGCTCGCGCTGTTCGCCGACCTGCCGTCGGCGATCGCGAACTCGGTCGAGATCGCGAAGCGCTGCAACCTGACGCTCGAACTCGGCAAGCCTAAGCTGCCGCTGTTCCCGACGCCGGACGGCATGTCGCTCGACGACTACCTCGTGCAGCTGTCGAAGGAAGGCCTGGAAAAGCGCCTCGCGCAGCTGTACCCGGACGAGGCGGAGCGCGACCGCCAGCGCGACACCTACTACCAGCGCCTCGACTTCGAGTGCGGCACGATCACGAAGATGGGCTTTCCGGGCTACTTCCTGATCGTCGCGGACTTCATCAACTGGGCCAAGAACAACGGCGTGCCGGTCGGGCCGGGGCGGGGTTCGGGCGCGGGCTCGCTGGTCGCCTATGCGCTCGGCATCACCGACCTCGATCCGCTGCGCTACAACCTGCTGTTCGAGCGTTTCCTGAATCCGGAGCGGGTGTCGATGCCCGACTTCGACAGCGACTTCTGCCAGCACGGCCGCGACCGCGTGATCCAGTACGTGAAGGAGAAGTACGGCGCGGACGCGGTGTCGCAGATCGCGACCTTCGGCACCATGGCCGCGAAGGCGGCGGTGCGCGACATCGGGCGCGTGCTCGATCTCGGCTACATGTTCACCGACGGCGTCGCGAAGCTGATCCCGTTCAAGCCGGGCAAGCACGTGACGATCGCGGACGCGATGAAGGAAGAGCCGCTGCTCCAGGAGCGCTACGACAACGAGGACGAGGTGCACCAGCTGCTCGACCTCGCGCAGCGCGTCGAAGGGCTGACCCGCAACGTCGGGATGCACGCGGGCGGCGTGCTGATCGCGCCCGGCAAGCTGACCGACTTCTGCCCGCTGTACACGCAGGGCGACGAAGGCGGCGTGGTGAGCCAGTACGACAAGGACGACGTCGAGGCGGTCGGCCTCGTGAAGTTCGACTTTCTGGGCCTGACCACGCTGACCATCCTCGACTGGGCCGAGCGCTACATCCGCCGGCTCGATCCGTCGAAGGCCGACTGGTCGCTCGCGCAGGTGCCGCTCGACGATCCGACCTCGTTCCAGATCCTCAAGAAGGCCAACACGGTCGCGGTGTTCCAGCTGGAAAGCCGCGGCATGCAGGGCATGCTGAAGGATGCGCAGCCCGACCGCTTCGAGGACATCATCGCGCTCGTGTCCTTGTACCGTCCGGGCCCGATGGACCTGATCCCGAGCTTCTGCGCGCGCAAGCACGGCCGCGAGCGGGTCGAGTATCCCGATCCGCGCGTCGAGCCCGTCCTGAAAGAGACCTACGGCATCATGGTCTATCAGGAGCAGGTGATGCAGATGGCGCAGATCATCGGCGGCTACTCGCTCGGCGGCGCGGACTTGCTGCGCCGCGCGATGGGCAAGAAGAAGCCCGAGGAGATGGCCAAGCACCGCGAGATCTTCGCGGAAGGCGCGGCGACCAACGGCCTCACGCGCGAGAAGTCCGACGAGATCTTCGACTTGATGGAGAAGTTCGCGGGCTACGGCTTCAACAAGTCGCACGCGGCCGCCTACGCGCTGCTCGCGTACTACACCGCGTGGCTGAAGGCGCACCATCCGGCCGAATTCATGGCGGCCAACATGACGCTCGCGATGGACGACACCGACAAGGTGAAGATCCTGTTCGACGATTGCGCCGTGAACAACCTCGCCGTGCTGCCGCCCGACATCAACCAGTCGCACTATCGCTTCGAGCCGGTCGCCGAGGCCGACGGCAAGCGCTCGCGCACCATCCGCTACGGCCTGGGCGCGGTGAAGGGCAGCGGCCAGAACGCGATCGAGGAGATCCTGCGCGCCCGCGAGGAAAAGCCGTTCACCGACCTGTTCGACTTCTGCGACCGGATCGACCGGCGCATCGTGAACCGCCGCACGGTCGAGGCGCTGATCCGCGCGGGCGCGTTCGACGCGCTGCATGCGAATCGCGCGCGGCTGCTCGCGTCGGTGCCGCTCGCGATGGAGGCCGCCGAGCAGGCGGCCGCGAACGCGCTGCAGGCGGGCCTGTTCGACATCGGCGGGGAATCGACGCACGAGCACGAGCTGGTCGACGAGCCGGCCTGGGACGACAAGCGCCGGCTGCAGGAGGAGAAGGGCGCGCTCGGCTTCTACCTGTCGGGCCACCTGTTCGATTCCTACCGCGACGAGGTGCGCCGCTTCGCGCGCCAGAAGCTCGGCGAGCTGAAGGAAGGCCGCGACCGGCTGGTGGCCGGCGTGATCGCGTCGCTGCGCACCCAGATGACCCAGCGCGGCAAGATGCTGATCGCGCTGCTCGACGACGGCACCGGCCAGTGCGAGATCACGATCTTCAACGAGCAGTTCGACGCGAACCGCACGCTGTTCAAGGAAGACGAACTGCTGATCGTGCAGGGCCAGGCGCGCAACGACGCGTTCACGGGCGGCATCCGCTTCACCGCGGATGCGGTGATGGATCTCGAGCGCGCGCGCAGCCGCTACGCGCAGGCCGTGCGCCTGACGGTCAACGGCAATGCCGATGCGGACGCGCTGCGCCGCGTGCTCGACGCGCATGCGGCGAAGGCCGACGCGCCGCCGCCCGTCGAGGCGCCCGCGCCCGCGCCGCGCGGCGGGCGTGACCGCGACGGCGGCCGTCGCGCGGCGCCGCCGCTGCCGAACGGCCTCCAGGTGCGGGTCGCGTACCGCAACGCGCGCGCGCAGGGCGAAATGCAGCTCGGCGACGCGTGGCGCGTGAAGCCGAGCGACACGCTGCTCGCGGAATTGCGCGAGGCGTTCGCCGGCAGCATCGTCGAAATCGCCTACTGACGGTCCGGCGCGGCCGCCCCGCGCGGCGCGCCGCGCGGGAATCGCGTACATTGCCAGCCTCATCAGCCCGCTCTACGGAAGCAACCGCCTTGGCCGCTCTCTTTTCCGACTCGCGCCCGCCGCGCAGCATCCTCGTCGTCGCCACCCGCCGCATCGGCGACGTGCTGCTGACGACGCCGCTCGTCCGCTCGCTGAAGGCGCGCTGGCCCGAGGCGCAGATCGACATGCTGGTGTTTCGCGGCACCGAGGGCGTGCTCGAGGGCAATCCCGACCTGCGCCGGGTGATCCTCGTCAAGCCGCGCGCGAAGATCGGCGAACGGCTGCGCGACGCAGCCGCGCTGTGGCGGCGCTACGACCTCGCGTGCGCGGCGCTCAGCTCGGACCGGCCGCGCTTCTACGCGTGGTTCGGCGGCAGGAAGCGGGCCGGGCTCGTCGATCCGGAACGGGTCAGCTGGTGGACCCGCCTGATGCTGAACCGCATCGCGATCAATCATCATGCGTCCGCGCATACCGTGGTCAGCACGCTCGCGCTGGCGTCCGCGCTCGGCCTCGAGCCGGTCCCGCAGGTGGTCGCGCCGGGCATCGGCGCGGACCCGGCGGCGCGCGCGCGCTTCGACGCGCGGCTCGCGGCGTCGGCGGCGGTCGCGGCGGGGCGGCCGCTCGTCGTGCTGCATCCGTATCCGATGTATGCCTACAAGCAGTGGCGTGCCGACGGCTGGGTCGCGCTCGTCGGCTGGCTGCGCGCGCGCGGCTATGCCGTGGCGCTGAGCGGCGGCCCGGCCGCGAACGAGCGCGCGTATGCGGACGAGGTCGCGGCGCAGGCGGGCGGCGACCTGCTGAACCTGGTCGGCGAGCTGAGCTTTGCCGAGAGCGCCGAACTGGTGCGGCGCGCGCGCCTGTTCATCGGCCCCGATACCGGCGCGACCCACGTCGCGGCGGCTACCGGCACGCCGACCATCGCGCTGTTCGGGCCGTCCGATCCGGTGCGCTGGGGCCCCTGGCCGCAAGGCTGGCCGGCCGACCGCAATCCGTGGCCGCTGCGCGGCTCCGGCCGCCTGGCCAATGTCTATCTGCTGCAGGGAGAAGGCGACTGCGTGCCGTGCCGGCACGAAGGCTGCGAGCGTCATGTCGACAGCCGCAGCGATTGCCTCGTGAATTTGAGCGTAGCGCGCGTGACCGGCGCGGCGCTCGAGATGCTGGGCCTGCCGGCCGAGGCGCCGGCGGCCCCTGAGGGTGCGCCGATCGACGTGACGGCGTTGGCGCGGCCGCCCCGCGCGGGCTGACGGCCGCGCGCCGGCGGGCCGCGCCGGTGGCTCAGACGGCGGGCGCTACCCGATAGCCGGGCGCGGCGCGGTGGCCGCAGCCGAGCAGGATGCCGGCGAGCAGCACCAGCAGGTGGCCTTCCGCGAAGTCGAGCAGCAGCGAGTTGGCGAGGCTGCCGATCGCGAAGATCGCGAGCCACGCGTACAGCAGCTGCCGCGCGCGCGGATCGAGCGCGCGGCCCGTCCGGACGATCTGCACGAGCAGGTTGAGGAACAGCAGCAGGCCGACCGCGCCGAGCTGGACCGCCATCAGCAGGTACTCGTTGTGCGGGTTCGAGGTGAGGATGCCCTCGGCCTTCGTGCGGCCTTCCGCCAGCTTCGCGAACTCATACTGCAGGCCGCCCGCGCCATAGCCGAGCACGGGCCGCTGCACGTACAGGTCGAACCCCTTGCGATACCACTCGAGCCGCAGGCCGGTCGAGGTGATCGCGTCGTGCTGCTGGTAGTCGCGGATTTCCGTCGTGACCTTCGTCAGCCGGCCGCCCTGCATCGTGCAGGCGGCCACCACCAGCGCGGCCACGCCGGCCAGCAGCAGGCCGGCCGCGAGGGCGGCGCGCAGCGGCGCCTTGCGACGCTGGATCAGGATGAAGCGCAGCGCGACCACGAACGCGAGCAGCACCGCGATCAGCTGGCCGGTGCGGCCCTGCAGCATCACGAACACGTTCAGCAGCGCGAGCACGCCGACCGCGGCGAACGCGAGCCGCGCGCGGCGCGACTGGGTGGACAGCGCGAAGTCGAAGGCCTGGTAGAACAGCAGCGCGCCGAACATGCCCGCCGCGATGTGGTTCTTGAACACCCAGGCGCGCGACAGCGGCAGCTCGGTGTGATAGGCCGGGCCGAGATGGGTGAGGCCGAGGTAGTTGGTGGTCGACAGCAGCAGGATCACGCACAGCGTGAGGAACCAGCTCCAGCGCGTGGCCGTCGCCCATGACGGGTGCGCGTCCTTGAACACGAGCACCGCGAACGGCAGCAGCAGCAGCTTGTCGTATTTCGCGACCCATTCCCAGGCCACCGAGGTCGGCGTCATGACGGTGTACGAGACGCTGAGCGCGAGCGCGCCGAGCAGCAGCAGCGCGGCGAGCGAGGCGCGCTGCCGCACCAGCGAGGGGAGGCTGCGCCAGAATTCCGGCGCGCTCAGCGAGGCGACGGCGAACAGCGCGCAGAACACGTTGGTGAGCGCCGTCGAGACGGGCACCATGCACAGCGCGATGAGGGCGAAGACGCGGGCGGCGGTCAGGCGCCGTGAAATGGGGGCTGGAGCGGATTGCATCGGCACGGGCAAGAGGTGAAAAGGCGCGGCCCGGGCGCGCCGGACGGCGCTCGGGCCGCGTCGGCGCGCGGCGGGGCCGCGACGGACAGCAGCGCAGTATACGTGATGCGGATCGGCGCGCGCGCCTGTTTGGCGCGGCGCGTTCAGCCGAATGCGCGCTTGATGCGCGAGCGCAGCAGGGCGCGCTTGAGGCGGCCGTCGACGGGCGGGTCGGCGAGCGCGAGCGTCGCCCCGGCCGGTTCGCCGCGCCGCAGGTAGAAGCGGTCGAAGGTGGCCTGCGTCATGCCCCACTTGGCGAGGAACTGCTTGCGGCCGTTGTTCTTGACGACCTTGCCCGTGCTTTTCTGCTGGAAGTGATAGACGAGGCTGTCGCCGACGCCGAGGAAGATCCGGCAGCCCGCGTCCCACATCTTCATCGAGAAATCGTTGTCGCTGCTCATGCCGGGGCTCAGCTCGCTGCTGTAGCCGCCTACCCGGTGCCACCAGTCGCGATGGACCAGGGTCGGCGGCCAGGTCGCGCCGAGCCAGTCGCCGCGCGCGAGCGAGGCGGTCGCGCCAACGAGGCCCGCCGCGTCGAAGCGGTCCGCGTCGCGGCCGAAGTCGCGCACCACCACGCACGGGTTGCCCGTGTCCACCGGCTCGATCATCGTGCCCGACAGCATGAAGCGCGTATCCGGCATGTGCGCGATGCGCGTGGCGAGCGCGGCGTCCCAGCCCGGGCAGCAATACATGTCGTCGTTCATGTAGACGATGTAGTCCTGCGTGGCGCGTGCGGCGGCGAGGTTCACGGCGTGGCAGATGCCGATGTTGGTCGGCGACGCGGTGTAGTCGAGGCCCTCGGCGCGCACCCAGTCCAGCGTGCCGTCCGAGCCGTCGTTCACGTGCACGATGATCTGGTGCGTATGACGCGAATGGGTGCGCAGGCTCTCGATGACGAGCTGCAGGTACGGGAGATTGTTCCAGGTCGGGATGATGATGGAGAACATGGCGCTCAGGATGGGGTCTCTGGGAAGGCGGGGGCCGGCCGGGCGGCGCGTGGCCCGCATTGTACCGTCGCGGGCGTCACGCGCCGTCGCGCGGTTCGCCGAGCTTGAGGAAGCGGTAGTAGACGGTCTCGGCGTTGAACACGGCGATCATGAAGCCCGCGCGGCCGTCGAGGAAGCCGCGCCGCAGCAGGTAGGTGCGCACGAAGGCCCAGGCGCCGCGGCCGAGCGCCTTGCCGAAGCCGCCGCGCTGGCCGGCCGCGCGGCGCTGGCGCGCGCCCGCGCTCGAATAGGCGTCGAGCTTGCGCAGCACCGCGTCGAGATCTTCGTAGGAGTAGTGGAGCAGCTTGCCGTCGAGCCGCCGCGCGGGGCCCTCGAACACCAGGCGCTCGTGCACCAGATCGTCCGAGAAGCGCGCCGCGCCGCGCCGGAACAGCCGCGGCAGCCAGTCCGGATACCAGCCGCCGTGGCGGATCCAGTGGCCGCAGAAGCTCGACAGCCGGTCGAGCGCGTACACCTCGGCCTGCGGCGCGCGCAGCGCCGCGCCGATCGAGGCGGCCAGCTCGGGCGTCACGATCTCGTCGGTGTCGATCGACAGGATCCAGTCGGTGTCGAGCGCGGCGAGCGCACGGTTCTTCTGCGGGCCGAAGCCCGGCCAGTCCGGCGCGACGATCACGCGCGCGCCGCGCGCCTGCGCGATCGCGACGGTGTCGTCGGTGCTGCCGCCGTCGACGACGACGATCGCGTCCGCGAACGACAGCGCATCGAGGCACTCGGCCAGCCGGCGGCCGGCGTTGTGCGCGATCAGCGCGACGCCGAGAGTGGGTTCTGCCATGGGGTCGAAAGAGGGCGCAATGGAATAGAGCGCGAGTATACCTGCGCCGGCGCGCCGGGCCGCGAGGTCGGGGCGCTCCAGCTATAATGTTTCGCCATTTTTCGGCAAGCGTGCCACCGGCCGTCGCACCGCGGCGCCGGCCTCAGAAGGATCGTCTTGGAAACCCAGAACACTCTACGCAAACCGATGGACGCCGGCGGCACCTCGCCGAAGTCCGTGCTGCGGCGCCTATGGCCGTATCTCAAGCCGCTGCTCGGCGCGATCGTGCTCGCGGTCACCACCATGGGGGTGGTCGCCGCGACCGAGGCCGGGATTCCGGCGCTGCTCAAGCCGCTGCTCGACCACGGCTTCGGCGCGCACAGCAGCGAAAACGCGAAATGGTTCGTGCCCGCGGCCGTGATGGGCCTTGCGCTCGTGCGCGGCGTCGCGCAGTACGCGTCGAGCTACCTGCTCAACTACGTGTCGAACCGGATCCTGCTGCAGCTGCGGCTCAAGATGTTCGAGCGCATGATCCACACGAGCGCGTCGTTCTTCCAGCGCGAGACGGCCAGCACGGTGATCAACGCGATCGTGTTCGAGGTCAACCAGATCCTCGCGGTGCTGACGGGCGTGATGATCACGCTCGTGCGCGATTCGCTGACCGTGGTGTTCCTGCTCGGCTACCTGTTCTACCTGAACTGGCGCCTGACGCTGATCGTCGCGGTGATCCTGCCCGGGATCGGCTGGCTCGTCAGCAAGATCAACCGCCGGCTGCGCCGCCTGAACCGCGAGCACCAGACGCTCACCAACGAGCTGTCCTACATCGTCGAGGAGACGGTGGCCGGCTACAAGGTCGTGAAGGTCCACAACGGCGAGCCGTACGAATCGAGCCGCTTCGCCGAGATGAGCAAGCGCCTGCGCGGCTATGCGATGCGGATGGCGGTGTCGGGCGGGCTCGCGCAGCCGCTCACGCAGTTCCTCGCGTCGATCGCGCTCGCGGTCGTGATCACGATCGCGGTGGTGCAGTCGTCGAGCAACCAGACCACGGTCGGCGGCTTCGTCGCGTTCGTGTCGGCGATGCTGCTCGTGATCTCGCCGCTCAAGCATCTGATCGACGTCAACCAGCCGCTGCAGCGCGGCATGACGGCGGCCGAGCTGATCTTCGGGCTGATCGACGAGCCGGCCGAGCCGAAGGGCGGCGGCCGGGACTTGCCGCACGCGCGCGGCGAGCTGGAGTTCCGCGACGTGATGTTCGACTACGGCGCGACCGGCCGGCCGACGCTCGACCGCATCTCGTTCAAGGTCGCGCCGGGCGAGATGATCGCGCTCGCCGGGCCGTCGGGCAGCGGCAAGACGACCCTCGTCAATCTGCTGCCGCGTTTCTTCGACCCGACGGGCGGCACGATCCTGGTCGACGGCGTGCCGATCCAGGACTTCGACGTGCATGCGCTGCGCAGCCAGATGGCGATGGTCAGCCAGGACGTGGTGCTGTTCAACGACACGATCGCGGCGAACGTCGCCTACGGCCAGACGCCCGATCGCGCGCGCGTGCAGGCGGCGCTCGAGGCCGCGAATCTGGCCGATGCGGTGGCGGCGATGCCGGACGGCGTCGACACGCTGGTCGGCGGCAACGGGATGCGCCTGTCGGGCGGCCAGCGGCAGCGGCTCGCGATCGCGCGGGCGATCTACAAGAACGCGCCGATCCTGATCCTCGACGAGGCGACCTCCGCGCTCGACTCGGAGTCCGAACGCCATGTGCAGGCCGCGCTGGAACGTCTGATGGAAGGGCGCACCACGCTCGTGATCGCGCACCGGCTGTCGACCATCGAGCGCGCGGACCGGATCCTCGTGCTGGAGTCGGGCCGGATCGCGGAAACGGGCAGCCACGACGAACTGCTGAAGCAGAACGGGCTGTACGCGCACCTGCACCGGATCCAGTACCAGCAGCAGGCGGCCTGAACGGCCGACCTGCAGCGCGCGGGGCGACTATGCTAGGCTCGCTGCTGCCACGCCGCACTGGGCGGCGGGCTCGACACGGGAGATCCTCGATGAGAATGCATCGTGTGTTGCTGGCTTCAGTGGTTGCGGGCGCGCTGGTCGCGCCGCTCGCGCATGCGCAGGGCTACGGCGGTCCCGGCCCCGGTCCTGGCCCCGGCGGCCCCGAGCGGCACGAGATGGCGCCCGAGCATCGTCCGGACGGCCCGCCGCCGCGCGTCGAGGAAACCCACCGCGACTGGCGGCGCGGCGACCGCCTGCCGCGCGAGTACTGGGATCGCCAGTACGTGATCGACGACTGGCGCTCGTATCGCCTGACGCCGCCGCCGCGCGGCTATCACTGGGTCGGCGTCGGCGGCGATTACCTGCTGGTGCAGATCTCGACGGGCGTCGTGCTGCGGATCGGGCCGTAAGCTCGCGGAATCGATCGGGTTCGACATGGAAACGGGCGCAGCAGCGCCCGTTTTTCACATGCGCGGTGTTTCGGCGTTTCAGCGTTTCGCGAGCACGCGCCGCTCGAACAGCGACAACACCCAGCACACCACGAGCGCGCAGAGCGTGCCGAGCGTCACCTCGCCGAGCCGGACGAGCGGGATGTCCCACAGCGGGCCGTTGCCCGGGAACAGCAGCACGATGGTCGCCGTGACCCCGCCGAGCCGCGCGGCGCTGCCGACATTGAGACACCAGCAGCAGATGATCACGACCACGATCGTGACCGCATAGGCGAGGTAGTGGCCGCCGCCGAACGCGGCGCCCGCGAAGCCGAGCACCCCGCCCACCATCGCGCCGATGAACTGGTCGCGCGACAGGCTCATCGTATCCGCGTAGTTGTGCTGGGTCACCGCGATCGCGGTGACGGCCGCCCACACCGCCTGTTCGGTGTGCAGCGCGCGGCCGATCCCGTACGCGAGGCTCGCGCCGATCACCGCCTGCAGCGCCATCAGCGCGCCCTGCACCAGCCGCTCGCGCAGCGACAGCCCCTTGAACAGCGACAGCACCGACTGCTGGATCTGGCGGCGGGCGTCGGCGAAGGTGGTTTGAGGATCCATGCGGGTTCCGGTCGGCGCGTCAGCGCGCCGCGTCGGCGGAGGGTTCCACCGGGTCGTCCTGGGGCGATGCGTCGCGCGTCTCGGGCATGGCGAGCCATACCAGCAGCACCGCGAGCGCGCCCGCGGCGGCGAGGCCGAAGAAACTGATCGCGTTGCCGAAATGGTCGGCGGCAAAGCCGGCGAGCGCGGTGCTCAGCGTCGCGCCGATCCCGGCCGCGAGCCCGAACAGCCCGATGCAGAGGTTGTAGCGTCCCTTGCCGCCCGCGACGTCGGCTGCGATCAGCGGCAGCATCACGCCGAACACCGCGGCGCTCAGGCCGTCGAGCATCTGCACCGGCACCAGCAGGTAGGGGCTGCCCACGCCCGCGAACAGCAGCGCGCGGATCGGCAGCGCGGAGAAGCCGAGCAGCAGGATCGGCCGCCGGCCCCAGCGCTGCGCGGAGCGCCCGACCCACGGCGACAGCATCGCGACGATCGCCTGCGGCACGATGATGCACGCCGCGATCACGAGTTGCACGTTGTCGCCCATGCCGGCCGTCACCTCGCCCGCGGCGAGGTTCAGCATCGCCGCGTTCGACAGGTGGAACAGCACGACGCAGGCGGCGAAGGTCAGCATGCGGCGGTCGCGCAGCAGCTCGCGCAGGGTCTCGCGCTCGCCGAGCGTGTCGTCGTCGCGGCGGCGCGGCGCGGCGGGCGCGGCGACCGCGTGGGTCGGCTGGATCATCGCGAGCGCGACCAGCGCGGGCAGCGCGAGCGCGGCGGTCAGCCAGAACACCGCGCGTGCGGAGAAGTACTCGCCCGTCAGGCCCATCAGCCCGGCGGCGACGGCGCTGCCGATCGACGCCCAGCGCGCGTTGCGGCCGAGCCGGTCGCCGAGGTTCGCGCGCCCGACCAGCGCGAACGAGATCGCGGCCATGGCCGGCACCAGCATGCAGCTCGCGAAGCCGTGGAACACCTCGGCCGCGACCACCGGCACGATGGTCGGGCTCGACGCGAGCAGCACCGCGCTCAGGATGATCGCGCCGATCGCCCAGGCCGCCGCGCCTTTCTTGTTCCGCAGCGCATCGACCGCGGCGCCGCCCGGCACCTGGCTCACCATCGCGCTGATCGTGCCGATCGACAGCACCATCCCGATCTCGCCCTGGGTCCATTTGTGCGAGGCGAGATAGGACGCGATGAACGGCCCGAAACCGGTTTGCACGTTCGCCACGAAAAAATTCAGCCAGTCGAGGGCGCGCAGGCTGCGTGCGCTTACTGCCTGGACCGTCATCGGCGTGCACCCGGAGCGGAGGCCGGCGTGCCGGCGGCGGCGGGCGAGACCGCGAGGATCGGCTTGTCGAGCGCGTACGGCGGCGAGGCCTTGATCTGCGCTTCGCTGAGATCGAGCAGCGCGCGCAGCGACTTGTCCTTCGGCGCGAAGCGCAGCGCCGACCAGTTCGCGGCGATGGTGCGCCGGTCCGGTCCCACGAGGCCGCCTACGTCGAGCACGACGGCCTGCGGCTGGGCGGCGCGGTCGATCAGCACGTCGACCACGCGGCCGACCTTCGCGCCGTTCGGGCGTTCGATGTCGCTGTCGAGCACCGGCATGCGGCTCGCCGCGACGCTGTCGCTCACCGGGCCGTCGCGCGGCACGACGTGCGGCCGCGTGCCGGCCGGCAGCTGGCCGGCCGGCAGGTCGAGCACGATCGGCTCGTTGCGGCCGCCCGGCGTGAAGCGGAACAGGCTCCACGGGAAGCTCATCTTGCGATCGCCGACGCCCATGAAGCCCTGCAGGTTGACGATCATCTCGCGCGGCTTGCCCGCCGTGTCGGCGACCATGTCGACCGCGCGGCCGATCACCTTGCCGCCGCGCTTCTGCACTTCGCTGTCGAGCAGCGAATGCACCTGGCCGCGATCGATCGCGCGGATCGTCACGAGCGGCGCGGGCGGCGGCGGGGGTGGGGGCGGCGGCGCGGGCCGGACGACCTTGGGCGGATGCGGGGGCTCCTTGCGCGGCTTCTTCTGGCCGGCGCTGGACGCTTCCTCCGGCTCGGACGCGGGCTCGGGCGTCGCGGCCGGCTCGCTGGCCGGTTCGACGGGCATCACGATCGCGTCGGTGATCGGCGCGGGCGCCTGCGGCGCGCGCAGCAGCGCGCAGCCCGACAGCGCGAACGCGGCGAGGAGGATCGGAGTCGCGGTGACGACGGGATTCGGCAAACGAAGGATGGGACGCGAGAGGCCGCCGCTCATCAAGACATGCTCCATGGGTCGGTGCAGGCCGCGCGGGGGCGCGGCTGCCATTGACCGCGACCGCCCGGCGGGGCGGCGCGCGAGGGGAGAGTTTAACCTGTGATGCGGGGCCGCCGCGCAAAGGTCGTGTGCGGCCCATGCCGGGCAGGGGCGCGAACGCGCTCGTGCGGCGAGCCCGGCGAACCCGCGCATGCGGCGCGCGAGCAGGCCGGACGCGCGCTTGCCGCCGGTCCGGCCGGGCTCAGCCCGCCGGGCGCGGGTCGGCCACGCGCGCGCGCAGCGCCGCGTCGACCTGCGCGACGACGCCGGTCCAGTCGTGCAGCGTGTGCTGGCGGAACAGCCGCAGCGACGGATACCACGCCGAATGCTCGCCCGCGAGGCCCCAGCGCCACTCCGGCGCGGCGGGCAGCAGGCCCCACGCGGGCTTGCCGAGCGCACCCGCGAGATGCAGCGGCGACGAATCGATCGAAATCACGAGGTCGAGCGCGTCGATGAAGCCGGCCGTGTCGGCGAAGTCCGCCCAGCGGTTCGACAGGTCGTGCGCGACGAGGCCCGCTTGTTCGGCGAGCGCGTCGTTCGCGCCGTTCTTTTGCAGCACGAACCAGTCGATGCCGGGGATGCGCGCGAGCGGCGCGAGCGCGTCGGGGGGCACGAAGCGGTCGATACCGCTGAAATTGTGCGGGTTGCTGTACCAGCAGAGGCCGACCTTGAGCGGCCCGGGATAGCGCGCGAGTTCGGCGGCCCAGCGCTGCCGCGCCGGTGCGGGCGCGTGCAGATACGCGCGCTGCGTGCCGTCGGGCATGCCGAGGTAGGCGGGCAGCAGGTAGTCGAATACCCAGTAGTCGAAGCCGGGCCAGCGCTCGATGAGCCAGGTCGGGGCGACTTCGTCGGCGCCGTCGAGATCCTGCATCAGCCGCCGCAGCTCCGGGCGGCAGGCGAAGGTCACGTGCGCGCCGGCCGCCTTCAGGTCGCGCGCGTAGCGCGCCATCATCAGGTTGTCGCCGATGCCCGCGTAGTACGCGACCAGGATGCGCTTGCCCGCGAGCGGCTCGCCGCGCCAGCGACGGTCGTGGAACGGGGTGAGGCCGGGATAGCGGGCGTCGAGATGCGCCGCGTTCGCGAGGCCTTCGAGGCGATGCCAGCCGCCTGCCGTGTCGCCGAGCAGGATCTCCAGCTCGCCGAGCGCGCCGATCGCGGCGAT
>NZ_JAAGNW010000101.1:0-6254 GCF_010645215.1 Burkholderia multivorans | reverse complement strand
CGATGCGGGTCGGCGCGAGCGCGACCGCGCGCTCGAAGCACGGCCGCGCGGCGTCGAACCCGCGCTGCATGTAGTGCGCCTTGCCGACGGTCAGCAGTGCGTCGACGTCGTCCGGGTGCGCGGCGAGCCAGGCCTCGCCGTCCGCCGCCGCGCGGCCGTAGT
The DNA here is from genome assembly GCF_010645215.1 of Burkholderia multivorans. GTDB lineage: Bacteria > Pseudomonadota > Gammaproteobacteria > Burkholderiales > Burkholderiaceae > Burkholderia > Burkholderia multivorans_A. Next base: position 6,092 of record NZ_JAAGNW010000101.1, on the reverse strand, counting down.
CGGACAGGTAGCGGCAGCGGATCCGCAAGGCGCCGGCCGGATCGGCCTCGTCGAGCGCGCGCGCCGCGTGAAAGCGCATCAGCGCGGGGTCGTGCGAGAACAGATAGAGCTGGGCGAGCGCCGCGTGCGCGCGGCTGTCGCGCGGCGCGATGCGCAGCGCGCGGTGGAAGTGTTCGATGGCCTCCTGGCCGTCGGTCAGGTGATTCGACGCGAGGATGCCGGCCTGCAGCCAGGGCAGCGGCGAGCCGGGCGCGCGCGCCGCCCACTGCGCGCACCAGTCGATCGCCGCGCGGCTCGCGCCGGCTTCGGCGAGCAGATGCGTGAGGTCGAGCGAGGCGGGCAGGCGCGCCGGATCGAGCGCGAGCGCGTCGCGCCAGTGCGCGAGCGCTTCGTCGGCGCGGCCGGCGCGGGCGGCGGCCTGCGCCTGTTGTTCGAGCACGGCGGCTTGAGACGGGTGGTTCATCCTCGATTCCTGGAGGGGCTTGCAGGGGCGCAGCGGCGTTTTCCGGGCGAGCGGCCGGGTTGCGCCGGGTCATCATAAGGGATTGACGGCGGGGTGGGCAGGGGCGGGTTTTTGCGGGGATCGCGCAAGGGTGCGCGGGTTCGGCAGCGGGGAGCCGAGTGCCGCGCCACCCTCCCGCTAGGCCGACGCGTCGACCTGCCGTCCCGCGCTCAATGCAAACAACTGCTCGCGCAACCACCGATGCGCGGGATCGGCCTGCCAGCGCGGATGCCATGCGGCGTGCAGCGTGAAGCCCTCGGTCTCGAGCGGCAGCGGCAGCAGGTCGAGCCGGTCGGCGAAGCGCATCAGGAAGCGCTCGGGCAACGCGCATACGCAGTCGGTCGCTTCGAGCACGAGCGGCGCCAGATGGTATTGGTGGACCGACACCGCGACCTGGCGCGTCAGGCCGCGCGCGTGCAGCAGATCGTCCATGAAGCCGTGAAAGCCGCCGCCGTCGCCCGACACGATCACATGGCGCAGCGCGCAGTACGCGACGAGATCGGGCGGCGCGAGCCCGCGCGGATGCCCCTTGCGCTGCGCCATCACGTAGCGCTCGCGCAGCAGCGGCTGCGCCTGCATGCCGCGCGGCACTGCGAAACCGGCGGCGATCAGCAGGTCGGCGTCGCCGCGTTCGAGCAGTGCGCCGTAGGTGTCCGCGCTCGCGTTGCGAAAGCCGATGCGCAGCCCCGGCGCGGCCGCCTCGACACGCCGCAGCAGGTCGAGCCCGACCATCACCACGCCGTTGTCGCTCGCGAGGACCTGAAAGGTGCGCGTCGCACCGGCGGGATCGAACGCCTCGCCTTGCCGCAGCGCGGCGTGCAGCTCGTGCAGCGCGGCGCGCAGCGGCGCGCGGATCGCCAGCGCCCGCGCGGTCGGCGTCATGCCGCGGCCGGTTTGCGCCGGCACCAGCAGCGGGTCGCCGAGCAACGCGCGCAGCCGCGCGAGCTGCGCGGACAGGGCGGGCTGGCTCAGGTGCAGCCGGGCGGCCGCGCGCGTCACGTTGGCCTCGTCGAGCAGCACGTCGAGCGCGACCAGCAGGCCGAGATCGGCGCTGCGCAGCGGAGCGGACATATCTGACATATGGATGGCTCACATATCGACAATCGATTTCAAATATACCAAGGATTTGCGCACACTGGCGCCGGGCGTGGCCGTGGGGGCCGCGCATGAAGGACGGAGAGGATGCGATGACGATGGAACGGCAGGAGCGGCGGGCGCTGTTCGCGCTCGCCAGCGCCAATTTCGCGATGGGCAGCATGTCGTATGGGACGGTCGGCGCGTTGCCGGGGCTCGCGGCGGACTGGGGAATCGCGCCGGGGCGCGCGGCCTTGCTGATGGCGGCGTTTTCGGTGACGTTCGCGGTGGGTGCGCCGCTGATCCAGATCGTCGCGGGGCATCGGCGCCGCCGCAGCCTGTTGCTGGGCGGCTTGTTGACGATGGCGCTGGGCACGCTGGCCGGCGCGTTCGCGCCGAGCTTCGGCTGGCTGATGGCGACGCGCGTCGCGGCCGGCATCGGCGCGGGGGCGGTGAGCCCGGTCGCGACGGCGATCGGTGCGGGGCTCGTGCCCGGCGAACGGCAGGGGCGGGCGCTCGCGATCGTGTTCGTCGGCGTGACGCTGTCGAGCGTGATCAGCGCGCCGCTCGCGGCGTGGGTCGCGCAGATGCTGGGCTGGCGCGCGGTGTACGGCCTGCTCGCCGCGCTCGCGCTGGGCAGCGCGGGCTGGATCGCGGCGCGCGTGCACGATGCGACGCACGGCGAGCGGATGCGCCCGGCGGGGCTCGCGCGCCTGCTCGCGCGGCCCGCGACGGGCGCCGGGCTGGCCGTGGTGGTGCTGCAGACCGCCGCGTTCTTCGCGACCTATACGCTGATCCTGCCGCTGTTGACCGCGCGTTTCGGCGCGAGCGCCGAGGCGGGCGCGTTCGCGCTGCTCGTGTTCGGCGTGACGGGCGTGCTCGGCAATCTCGTCGCGCAACGGGCGGCGCGCCACGCGTCGGCCGACCGGCTGCTCGGGATCGCGATGGGCGCGATGCTGCCGGTGTTCTGCTGCTTGCTCGCCTTCGAGGGCGGGCTGCCCGAAAGCGTGCGGTTCGTCGGCGCGCTGGGGCTGCTGATGGTGTGGGCGCTGATGCAGGACCTGTTCTATCCGTCGCAGCTGCGGCGCGTGGTGGCGCTCGAACCGGCCTATCGCGGCATGGTGCTCGCGCTCAATTCGTCGGGGATCTTCGCGGGGATTTCGCTGGGCGCGAGCCTCGGCGGGCGGGTGGCCGACGACTGGGGTTTGCGGGGCCTGCCGCTCGTGTCGGTGCTGCTGACGCTGGCCGCGTTCGCGGCGTGGGCGTTTTCGCGCTACTGGCTGGCGCGGACGGAACGTGGGGCGCGCGGGGTGGACGGGCTCGCGGGGGCAGGTGGGCGCGAGTGAGTGCGGCAGCTCGTGCGCCGGGTGCTGCCGTGCGCGACCTGCAGCGCATCGATCCCGGTGTCGCCACGCGGATGTCGTGATGCCGGGGGCACGGTCACGGACATACCGCGTCATTGCTCATGCCTGCCGTTTCCGGCGGGCTTCGTGCCGCGCAAGCCGGGATGCCTGGCGGCCTGATCCCCGCAGCCCGTGCGCCGGGTCAGGCCGCGTTCACGCGTCGGGGCCGAGCGCGCCGGATGTCGGATTCCGCCGCGCCGGCGGCGACAGCCCCGGCGTCAGCCGTCGCCGTATGCCGCGATTCAGCGGCTCCGCGTAGAACCGCGCGATCAACGCGCCCAATGCGGCGGACAGCAGCAAATAGACGGCCAGCAGCGCCAGCTTGTCGTCGCCCGTCACGTCCGGCCGGGGAAAGCGTGTTTTCAGCAGGCCGAGCACGATCAGATGGAACAGATACAACTCGTAGCTGAGGCGGCCGAACCATTCGAGCCACGCGGAAGCGCGTGCGCGCCGACGCGTCGCTTCGGCAGGGCTTTCCTGTCCGGTGAGCAGCAGCACGGCGGTGCCGAGCGCCATCGCCGTGACTCCGGGCACGTTGGCTTCGCTGATCGGCCAGGACAGGTACAGGACGACCATCGCCGCGGCGGCGAGCCAGCGCAGCCACGCGCGGGCCTGCTCGCGCAGCGCGACGCGACCGGCGAGCAGGGCCGTGCAGCAACCGATCGCGATCGCATCGAAGCAGGCGAAGTAGGCGTAGAGGAAATTCTCTGCATCGCCCTGATGCGTGTATCGATACACGGGGCCGACGAGGATGATCGCGATCCAGAAGGCGACGAGCCGCGACTCGCGCCGCAAGGCGACGCACAGCAACGGGAACGACAGGTAGAACACCTCTTCGACCGACAGCGACCACAGCACGCCGAGCGGGTAGTTGAGCCAGCCGTGTGTGCCGATCAGCACGTTCATCCAGAACGTCAGCGAGGCGAGGTTCACGAGCCAGAAGGACACTGGTGAGCCGGTTTCGGCGTGATTCTGGAAGATCGCGATGCCGGCCGCAGCGAGCGCGTTGACGACGACCAGCAGCAACAGCAGGCAGGGCAGAATGCGCGCGATCCGCAAGGCGTAGAACGCGCGGATCGGAACATTGCCGAGCCCGGACCAGCGCCGCGCCGCATTCGCGGTGATCAGGTAGCCCGAGATGACGAAGAACATCGTCACGCCGTAGTTGCCGTTGCGCGCGATCGCGCGCACCGCCTCCCAGCCGAACAGGTGCGCGAGCGTGGTGTCGTCCAGGCGGTAGGCGATGTTGAAGTGATGAAACAGGACGAGCAGGATCGAGATGCCGCGCAGCACGTCGATCCGATGATTCCGGGGCGCGGCGCTCGTGCTCACGCGGCCTCCGTCGCCCATGTCACGAAGGCCGCGCCCGCTTCGCGCAGCACGGCTTCGCGCGCTTCCCAGCTGAAGCCGGGGGCGTCGTAATAGGCCGCGACGAAGAGGGGCGCGCGGCCGGGCGGACGCACGAGCGCGTAGTCGTTGGTTTCGCCTTCGACGCTGGTGCCGGGCCGGTCGGCCGCTTGCCAGTCAGGCGGCAGCGCGGCGCGCAGCCGCTTGAGGCCGGGCTTGCAGTTGGCCATGCCTTGCTCCAGCCGCGCGCGCGAGGCGGAACCCAGCAGGTCGCCCAGCAGCAGGCCCCGCGCGAGCGTCGCGATGGCGCGCGGGCTCGTCGTGTCGAGTTCGCCGTCGTTCTGGTTGGAGTCGGGTTCATATCGGTCGGAGCGCGTCACGGTGTCGCCGGCTGCGCGGCAGAACCGGGTCAGTGCGGCCGGGCCGCCGGCGCTTTTCATCAGCAGGACGGCGGCCGTGTTGTCGCTGTATTCCAGTATCGCGTCGCAGAGCGCGCCGACCGTCATCGTGCCGCTCGCCACGTTGGCCTGCGTCACGGGGGAGGTGAAGAGGAGATCCTGCTTCGTGTATCGCACCGGGCGGTCGAGCCGTTCCAGTCCCGCATCGACGCGCGCCAGCACCTGCGCCGCGAGGATGCCCTTGAAGGTGCTGCACATCAGGAAGCGTTCGTCGGCGCGATGGCCGAGCGTGCGCCCCGAACCCGTATCGATCGCGTACACGCCGAGGCGGCCGCCGTGGCGGCGTTCGATTCCGGCGAGCGAGGCGTCGGCGGCGCGCGACATCGACGGGACGCCCATGCCGATCAGCAAGGGCAGTCCGATCATCAGTTTCCGGCGGGTGTGCGAGTGAGCCACGAAGCGGTCCTGTTGGTTGGCGGTTGGTGAGAGGGTTGCGCGTTCGACGTCACACCATCCTGCTGGCGAGCAGCAGGCGGCGGATGGTGCCGGCGTCGCGGATGGGCACGGCGTTCGGAGCCGCCTCGAGCAGCACCACCGTGACGTGTTGTCCGACGGCACGCAGCCGCATGATCAGGCAGCGTCCGGCCGCGCGCGTGTAGCCGGTGTTCGACAAGGCGATGTCCCAGCCTTGCTGTCCGACGAGCGGGTTGGTGTTGCGATACTCGATCCGCCGGCCGTCGATCGTGACGACGCTGCGCGAATCGGTCGTGGCGCGCGCGATCGCCGGATAGCGGGCCGCGGCGCTGACCATGCGTGCGACGTCGCTCGCCGTCGAGGTGTTGCGCGGCGACAGGCCGGTGGGCTCGTCGAGCGTCGTGTGCGTCAGGCCGAGCGCGGCGATTTTCGCGTGCACGGCCCGATGGAAGGCCGGCAGGCCGCCGGGGTAGTTCTGCGCGAGCGCATGCGCGGCGCTGTTGTCGGACGACATCAGCGCGAGTTGCAGCACTTCGCGCAGCGGCAGGCTGGCGCCGGTGGGCAGGCTGGCTTGCGCGGTCGGCGGCGCGCCGGCGTCGTCCCGGTCGATGCGGATGGCCCGGTTCAGGTCGGGATGCGCGTCGAGCACGACCATCGCCGTCATCAGCTTGGTCAGCGACGCGATCGGCACGATGTCGTCGGGGCGCTTCTGGAACAGGACCCGGCCGGTGGCGTCGTCCACCACCATCACGTGGTGCGCTTCGACCGATGCGTCGAGGGGCGTGCGAAGCGTCTCGGACGTGATGATCGTTTGCTGTCGCGAAGTGGCGGTCAGGACCGTGGGCGGGATGCTCGCGATCATCGCCGGCATCGATTGCAGCGCGTGAGGCGCGC
>NZ_JAAGNW010000100.1:13382-22969 GCF_010645215.1 Burkholderia multivorans | reverse complement strand
CGCGGCAGGTCAGGTCACGGCCACCAGCACCGATGCGATCAACGGTTCGCAGCTCTACGCAACCAACCAGTCCATCAACAGCCTCTCGACCTCGACGTCGACCAGCATCTCGTCGCTGTCGACGGGCATCAGTTCCCTGTCCACCGGCCTGAGCACCACCAACAGCAACGTCGCTTCGCTGTCGACCTCCACCTCGACCGGCATCGGATCGCTGTCGACCGGGCTGAGTTCGACGAACAGCGCGGTCAGTTCGCTGTCGACCGGCGTGACCAATATCAATACCCAGATCTCGTCGCTGTCGACCACGATCAACAACAACACGACGCGCGCCGCGAACACCAGCGGCATCGCGGCTGACATGAACGGCACCGGCTCCGACAAACCGACCGTCACCGCCGGCTCGAACTCGGTCGCGATCGGCGCCAACTCCACTGACGGCGGCCGCTCCAACGTCGTGTCGGTCGGCAGCTCGACCCAGCAACGGCAGATCACCAACGTCGCGGCCGGCACCGAAGGCACCGATGCCGTCAACGTGAACCAGTTGAACACGCTGTCGACATCTATGTCACAATCCTTGACGGGCCAGCAAACCCAGATCAACAATCTGGGCTCGCAATTGACCCAGACCCAACAGGCGCTGCAACAAACCGATCAGATGGCCCGCCAGGGTATCGCTGCCGCCACTGCCCTGACCATGCTGCCGCAGGTCGAACCCGGCAAGACGATCAATCTCGCCGTCGGGGTCGCCCGTTTCGCCGGTCAGTCGGGCATGGCGTTCGGGGCGAGCGCGCACGTCACAACCAACGGCATTCTCAAGCTGGGCATCGGCATGTCGGGGCAAAACAAGACATACGGTGCAGGATATGGATATAGCTGGTGATCGACACCGTTCACTCTTCCTCCCCCGGATCGCGTAAGGAACGCCTGGCCGTCGGCATCTCGCTGTTCGCCCGTGACGGCCAGGCGATCTGGGAAAACGGCATCCATCAGAACATCGCGTACCTCGCGATGTTGCTCAAAAAATCGGACCGGATCGGTCCGCTCTACTTCCTGAACGGCGGCGACGCCAGCCGGCTGCCGGCCGGGCTGGATCTCGCCGGCCTCGACATCCCGCTCGTCAATCCGCGCGACGTGTCCCACGACCTGGACGTCGTGATCGAGATGGGCGCGCAGTTGCAGGTCGACTGGCTCAAGTACATGAAGGCGCTCGGCAAGAAGCTCGTGGTGTGCTTCGTCGGCCACACCTACAGCGGGCTGTGCGAGACGCCGATGTTCGAGCTGCCGTCGGGCCACATCTTCAACGGCGGCCCGTTCGACGAAGTGTGGATCCTGCCCAAATCCGAGAAGATCGACGCGCCCCTCCTGCGCACGCTGACGCGCGCCCCGGTGCACGTGATCCCGCACATCTGGTCGCCCTACTTCATCGACCGCCGCGCGCGCGAGCTGGAAGCTGCCGGCCTCTCGTTCGGCTACCGCCCCGGCCGCGCGAAATGGCGGCTGTCGATCCTCGAACCGAACATCTCGGTCGTGAAGACCTGCCACTATCCGATGCTCGCCGCCGAGGAGTTCTATCGCGCGCAGCCGGATGCGGTCGAGCACCTGTACGTGGTCAACGCGATGCACCTGAAGGAGCATCCGACCTTCGTGCACTTCGCGAACAGCCTCGACCTGGTGCGCCAGCACAAGGCCACCTTCGAGCCGCGCATCGACCTGCCCTCGTTCATGGCGCAGCACGCGGATGCGGTGATCTCGCACCATTGGGAAAATCCGCAGAACTACCTGTACTACGACGTGCTGTACGGCGGCTACCCGCTCGTGCACAACTCGAATCTGCTGGGCGACGCGGGGTACTATTACGCCGGATTCGACTCCGCCTCCGGCGGCCGCGCGCTGCTTGACGCATGGCGCAACCACGACGCCCATTTCGACGACTATCGCACCAAAGCCAATGCCCTTCTGCACGACGTCTCGATCGACAACCCCAGGAACATCGACGCCTTCGTCGAGCGTCTGTACGCCCGCGCCTGACCATCCGGAGACTTCGCATGACTGACGACATCACCGGCCGCGACGTGCAGAACGGCGGCAAGCGCCTCGTCGTCGGCGTCTCGCTGTTCGTGCGCGGCGCCGGCCAGTCCCTGTGGGAAAACGGCATCTTCCAGAACTGCCTGCTGCTGGTGCTGCTGCTGCGCCAGTCGCCGCTCGTCGCCGAGGCCGTGATGGTCAACGGCGGCAGCAGCGCGGCCGATCCCCAGCTGATGCTCGGCGAGTGGAACGTGCCGCTGCTGTCGATGGACGAGGCCATGGAGCGCTGCGACGTCCTGATCGAGATGAGCGCGCAGTTCAACGCCGACTGGCTCGCCACCTACCGCGCGAAAGGCGGCAAGGTCGTGACGATGCGGGTCGGCAACGACTACGTGATCGACATCGAGCGCGCGATCTTCAAGAAGCCGTCCGGCTTCCTGTTCTCGGGCGCGACCTACGACGGCGTGTGGACCATCCCGGAGTTCGAGCACTCGTGCCTGCACTACCTGGAAACCGGCCTGCGCTGCCCGGTCACCATCGTCCCGCACATCTGGCACCCGCTGCTGTTCGACAAGGCGCGCGCGACGCTCGGCGCAGGGCTTACCTACGGCTACCAGCCGGGCAAGCCGCGCTGGCGCGTGACGATGTACGAGCCGAACATCTGCATGGTGAAGACCAGCATCATCCCGATGCTGGTGACGGAAGAGGCCTATCGGGCCGAGCCGTCGTTCATCGAGTTCGTGCGCGTGTGCAACACGCTGCACATGAAGGAACACACGACTTTCGTCAACTTCGCGCGCAGCCTCGACATCGTCACGCACAGCCTGACGACCTTCGAGGGCCGCTTCGCGGTCTACGAATTCATGGCCGCGCACGGCGACGCCGTGGTGTCCCACACCTGGGAGAACGCGCAGAACTACCTGTACTACGAGCTGCTGTACGGCGACTATCCGCTGATCCACAACTCGCCTTACCTGGGCAAGTGCGGCTACTACTATCCGGATTTCGATTGCCAGGAAGGCGGGCGCCAGCTGCTCAAGGCGTTCCACGAGCACGATCGCAACCTCGATACGTATCGCGAGCATTCGAAGCAGCTGCTCGATTCCGTCAGCATCTACAATCCGGACAACGTGGCGGCCTACACCGACGCGCTCGCCTCGATGTATCGTTGACGCCCGACCATCCGCCAGGAGAAGCCCCGTGAAGCCTACCCTCGTTCAATGGATCATCGGCGGCCTGCTGGCCGCGACCGCCACGCTCGGCCATGCGCAGCAGCCGGGCACGTCGGCGGACGAACTGCTCGGCGATCCCGACCGCATCGTGCAACAGCTCGACGCGGGCCGCGTCGACGACGTCTGGAACGACGTCGCGCCGTTCGTGAAGAGCAAGGTCACGCAGCAGCAGTTCGTCAGCGAGACGCTGCAGGCGCGCAAGTCGCTCGGCACGGTCACGCAGCGCGGCTGGGCGGCGGTCACGCGGATCCAGTTCACGAACTCGAAGGCGGTGCCGGACGGCCTGTATGCGAACGTCGACTACGCGAGCACGCTGGCCTCGGGCAAGGTCGCCTTCGAGAAGCTCAGCTTCCGGCTCGACGACGGCAAATGGCGTCTGACCGGCTACGTGCCGCGCCAGAACCAGGGGCAGATACCGGGCGCGCCCGGCGAGTGACGGCGGGCGGGCGCGCCTGCCCCGCCCCACGGCAAACGGGCCTGGATGCGCATTGCGCGTCCAGGCCCGTTTTGCATCGCGGCGCGCGACCCAAGCGTCAGGGATGCACGCCCACCAGGTTCGCGAGCAGCACGTCGTACTCGGCCACCAGCGTCGGATTCTTCGACGTATAGCGGCGCAGCAGCCCGCGCTGGCGCGCGGTATAGCCTTCCCAGTCGTCGTCGTGCTCGTGCAGCACGCGGGTCAGCACTTCCGCGCCGGCCTCCACGTCGTTCTCCGGGTAGTAATAGCCGAGATCGGGCACGAGGTGCGCGTTGTGGACGAGCGGATAGCCCTGCCAGCACACGTCGAAGTAGAAGTAGTTGAGCGGGTTTTCCCACTGGTGGGACACCACGACGTCGGTGAACTCCGCGAGGAACGCGGGCGTATCGAAGCGGCCGACGAAGCTCGCCTTGCTCGCGCGCACGATCTCCAGATAATTCATCAGCATCACGAATTCCGGGCTTTCGTGCGCGAGACGCTCCGCATTGGTGACGTGCGTGAACGCGATCGACTCCGGCTCGCGGCGATAGACCTCGTCGATGATCAGCATGGGGTACACGCAGAACTTCACGACGTCGTGATTCGGCTCCATGATCGTCAGCCGCTTCGCGCGCTGGCCGCTCGGCCGGTATTCGCCGTGCTCGGGCAGCAGGCGGGCGCGCTCGGTCAGGAACATCGGATCCCATACGAACGGCACCACGCGCCCGGGCGCGCGCCGCAGCGACTGCAGGAACGGCAGCGACGACGGCGCGATCTGCGGAATCGCCCAGATCTCGTCGTAGCCGCGATTGATGAACAGCGTGTCCCACATGCGGCGGCCGAACAGGATCGACTGCGTCGCGTGGATGTATTCGAACCCGCAGCAATAGCTGACGATCTTGACGCCGCGCGCCTTCAGATAGGCGGTCTGCTCGCTGTCGATCTGGCCGCCCAGCTCGATCAGCACGTCGAGAGAATCCTTCATCGTCGTGAACGACCGGGTGTCGAAGATCCGGCGGTCCCACGGCAGCGCGTCGGTCAGCGCGACGTCGGTGGTGTTGACCATCGTCACGCGATAGCCGCGCGACGATTTCATCAGGAGCTTGGCGAGGAACAACGCATTTTGCTTGATGCCGTTGATCCAGAGGCTCTCGTTCGGCTCACGAAGGCCGATCGTGATGCCGATCCGCAAGCCGTTCAATTCGACAGGGGGCGTCATTATAGGCAGGAGGAAGGTTGGAAGTCGCAGTGTAGCGCGCTACCGGCCCGTTGAGTGCCCTGTCCTACGCCGCGCGGCGCGCCCCGAATATTGTCCGTCGAGTCTAGCCGACATCCCCGGCCGCAACTGTCAGATTTCGTTAAGGTCGCCGCGCGATCGCACCCTCGTTCAGGCCTGCTCCATCACGAGCAACTGCGCGCCGTCGGTCACCTGGTCGCCGACCGCGTACAGCACTTCGCTCACGACGCCCGCCGCCGGCGCGCCGATCGTATGCTCCATCTTCATCGCCTCCATCACGATGAGCGGCGCGCCCTGCTCGACCCGCTGCCCGGGCTCGACCAGCACGGCGCCGACCTTGCCCGGCATCGGCGCGGTCAGCCGGCCCCCGCCGTGATCGGTGTCCGCCGCGTGCGCGAGCAGGTCGTTCCATTCGAACGCGTAGGCGTTGCCCTGCGTGAACACCTGGAACGCATCGCCGTCGACATGCACGCGGCCGCCCGAGCGCACCCCGCCCAGCGTGACCTCGTAGTCGAGCGGGCCCGGCCCGCGCGTCCATGCGAACGTCTCGGCCGGCGCGCCGTCGATCGCGAGCGTGGCCGCGCCGCCGTCCGCCGCGTAGTCGGCCGTGAGCGTCGCGGTGTCGTCGTCCGCGCGCCATTCGAGCAAGCGCCGGTAGCCGGCGTTCAGCCGCCAGTCGGACAGGCCGCCCCACGGCGATGCGGGAGCGCCCGCCGCAGGTCCGCCTGCCGCAGCGTCCCGGTCATGCGCGAGCCGCGCCGCGCAGGCCAGCGCGAGCGCCGCGCGCGGCCGCTGCCGGAGCGCGAACAGCGCATCGTGGTTGCGCTCGATCAAGCCGGTATCGAGATCGGCCTCGGCGAACGGCCGGCTCGCGACGATGCGCTGCAGGAACGCCGCATTGGTATGCAGCCCGACCACCTCGCAGGCGCGCAGCGCGCGCAGCATCAGCGCCAGCGCCGCCGGGCGGTCCGCGCCGTGCACGATCAGCTTCGCGATCATCGGATCGTAGAACGGCGTGATCGAATCGCCCTCGCGCACCCCGCTGTCGATGCGCACCGACGCGCCCAGCGCGAACTCGACACCTACGGGCAGCCGCAGATGCTTGAGCCGGCCGGTCGACGGCAGGAAGCCGCGCGCCGGATTCTCCGCATACAGCCGCGCCTCGATCGCATGCCCGCTCACGCGCAGCGCGTCCTGGCGCAGCGGCAGCGGCTCGCCCGCCGCCACCCGCAATTGCCACTCGACCAGATCGAGCCCCGTCACCATCTCGGTGACCGGATGCTCGACCTGGAGGCGCGTGTTCATTTCCATGAAATAGAACGCGTCGCCCGTCATGATGAACTCGACCGTACCCGCGCCGACATAGCCGACCGCGCGCGCCGCCGCGACCGCCGCCTCGCCCATCGCCTGGCGCAGCGCATCGGCGAGCCCCGGCGCGGGCGCTTCCTCCAGCACCTTCTGATGGCGACGCTGCACCGAGCAGTCGCGATCGAACAGGTAGACGGTATTGCCGTGCCGGTCGCCGAACACCTGCACCTCGACGTGACGCGGGCGCTGCAGGTATTTCTCGATCAGCACGCGATCGTTGCCGAAGCTGCTGGCCGCCTCGCGCTGGCACGACGCGAGCGCCGCCGCGAAATCCTCCGTGCGCTCGACCACCCGCATGCCCTTGCCGCCGCCGCCTGCGCTCGCCTTCAGCAGCACCGGATAGCCGATCGCATCGGCTTCGCGCTGCAGCAGCGCCGGCGTCTGGTCGTCGCCGTGATAGCCGGGCACGAGCGGCACGGCCGCCGCGTGCATCAGGGCCTTCGCGGCGGCCTTCGAGCCCATCGCCGCGATCGCCTCGACGGGCGGCCCGATGAACACGATGCCGGCCGCCGCGCACGCCTGCGCGAAATCCTCGTTCTCCGACAGGAAGCCGTAGCCCGGATGGATGGCTTGCGCGCCCGTCGCGCGCGCCGCGTCGATGATGCGCTCGACGGGCAGGTAGCTGTCGCTCGCGGCCGCGCCGCCGATGTGTACGGCTTCGTCGCAGGCCGCGACGTGTTTCGCATTCGCGTCGGCGTCCGAATAGACCGCGACGCTCGCGATCCCGAGACGTTGGCAGGTGGCGGCGACCCGGCAGGCGATTTCACCGCGGTTGGCGATCAGGATCTTGTCGAACATGGTTGTCAGGAAACAGGAAGAACCCACTCGAATCGGGATGCCGGCCCGCGCCATCGCGCGCGCCGGCAGGCGTCGTCACGCGCGCCAGGCAGGCGTGCGTTTCTCCAGGAATGCAGCGATGCCCTCGCGCGCTTCCGCGCCCGCGCGGGTCTGCGCGATCAGCCCGGCCGTCTGCTCGATCAGCGCGTCGTCGATCTCGCGACCGGCGACCTCGGCCGCCAGCCGCTTGCAGGCGCGCACCGCCTGCGGACCGTTCGCGACCAGCGCGTCCGCGAGCTTCGCGACCGTCGCGTCGAGCGCATCGGCCGCCACGACCTCGTGCACGAAGCCGAGCTGCGCCGCGCGCGCGCTGTCGAACACCTCGGCGGTGGCGAAGTAGCGGCGCGCCGCGCGCTCGCCGAGCGCGCGCACCACGTAGGGCGCGATGGTCGCGGGAATCAGGCCGAGCCGCGCCTCGGACAGACAGAAGCGCGCGCCGTCCGCCGCGATCGCGATGTCGGCCGCCGCGACGAGGCCGACCCCGCCCGCGTAGGTGTCGCCGTGCACGCGCGCGATCACCGGCTTGCCGCAGCGGTAGATCGCTTCGAGCATCCGCGCGAGCAGCCGCGCATCGGCGCGGTTCTCGTCGTCGGAGAAGCCAGCCATCTTCTTCATCCAGTTCAGGTCGGCGCCCGCACAGAACGCCGGGCCCTGCGCGGCCAGCACCACGACGCGCACCGCGTCGTTCGCGTCGAGTTCGCCGAACGCCGCGGTCAGCTCGGCGATCATCGTCTCGTTGAACGCGTTGCGCACGTCGGGGCGCGCGAGCGTGACGCCCGCGACGTGGCCGCTGACGCCCACCTCGATCGTTTCGTATCGCATGCTCGGCTCCTTACATCCGGAACACGCCGAAGCGCGTGTCCTCGATCGGCGCATTCATCGCGGCCGCGAGACCGAGACCGAGCACGTCGCGGGTCTGCGCCGGATCGATCACGCCGTCGTCCCACAGGCGCGCGCTCGCGTAATACGGGTGGCCCTGCCGCTCGTACTGGTCGCGGATCGGCTGCTTGAACGCCTCTTCCTCTTCCGCCGACCACGCGCCGCCCTTCGCCTCGATGCCGTCGCGCCGCACCGTCGCGAGCACCGACGCGGCCTGCTCGCCGCCCATCACCGAAATGCGCGCGTTCGGCCACATCCACAGGAAGCGCGGCGAATACGCGCGGCCGCACATGCCGTAGTTGCCCGCGCCGAACGAGCCGCCGATGATCACGGTGAACTTCGGCACCTTCGCGGTCGCGACGGCGGTGACCATCTTCGCGCCGTGGCGCGCAATGCCCTCGTTCTCGTACTTGCGGCCGACCATGAAGCCCGTGATGTTCTGCAGGAACACGAGCGGGATCTTGCGCTGGCAGCACAGCTCGATGAAATGCGCGCCCTTCACGGCGGATTCGGAAAACAGGATGCCGTTGTTCGCGACGATCCCGACCGGGTGCCCCCAGATATGCGCGAAGCCCGTGACGAGCGTCGTGCCGAAGCGCGCCTTGAATTCGTCGAAGGCCGAATCGTCGACGATCCGCGCGATCACCTCGCGCACGTCGAACGGCTTGCGCGTATCGACCGGAATCACGCCGTACAGGCTCTCGGCGTCGTAGCGCGGCGGCAGCGGCGCGCGCAGCGCGAGCGGCGCCGGCGCCTTGCCGCCGAGATTGCCGACGATGCCGCGCGCCAGCGCGAGCGCGTGCGGATCGTTCTGCGCGAGATGATCGGCCACGCCGGACAGCCGCGTGTGCACGTCGCCGCCGCCGAGATCCTCGGCGCTGACCTCCTCGCCGGTGGCCGCCTTCACGAGCGGCGGACCGCCGAGGAAGATGGTGCCCTGGTTCCTGACGATCACCGATTCGTCGCTCATCGCCGGCACATAGGCGCCGCCGGCGGTGCACGAGCCCATCACGACGGCGATCTGCGCGATGCCGGCCGCCGACATCGTCGCCTGGTTGAAGAAGATGCGCCCGAAGTGATCGCGATCGGGAAACACCTCGTCCTGGTTCGGCAGGTTCGCGCCGCCCGAATCGACGAGGTACACGCAGGGCAGGCGGTTCTCCGCCGCGATCTCCTGTGCGCGTACGTGCTTCTTCACGCTCATCGGGTAGTAGGTGCCGCCCTTCACGGTCGCGTCGTTGCAGACGATCACGCACTCGCGCCCGGCAATGCGGCCGATCCCGGTGATGACGCCCGCGCCCGGCGCGTCGTCGTTGTACATGCCGTACGCGGCGAGCTGCGACAGCTCGAGGAACGGCGTACCCGGATCGAGCAGCTGCGCGATCCGGTCGCGCGGCAGCAGCTTGCCGCGCGACAGGTGCTTGTCGCGGGCCGCCTGCCCGCCGCCCTGCGCGAGCTGCTCGATTTTCGCGCGCAGGTCGGCGACGACCGCCTCGAGCGCCGCCGCGTTCGCGCGGAATTCGTCGGAACGCGGATTCAGCTTGGATTCGAT
>NZ_JAAGNW010000100.1:4452-13372 GCF_010645215.1 Burkholderia multivorans | reverse complement strand
GATGATCGACATCGCGGGCGTGCTCCCCGGTGGACTCAGGCGGTTTCCGCGAACAGCTCGCGGCCGATCAGCATGCGGCGGATCTCGCTCGTGCCCGCGCCGATCTCGTAGAGCTTCGCATCGCGCCACAGGCGGCCGACCGGGTATTCGTTGATATAGCCGTTGCCGCCGAGGACCTGGATCGCCTCGCCCGCCATCCAGGTGGCTTTTTCCGCCGTGTACAGGATCACGCCCGCGCAATCCTTGCGCACCTGGCGCACGTGGCCGCCCGACGAGATCGAGTCGAGATGGCGGCCCACCGCGTACAGGTACGCGCGGCACGCCTGGAAGGTGGTGTACATGTCGGCGACCTTGCCCTGGATCAGCTGGAACTCGCCGATCGACTGGCCGAACTGCTTGCGATCGTGGATGTACGGCACGACGGCGTCGAGGCACGCGGCCATGATGCCGGTCGGGCCGCCCGCGAGCACGGCGCGCTCGTAGTCGAGGCCGCTCATCAGCACCTTCACGCCGCCGTTCAGCTCGCCGAGGATGTTCTCTTCCGGCACCTCGACGTCCTGGAACACCAGCTCGCCCGTGTGCGAGCCGCGCATGCCGAGCTTGTCGAGCTTCTGCGCGACCGAGAAGCCCTTCATGCCCTTTTCGACCAGGAACGCGGTGATGCCGCGCGGGCCGGCCTCGGGCTCGGTCTTCGCGTAGACGACCAGCGTGTCGCAGTCGGGACCGTTGGTGATCCACATCTTGGTGCCGTTCAGCACGTAATGGTCGCCGCGCCGCTCGGCGCGCAGCTTCATGCTGACGACGTCGGAGCCCGCGTTCGGCTCGCTCATCGCGAGCGCGCCGACATGCTCGCCGGACACCAGCTTCGGCAGGTACTTGCGCTTTTGCGCATCGGTGCCGTTGCGGTGGATCTGGTTCACGCACAGGTTCGAGTGCGCGCCGTAGGACAGGCCGACCGACGCGGAAGCCCGCGAGATCTCCTCCATCGCGACCATGTGCGCGGTATAGCCGAGGCTCGCGCCGCCGTACTCCTCGGCGACCGTCATGCCGAGCACGCCCAGCTCGCCGAGCTTGCGCCACAGGTCCATCGGGAACTGATCGGTGCGATCGATCTCGGCCGCGCGCGGCGCGATCTCCTTGGCCGCGAACGTCGCGATCGCGTCGCGCAGCATGTCGATGTCTTCACCGAGCATGAATTGCACGCCGGGCAGGTTGCTCATGTCTCCTCCGTCTCCAGAAAGTCTGCGAGCGCAATTTTGAGCAACACTCAAAATCACGCATTTCACCAATACAGTGCGATATCTTGCGGAAATTTTTGCTAGTTTCGCGCTTGATGCAGGGCCGAGTCAATAGTTTTTTGAGTGACACTCAGATATCATCGAGCGCATCGGATCCATTCGCAGGCCCCCTACTCATGACTTCTTCCCTCAAGACCGAGCGCCCCGATCTCGCGCGCGCGCCGGCGAGCCGGAAATCCCAGCAGCGCGTGCAGGACATCCTGCGGGCCGGCCGCGACGTGTTCGCGGAAAAGGGTTACGAACACGCGACGACCGCCGAGATCGCGCAGCGCATCGGCGCGTCGGAAGCGACGGTGTTCAATTACTTCCGCGGCAAGCGCGAGCTGTGCGCGCGCGTGATCGCGGATTGGTATGACGAGCTGATCGCGGCGTTCGAGGACGGCATGCCGCGCGACGCGCCGGTGCGCCAGCAGTTCGCGTTCATCGTGCGCACCCACCTGCGGCTGATGCTCGTGAACGGCACCGGGCTGTGTGCGCTGGTGCTGTCCGAGGGGCGCGCCAAGCAGCATGCGCTCAGCGACGAACTGACCGAATTGCAGCGGCGCTACACCGCGCCCTTGATGGACGTGCTCGCGCGCGGCCAGGCGACGGGGCAGGTGCGCGCCGACCTGCCGCTCAGCCTGCTGCGCTCGCTGGTGTTCGGGCCGATGGAACACGTGCTGTGGGATGCGATCCTCGGCCGTCGCAAGCTCGATACCGAGCAGACCGCAGAACAGCTGATCGAGATGCTGTGGGTCGCGGTGCAGCCGCCCGCGCCGGACCTCGCCGCGCTCACGCGCTTTCGCGATGCGGTGAAGGACGCGGTGGAGCAGCTGGAACCCGGGCGCGCATAGCATGGCGCGGCGTAGCCGCGTAATATAGCTCCGGATATCACGCCCGGGCAGCCGCCCGGGATCGACCTGGAGGCGAAGGATGGACAACGCGGAATCGACCCCATCCGTCATGGCCGAGGTCGGCCGCCTCCATGTGAGCGGCGACGTGGTCCAGCCACTGTCGCTGTCCCTCGATGCGCTGCGCCGCCTCGACAGCGTCACGGCCGAGCCGTTCGACCTGCGCTGCTTCAAGACCCGTCGCTTCATCCGCCGGGTCGAGCCGTACCGCGGCGTGCGGCTGACCGATCTCCTGTCGCGCGCCGGGCTCCGCTCCGACACGCCCGGCGACTTCAAGCGGATGATCTTCCTGGCCGTCGGGCACGACGGTTACGCGGTCACGTTTTCCTGGCACGAACTGTTCAACACCGAGATCGGCGAACGCGCGATCGTCGCTTACGCATGCGGCGGCCGGCCGCTCGACGAAGCCGAGGGCGCGCCCGTGCTCCACTCCGGCGCGGATCGATTCCCCGCGCCCCGGCACGTCAACCGGCTGACCCGGATCGTCGCGCGCATCGTAACGCCATGAGCCACGCGCCCGCCCCGGCCCGGCGCGCGCTGTACGCCCGACTCATCGACGCGGCGCCGCCCGACTCGACCGACGCCCGCCTGTTCGCCACCCTCATCGCGGCGCGCGCCGGCCAGGATGCGCCGAACACGCTCGACTCCTCGCTCGGCCTGTCGCCCGCTCGCCTGCGCACGCTGCTCGCGCGGCATTTCCCGCGGCTGCGGCCCGGCATCGTCACGCTGCCGCCGGCCGCGATCCCCGCGCCGCACGCCGCCTTCGTCGCGACGCTGCGCGGCCTGCTGATGCGCGAGGTCGGCGATACGGTCCATCGCGGCGACGCCGCCTGTCTCGCCGCCATCATCGCGCATGCCTGCCTGCGTCCCGATCATTTGTGGCGCGATCTCGGCCTCGACGGGCGCGATGACGTGTCCGCACTGCTGGAACGTTATTTCCCCGCGCTCGCCGCGCGCAACACGGCCGCCTTGCGCTGGAAGAAATTCCTCGCGCGCGAGGTCGCCCTCGATCAGGGCGCGCCGCCCGCGCCTGCGCCGGGCTGCTTCGGCTGCGAGGACTACGCGTTCTGCTTCCCGCCCGACGCGTAGCCGCGCGCGGAAGTGCGACGACATCGTTCGTGTATGCTTGCCCGCATGAACCGATCCCCCACCTCCACCCCGCCCGCCACCCCACCCGTCGTCAGCTTCCGCATGCGCATCCGCCGCGGCGATACGGTCGCGCTCGGGCCGGGCAAGGTGGCGCTGCTCGAAGCGGTGCGCGAGCACGGCTCGATCTCGGCGGCTGCGCGCAGCCTCGGCATGTCGTATCGCCGCGCCCGGATGTTGATCGATGAACTGAATCGTTCGCTGAAATCGCCGGCCACCGTCTCCGAGCAAGGCGGACCGAGCGGCGGCGGCTGCGTGCTGACGCCGGTCGGCGAAGAGATGGTCCGGCTCTACCGCGACAGCGAGCGACGGGCCGAAGCGAGCTGCGCCCGGCAGATCGCGGCCCTCACGAAATTCATGCAGCCGTGACGCGCCGCCGGCCCTAGCCGTGGCGCAGGCAGAACGCCGGCGTGCGGCCGCAGCCGGGCGCAGCCACGGCGCCTTCCGGCTCGCGCGTCACGAGGTCGACGAAACTGGCCACGCTCGCGGTGCGGAGCGGGTAATAGGTCACCCCATGCCGCTCGCACAGGCGCTTGAGCGTGTTCATCGAATCGTGATCGACACAGTCGACCGGGAACACCACCAGGTCCGCGCCCGGCACCAGCGCCGCGAGCTTGCCCTTGCGATCCTCGATACCGCCGTCGTGGAGGTTCAGCCAGCCGCCCGCGGCTTCCACGAGCCGGCGGATCGCCGCCGTCGAACCGGGACGGCCGCCCACATAGACAATACGCTTGCCGCGCACCGGATCGAGCGTCGCCGCTTCGCCGTCGGCCTCGACGGCCGTGCGCAGCACCGCCTCCTCCATCGCGAGCGCTTCGCTGCGCAATGCGTCGAGCTGATCGTAGGTCTGCTGAAGTTGCGCGCGCAACGTCTGCACACGCGCCTGCTCCTCCTTCAGGCGTCGTTCGAGCGTGGCGCAGCGCTGGGCCTGCAGGGCAAGCGCATCGTCGCGCTCGCCCAGCGTCGCCCGCAGCCGCTCCGCTTCCGCCTCGGGATCTGCCGCGCCCGGATCGCGCGGCGAGGCGCGCCGGGTGTCGAGCGTCGCGCGCCAGGCGCACGCTTCGGCATCGCGTTCGAGCGCGAAAGCCTGGAAGCGGGCTTGCTGTCGCTCGATCTTGCTCCGCAGTTGAGCATTGTCCTCTTCGAGCGCGACCAGCCGGCGAATGTCCGCGCGGTTCGCCGCGCCCACCAGATGCGACAGCATGTGGACATCGCCGAACGCGAGCTGGCGCATTTCCAGCGTGGTCGCCGGATGCGTCATCACGGCCCAGTACGCGGGCGGCACGTCGCCGGTCTTCAGCGCCTCGCGCCAGAGTTCGCGCAGGCCGGCGACGTCCTTGACCGACGCGAAGCGCTTGATCGCCGCCGCATAGCGCTGGTCGAGCGCCTTGTGCAGCGCCTTCGCGCCTTCCCCGCCCTGCACGGCGAGTTCGACTGCCGCGTGATGGATCTGCAGATCGGTGGCGTGCTCGCGATCGATGTCCGCATGGCGGGGCACGAGCTTGCGCAATTCCGCGGTCGTCAGGCAGGTGCCGATCACCGAGCAATGGATGTGCATGTCGAGTTCGGCGAGCCGTGCGCGGCGCGATGCCGGCGGCCGTGCGGACGATGCGGGTTCGCAGCAACGGTCCTGGAATGGAGGGATCGGCCGCGCATCGGCCTGGCCGGACGCCAGCCGGGAGAGTTGGAACGGAGGCTTGTCCATTGAACGGTTCCTTCAGTTGGCGAGCCGGGATTCCGTCATCGATCGGCCAGCGCATGCGGCCGCCGCACGCACGCTCGGCACAGCCAGCGCCGCCCGGCATCGACGGCGCGCGCCATCTTGCCGATGGAATGCGCGCGCCGCTCGGCGCGCGACCCCGCGCTCCGGATGAACGACAACCTTGCCAGATCATCCGCATCGCCCTCATCACGACGGGAACGTGCTCAACCGCGGCAATCGCCATGGCGCCGACGGTCCCTCGCGACTTCGGTGAACCGTAATATACCGCAAAACATAACGAGGGTCGTCGTTCCTGCGCATCCTCGTTTCACCGAGAGGAAAGACACGTGCGCGTAACAGGAGCCGTCATCGGACGATTTCACGACGCTCTTCGGCCCGCAAGGACGTCTACGCCGAAGTATCTGAGCCGGCCCTCGACGACAACCTGGAGGCCCTGCATCCGGAGCGGCGCGGCGCCTCCCATCAAGTCCGATGTGCTGGCACCGCTGGAATCGATGGAGCGGATTGCCGCGAATGAAATAGGCCGCGTCCCATTCTCAGGACGATTCTCTCAATATTTGAGATCGGTCTCATAGGCATCAAAACGGCAGGCAGCAAGAATAGGGCATCGCTTGAAACGTCCCAATCCCTCAAGCCAATCCCAGCTCTAGAACTTAGCCCGTCGCTTTCGTGCCAGCCTGCTGATCCGGTGAGTTTCGCGTAGCGATGCGTTCAACGGAACCTCCTCGATGACGCTCATGCCGACCCGGCTCTCCCTCGCCGTCTTGACGGCCTTGGTCCCCTCTCTACCGCTAACTGCGGCCGCGCACTCCCATCCCGGCATCAACCTGTCGACCCCTCAGGGCGAAAGCATGGTGCTCAACCCCGGCGACACCGTCGTCACGCAAGAGGCCACGGCAATCACGATCAGCGGGCCCGAAAACAGCCTGTCGGGCGATGGCGTCGTCATCCAATCCGGTATCGCCGGCGGGAAAGCCGCACCGGCCAGTGTCGCGGTCGACTCCGCGGGCACGCTGACGCTTTCCAACAGCGCGATCCAGGCGCTGGGGGCAAGGGATGCGACGGGCGTCAAGGTGCGGCATGCCGGAAGCCAAGCCATGTTGAACGGCAACACGATCACCATCGAAGGGCTGGATTCCTATGCGCTTCATGTCACGGACGGCGGCCGCGCAGACGTTACCGGTGGTTCGATTCATACCCAAGGCAGCTATGGCCACGGCCTGATTGCACAGGGCAATGGCGCGACCATCTTCGGCCAGGGCGTGGAAATCACCGTCCTGGGCGTCGACGCCGCCGCGGTGAGTGCCCAGGACGGCGGCCACGTCGTTCTGGAGCAGGCAAGGCTCAACGCCAACAGCACCGAAGGGCAGGCAGGAAACACCGGCATCGGCATCAATCGCGGCAGCGTGACCGCAACCCATACGGAGATCACCACGCTCAAGGGCGTGGGCGTCGATGCCTATGGCGCTACGCTCTCGCTTGCCCACAGCAGTATCAACGCCTATAGCTTCGGCATCCTCCTGAGCAGCGCATCGGGGCCGACATTGATGCCATCCCAAGCCATCCTGACGGACGTGAAGATTCGCTCCGAGACAGGCAACGGCATCATTGCCCAAGGCGACGGCGTCCAGGTCTCTTTGGCGCGTGTGCGGATCGCCAGCAACGGCACGTATGTGTCGGGCTTGTGGCTTCCAAGCCGGGGCGTCGCGACCGTCAAGGATTCGACCATCGAGATGAGCGGCGCCAACGGCGTGGGGATCGATACCCGCGATGGCACCGTCACCATGGACGGCGGCAGGATTACGACTCACGGTCGCAGCGGGCATGGCCTCTACGCCTCGGAAAAGTATGCCGGCAGCGGCGGCCAAGCGAACATCACGGCGCGCGGCGTCGCCGTCGAGACCTTCGGCGACTCGGCGATAGGGGTGGTCTCGCGCACCGCGGTCGCGAACGTCGCGCTCGAAGGCGGTTCGGTCGTCACCCACGGCAAGACGGCCTACGGCATGCTCGCCAACGGTGCGCGCCTGACGGCTGCCGGAACCACGATCCGCACCCAGGGCGATGCTTCCACCGGGCTGATGATGGGCGACGCGGGGGCTGCCGTCACCCTGGACGGCGTCGATATGCGCACGTCGGGGCAAGGGGCTGACGGCATGAACGCCTATGCGAAAAAGTCCGGCGTGGACAATGCAATCACGATCCTCAACAGCCATATCGAAACCGAGGATGGCAGCGGCATCGCCGTCTCGGGCAGCGGCCTCAAGGCGAACCTGATCGGCACCACGATCATCGGAAAATCGCGCGAGGCAGGCGTCGAGGCCGCCGCGCTGCACGTGCATGATTGGATCAACGACAGCGATCCGAATGCCCCGGCCATTGCCGCCCGCCACGTGGAACTCGACGCACAGCGAAGCCGGCTCGTCGGCGATGTCGCGATCGACAGCGGATCTGTCAACGTGAGTCTGCGGGATCGTTCGACGCTGACCGGCGCTTTGCTCGAGCGCGGCGGCCGCACCGTGGACACGCTGAGCATCGACGACGGAAGTGTCTGGCAAGTGCGCGCCGATTCAGCGGTAAAGGATCTGGAAACGACGGGCACGATCTCGTTCTCCACACCGAATACCGGCTTCAAGGTGCTCGACGTCTCCGGCACGCTCAGCGGCAGCGGCCGGTTCGACATGCGCACCGACCTCGGGGCCGGCAAGGCCGACCAATTGCGCGTTGGCACCGTCGAAGGAAGCCATCGTGTATTGATCGCCAATAGCGGAGCCGAGCCCTTGGCGGAACACGGCGTCGTCAAGCTGATCCAGACCGAAGGCGGACCCGGCTCGTTCTCGCTGGCCAATCGCGGTCAGGTCGTGGATGTCGGGACGTACCGCTACGAGTTGAAGACCAATGACACGGTAGGCGGGCGGGCTTCGGACTGGAGCCTGGTGAATACCGGGCGCCTGCTTCCCCCCGATCCGCCGCCGGTGACGCCCCCACCCGTTTCACCGCCGCCGGTGGACCCCGAAGCTGAAATACCGCCGGCAACGCTGCCGCCCGCGCCCCCACCGGTGCTGCCGCCTGGTCCCATCACGCCGAGCCCGGAGCATTTGTCGACCACGGCCAACGCCGCGATCAATACCTCCGCCGTCGGCACGGCGCTGGCGATCTGGTACGCAGAGTCGGTCGCGCTGGCCAGGCGTATGGGCGAACTGCGCCAGGGCAACGGCCGCGATGGTCTGTGGGTCCGGGGTTTCGGCGAGCGCCAGAAGCTGGACAACAAGGGGGGCCGGGACTTCGCGCAGAACATCGGCGGCTTGCAGCTGGGCGCGGACAAAATGCTGACCGTCAACGGCGGGCGCTGGTATGTCGGCGCCCTGGCCGGCTACAGCTATTCGGATCGCACCTTCCCCGGCGAGGGCCGGGGCAGCGCCGATAGCTACCATCTGGGCGGCTACGCCACGTGGCTGGCCGATACCGGCTGGTACGTCGACGGCGTACTCAAAGCGAACCATATCCGGCAGGACTTCAAGGTCGAGGCAAGCGACGGCCGCTCGGTAAAGGGCAAGACGTCGCAGAACGCTATCGGCGCCACCCTGGAAATCGGCCGGCAGCTGCAACTGGGCGCGGGTTGGTTCATCGAACCACAAGCCGGCATGGCGGTTAACCACGTCAGCGGCGACAGTTACCGGACAGACAACGGCCTCGACGTATCCGCCGGCTCCGGCGCGTCGCTGCAGTTCCGCGTAGGGTCACTGCTGGGGCGGCGCTTCGCACTGGGCAACGGGAATGTCGTTCAGCCCTACGTCAAGTTGGCGCGATCCCATGAGTTCGATGGCAAGAGCACAGTGCGCACGAACGGCATCGCCACGCGCGCG
>NZ_JAAGNW010000100.1:2814-4442 GCF_010645215.1 Burkholderia multivorans | reverse complement strand
TGTTTCTGCTTCGATGGGAGACAGCCACCGGCTGTACGTCGACTACGAGTACGTCGACGGCGCGAAGCTGGGCAAGCCCTGGTCCGTCAGCGCGGGGTACCGCTACATCTTTTGATGGAGTCATTGCCTTTGGCCTGCTGCCGACGCCCCACTCGATATCGTCGATGGTCGCGGTCGCGCGCCAACGGCATGCGACGTCGAATCCGCGTCAGGATTGCGGCGGCGCGTAGCGCCGATCGACGTAGACCCACGCGCGCCGCCCGGACCGCAGTAGCGCCAGCACGCGCACGTAGTCGGCCACCTCGTAGGCATCGGCCCGCGCCAGCTCGGCATCCGTGATGTCGAACACGGTGCCGGCCACCTGCGCGTCGGCCGCGCCCGTGTAGCGAACGATCGGGTGATGCGTCATCCCGCTCGTCTTCACGACCGCGGGATCGCCGATCGCCACCATCGACTGTTCGTAGCCGATCAGCGCATCGGCCTCACCCTCCAGGCGGCGTTCGAAGAGGCTGAGTTGAACCGGCTCCTGCTGCAAGGTTCCGTACGAGAAAAGCAAGGGCACGCCATACTCCTTCAGTGGCACGACGCAGCCGCCGGCCAAGGCCGCGCTCATCGTCCATCCAGGCCGCCCCGGCGGGCGGCCACCGTGTCAGACCAGCAGGTCTTCGTAGAAAGCGCCGAACGGCCGGGTCGGATGCGCGAGCTGGATTTCCAGGATCCACAGGCCGGCATCGGGACACGCAGCGAAATCCCCGAGATTTCCCGCCTTGTAGATCGCATGCGGAAAGTCCGAGACGCGATGCCCCTTGATATCCAGGTTGAGACGCCAGCCCAACTCGGCCGCGCGCTGCTCCGCGAATGCATAAAGCGCGGTGCCCGCGACGCCGCCGTTGCGCCAGCGCTGCTCGACCTCGTCGAACAGCACGCGAGCAGCCGACGCGCACGCGCGCTTCTCCTCATCCGCGCCCACCACGAACGTCGCACCGGCGTCACCCTCATGGCCGTTCCAGACGACGCCGAGATCGACGAAGAAGATGTCGTCGGATTGCAGGCGCGGATCGTCGTCCGAGCGCTGCTTGAAGGTTTTCAGCGTGTTCTCGCCGAAACGGATGATGATCGGATGCCAGATGCGATCGGCGCCCAGCGCCGCGATCACGTCCTTGCAATGCGCGACGGCTTCCGATTCCCGCATGCCCGGCTCGATCGATTGCGCGACACGCTCGACGACTTCCCAGGTTTTGTCGCGGGCGAACCGCATCTGTTCCAGTACAAATGCACTTCCGACCGCCTGCTTGCCTGCACCACTGTGCTGCGTTTCGATGTTCATGAATGTCCCCGTTATATTTTTACAAATATAACGAAGGCGACTGTTGCTGTCCATGAAACGCTTGGGTTGTACCCTCTTCCGAGCCCGGGTGAGGACGCGCGCGGCGCACCGGACAGTCGGGAGGATGGCCGCCGTTTTGAAGGCTGGTCGGTGTAAGCGGCTTGCAGATAGCGCCAGCGTGCCCGAAGTCTGGGCACATGGGTATGCATTTGAGCGATGCGCAACCCGTCATACCTGCTGCGAGCGCCAACAGCATCTTCGGTTCACTACGCCAATATGCGAGGCCTCCTATGCATCGACA
>NZ_JAAGNW010000100.1:0-2804 GCF_010645215.1 Burkholderia multivorans | reverse complement strand
CGCTCAAAGCCGCCTGCCGACCATCGGGACCGGTCATGGAGATGCGCGCGCCCTCGCACTTGATCACGCCGGCGGACTTGCAAGCCGGGCACAGGATCGGATCGTTTTCGTAAGCCTGCTCGCGCGTGCCGAGCCGGTCGTGATGATCACCACCTTGCACGACGCCGCCGACCGTCGTTTTATCGCCTTTCACGATGTCGTAGCGCCGCATTGCGTCTCCTACACGGCACCAGGTCGCTGGCGAAGGCTATCCAGCAGCGTATCCCATACCTGCAGCGCGCCCGCCTCGTCGACCGGTGACGTCGCCTGATCGGGCGGCAGATCGCTCCGAGAAGGGGTGCCCAACAGCAACTCGACCGAAGTATGCGGTTGCGCAAGCGTGGCTGGATTGCCCGGTGCCAGCAGATAGAAGCGGTAGACCGTCACCGCGCCGTCCTGAAGCGCAAAAAGCACTTCCTCGGCGCTCATCCCGGCGACCACCCGCTTGCCCTTGCGCAGAATGCGATGACTCCCCGGCATGCGATCGAGTTGCGCGCGCAGTTCTGCCAGATTTTTGGTGAGCGGTTGCGCCTGATCGTCATCCATCGAATCGCGCATCTTAATCAGTAGCAACGCAGGCCGCCCCGGCATCAACGCAAAGGACTGACTAACTTCTTCGGTGTAGGTCGAGGATCCGGTCACGATCCCCCCATCGATGCAGAAGCCCGATTCCGTCGGCACTGTCCAGTTATCGCGTGCCTTGATACGTCGATAGATGTCGTCGTATAGGTTCTCGGTGTCATCAAGACCATCCTCTCCGATGCCACCAGTCGTATGGAAGAGTGTGTGACCGGCAAAGAAATAGCCCTCCGACTTGAACGGCAACTTAACTTTCGCCACCCCTTCCTGATAGATGAATACCCGTGAATCTTTAATAGGAGAAAATGCTTTTTCCAACCAAGCCTTTCCTGTCTTCTCATCCAAGTTGACGGGATTCACGCGCTGCTTGGTCCGCAGTTGGTTCTCTCGCGCGGCGACCGTTTTGCGATAGACATCAGATGAAACATCGTGAGTCGTGACAAATCGGTCGCCTCGATACGAAAACTTCTCGTCAGAAATCTCGCTAGACACTGGTCGGTCGAACACGAGGCGACCGATGCACCACGGTCGCATTTTGGGCAGCAGCGGATTGTTCATCGTTGATTCCCCGGAAAGCGCGAGCGAACAAGCGCAAAGACCCGTCAACAAGAAGAGGCGACGAAAGAGACGAACCATCAGCATGTTCCCGGCACGTCGATATCCTTCACGATCTGGACCAGGCTATAGAGTATCGCCCAGCGGGTCCACGGATGCACGTAGCTGTCCATGTGTTGGTATCCGCCCTGCACAAAAGCCATCCGAACCCCCTTTGCACTATCACCCGGTACGCCAGGCCTGAGCCCTCGCGCCTGAGCATCGGCCGACCACACTGGCACAGTTCCGTCACCGCGGATGATTCCCGTTTTGGTGGCGACCCGCGACCAGTCAGTTATCTCCCTCACTTCTGGCAACGTATTCGTCTTTTGGACTGTGAAAGTTACGCTCAGGCTGCACTTCGACACCAGTACGCGAATCTCCCCGAGGCCCGAGTCATGCAGCAACCTAGCACTCTTAAGGTCATCCGCCGTGACGTCAGGTGGCACGTCGCCGATCCAAACTGCGTTACCCCAAGTCAGCAGCGCCTTGGTCAGATCCCCTCTTTCAATGATCGGCTGGCTCTTGTCACTGGCCACCGCTTTCGGGTTTGCCAGCGGCGGCCCGAAATCCAGCCCTCCCTGGCCATAGGCCACATATGTCTTGCCATGGTACTGGTTCTTCAATTGGCTCTGCCGAGTTACAACAGTCAGCATATTTTCTCTGTAGTTGCCTGATACTGTTTTGTGATTACGGTCTTTAGCGAGCCTTTTCTTCACGATCCCCGCAGGATCGAGCTGTTTATCCGGCGGCTGCAAACCGTACCACTGCGAATTTACATACAGCTCGTTATATACATCGCCGCCTTCCGGGAACTGCATTAACACCTGGCCGTCTGGTCGAGCAAAAATCCACCTCGGAGCACCATTGTGATAATCCGGCATCGGCGTCAGTTCCAGCGGCCCCGGCGCATTCGCCATCACCGCCATGAATTCGCCGGCATCGCGTCCCAGCAGACTGCCATTGACAAAGCCATCGAGCCCGCCCTCCGGACTGCCGCCGGTCTTGAATCTCTTTGCCGCGAGCGGGGCGCCGGTGGCCGGTTGACACCCATGAAACATCCCATGCGCAAGGGCTTCGAGCCCATGATTCATCACGGCAAAGCGAGCCACTAAGCCGCCCATCGAGTGCGTCAGGATGATGGCCTTGCTGGTATCGTTCTCCTTACAAATCTCGCTGACACCCATCAACCGCGTCATCTTCTTTGTCTGTGGATCGGGAATATCCAGCCCCTCGACTACATCACGCCCCGATAGGTCGTTCGACTGCAACCAGTTGTATCCGATTGCGTAGACCCGGTAGCGAAACTTCGAGAATCGATTGAATTCCGCGGAGTCCTTCATGATCGCTCGATCTGCTCCAATGGCACCGTAGGTCGCCGGATCGGTGCCCAATAAGGGATGGAGCGTCCATTTTCTGCCGTCGGGATCGGAGTCGACCCATACACCTTGCGGCTGACCAAGCAGCATAGGATTGTTCAACTGTTGTTCAAGCCACAGCAGAACAGGCTGATAACCCGTCCGGTAGACGGAGCCCCACCCGCGTCGTCGCGCCTCTTCCCCGGTAATCGGATCCTGCTTCCCCAGATCGAT
>NZ_JAAGNW010000010.1:80235-83926 GCF_010645215.1 Burkholderia multivorans | reverse complement strand
GGTGCATGCGATGTGCGAGGACTATCGCGCGTCGGCGACGATCGACCTCGAACATGATCGCGAGGATCTCGAGCGCGGCAACAAGATCGGCTGCCCGCTACGCGTGCTGTGGGGCGAGCAGGGCGTGGTCGCGCGATGCTTCGAGCCGCTCGAGGAATGGCGGCGCGTGGCGCGCGACGTCAGCGGGCGCGCGCTCGACTGCGGGCATTACATCCCGGAAGAGGCGCCGGTGGCGTTGATCGAGGAGATGCTGGGGTTCTTCGAGGCGCGCGACGTGGGCGCGTGAGCGGGGCGGGCCGGTGCGATAGCGCCCGGATGCCGCGCCGGATCACTCCCGATGCTCGAGCGGCGGCAGCCGCCGCGCCACCGGCGTCGACTTCACGATCGCCGTGCTCGTTTCCGCGCGCTCGGTCACCTTCGCCAGAATCCCGTCCAGATGCTCGATCGAGCGCAGGTACACGCGGCAGATGAAGCAGTCGTCGCCCGTCACCTTGTCGCATTCGACGAACTCCGGGATCTGCCGCAGCAGCGCCTCGACCAGATGCAGCTGCCCCGGCAGCGGCTTCACGCGCACGATCGCCTGCAGCGTGTAGCCGAGCGCACGCGGATCGATCTCCACCGTGTAACGCCCGATCACGCGCTGCGCTTCCAGCCGGCGCAGCCGGTCCGCCGTGCTCGGCGCCGACAGCCCGATCCGGCGCGCCAGCTCGCTCGTCGTCATGCGCGCGTCCTCGGCCAGCAGATGCAGCAGCGCGCGGTCGGTCGCGTCGAGGCCATCGGCCGGTACGGGGGGGATTAGGCGTTTCGGCATCTCGACCTTCTTTTAAAAGGCAATCAGGCGGTTTCGTCTTGCTTAAGCGATGGATTGCCGCGGCTCGGGTTTCTAAAATCAAACCATACCTGAACCCAACGGATGTTTTCCATGACGACGCCTGAAATCCGCCGCGGCGCGGCTGAGATGACCCTCGCAATGCTGATGTCGGGGACGATCGGCTGGCTCGTCGTGTCGTCGCAGCAGCATTTGATGAACGTCGTGTTCTTCCGCTGCGCGTTCGGCGGCGCGACGCTGCTCGGCGTGTGCGCGGCGCTCGGCCTGTTGCGTCGCGGCCTGCTGTCGCGGCGCACGCTCGGCCTCGTACTGCTCGGCGGCGTCGCGATCGTCGCGAACTGGGTGCTGTTGTTCGGCGCCTATTCGCGCGCGTCGATCTCGACGGCGACCGCCGTCTATCACACCCAGCCCTTCATGCTCGTCGCGCTGGGCGCGCTGGTGTTCCGCGAACGGCTCACCGCGTCGATCGTCGGCTGGCTGCTGCTCGCCTTCGTCGGCCTCGTGTGCGTCGTGCGGGTCGAGCCCGCCGTGCTCGCCGTGCCGGGCGAATATGTCGAGGGCGTCGCGCTCGCGCTCGGCGCGGCGTTCCTGTACGCGGTGTCGTCGATCATCACGAAGCGCCTCAAGGGCGTGCCGCCGCATCTGATCGCGCTGCTCCAGGTCGGGCTCGGCGTCGTGCTGCTCGCGCCGTTCGTCCATTACGACGCGCTGCCCGCGACGCCCGCGCAGTGGCTCGATCTCGTCGTGCTCGGCATCGTCAACACCGGCGCGATGTATGTGCTGCTGTACGGCGCGATCCAGAAGCTGCCGACCGCCATGACGGGCGCGCTGTCGTTCATCTATCCGGTGGTCGCGATCGTCGTCGACCGGATCGCGTTCGGGCAGACGCTCGCGTGGAGCCAGGTGCTGGGCGCGGCGCTGATTCTCGTCGCGGCGGCGGGCGTGAATCTCGGCTGGCGGATCGTGCCGGCGCGGCGCGCGATCGCGAAGCCGGAGCGGTGAGTGCACGGCGCGCATGGCGTGGCGCGCCGCGCGCCGGGAATCCGTAGGGAAACTCCCGATGCGATGCCCGATGGGCGGCTCGTATGATGCGCAGTGACGTTGATCACGTCCACAGAATTCCGTTTCTGAGCGCCGTTCGCCGTATTGGCAGAACGGCTTTTTTTTGGTTCATCGCGGCTGGCCGGGCGTCGCGCCGGTTCGACCTCGTGTGCGCGCGGTGCGGGCCATCATCGGATGAATCCGCGGGCCCGGGCCGGACGACGAGGCGCACGCATTCAAACCCACCCGCGGCCTCGACGTGCGGCGAAGCGCCGCACTCAGTCGCCGCCCGTCACGCTTGCCGTCACCGCCGCCTGCGCGCGCCGCGCATCGAGCCGCGCGCGCACCGTCCGCTTGCCGTCGTCGTCGAGCTTGCGCCAGCTGGCGATCTCGTCGCGCGTGCGATGGCAGCCTTCGCACCAGCCGGTGGCGGCGTCGAGCCGGCAGATGCCCGTGCACGGCGACGGGACGCCCGGAATCACGACCTCGCTCATGCTTGCTCGCGCAGCGCGATGTCGACGACGGGCGCGCCCGTCATCGCGACCAGCTCGCCCGGCGTCAGGTTGAACACCGCGTGCGGATGGCCGGCCGCGGCCCACAGGCTGTCGAGTGCGAGCAGATCCGCGTCGATCAGCGTGACCGGCTTGACCAGATGCCCGATCGGACACACGCCGCCGATCGCGTAGCCGGTGTGGTCGCGCACGAACTTCGCGTCGGCGCGGCCGATCTCGCCGACCTGCGCGGCCACCTTCGCCTCGTCGACGCGATTCGCGCCGCTCGCGACCACGAGCACCGGCGCGCCGTCCACGCGGCGGCGGAACAGGATCGACTTGGCGATCTGCGCGACCGAGCAGCCCAGCCCGGCGGCCGCTTCGGCGGAGGTCTTGCCGGTTTCCGCCAGCATCACGATGGGTTTCGCATGGCCGCGCTCGCGCAGCAGCAGTGCGACGCGGCGCGCGGAGTCGGGCAGGGCGTCGAGGGAAGCGGAGGTCGTCATGAGAACACGCTTGAGCAAGGAGTGAAGGCGGCGGACATTATGCACAGGACGCCGCATCGGTAGCGCTGCGCGCCTTCGCGAGCAGCGCGCGGCCCGCGCGCGACACGTTGGCGCGGCCGATCGCGGTGGAGATGAAGTCGCCCGCCTCGACCACCTGCTGCAGATCGATGCCGGTGTCGATGCCGAGCCCCTGCATCAGGTACAGCACGTCCTCGGTCGCGACGTTGCCGGTCGCGCCCTTCGCGTACGGGCAGCCGCCGAGCCCCGCCACCGATGCGTGGAAGATCTCGATGCCCTCGAACAGCGCCGCATAGATGTTCGCGAGCGCCTGGCCGTAGGTGTCGTGGAAATGGCCCGACAGGCGCTCGCGCGGAAACACCCGGGTGACCGCGGCGAGCACCTCGCGGGTGCGGCGCGGCGTGCCGACGCCGATGCTCTCGGCGATGCTGCAGTTGATGTTCTTCTGCGAGAACGCCTCGCTCGCGGCGCCGAAGATCACGACTTCGTCCGCGCGTGCGGCGAGCGCGTTCTCGAAGCCCTTCAGGTTCGGCGTCAGCACCGAGTACACGGCGCCCGGACGGCGCGCGATGCCGGCCATCACCTCGGCGCCGTCGGCCATCTGCGGCACCCATTTCGGCGACACGAACGAAGCCGCCTCGACGTTGCGGAAGCCCGCGCGCGACAGGCGGTCGACGAGCGCGATCTTCACCTCGGTCGGCACGAAGCCCTTCTCGTTCTGCAGGCCGTCGCGCGGGCCGACCTCGACGATCTTCACGGCTGCCGGGAATGTCATGTCTGTCTCCTGATGGGTTCGTTGTATCGAT
>NZ_JAAGNW010000010.1:77444-80225 GCF_010645215.1 Burkholderia multivorans | reverse complement strand
CGCGAGATCGATGACGCCGCCGATCGCCGCGCCGCGCGCGAGCGCGTCGATCTTCGCGGCGATCTGGTCGAGCGCCTCGGCGTGCAGCGTTTCGGCCGACGTATGCGGCGTGATCGTGATGCGCGGTTCGCGCCAGAACGGGTGCGCGGCGGGCAGCGGCTCCTGCGCGAACACGTCGAGCGTCGCGGCGGCGAGCCGGCCGTCGGCCAGCGCGGCGAGCAGGTCGGACTCGACGAGGTGCGCGCCGCGTGCGACGTTGACGAGGTAGGCGCCGCGCGCGAGCCGGGAGAAGGTGCGCGCGTTCAGGATGCCGTCGGTGGCGGGCGTGCTGGGCAGCAGGTTCACGAGCACCTTCACGCCGTCGAGGAAGGCGTCGAGGCGGGCGTGATCCGCGTGCGCGTCGGCGCTCGTATGTACGGCGCCGGTATACACGGAGACGCCCTCCACCCGCTTCTCGCGCCGGCTGAAGCCGCGCACCGGCAGGCCGAGCGCGGCGAGCGCGCGCGCCACCTGCGTGCCCAGCACGCCGAGCCCGAGCACGCCGACCGTGAAGGTCGCGCGCGGATGCGCGGGGAGCGGCTGCCAGCGGCCCTCGCGCTGCAGCTGCGCGTAGTCGTCAAAGCGCCGCAGGTAGCGCAGCACCGCATGGGCCACGTACTCGATCATCTGCTGGCCCATGCCGGTGTCTTCGAGGCGCACGAGCGGCACGTCGCGCGGCAGCGTGCCCGGCTGCGCGCGTTCGAGCGCGAGCAGCGCATCGACGCCCGCGCCGAGATTGAAGATCGCGCGCAGCCCCGCGCGCGGCGCGAAGAACGCGGGCGGCGCGCGCCACACGAGCGCGTAGTCGGCCGGCGCGTCGTCGCCCGGCTGCCAGACGCGCAGCCGCGCGCCGGGCAGATGGCGCGCGACCGCCTCGCGCCAGTCGTCGGTGGCCTGGCCGGGCGGCGTGCAGAGCAGGAGGTCCATGCGCGTCACTTCGCGAACAGCTGGTCGATGTCGGCGAACGCCTTGAATTCGAGTGCGTTGCCGCACGGGTCGAGGAAGAACATCGTCGCCTGCTCGCCCACCTCGCCCTTGAAGCGCAGGTGCGGCTCGATCACGAACGACGTACCGGCGGCCTTCAGCCGGGCGGCCAGCGCTTCCCATTCCTCCATCGACAGCACCACGCCGAAATGGCGCACCGGCACGTCGTCGCCGTCCACCGGATTGACGCCGGCGCGCCCGGTTTCGTCGGGCGCGAGGTGGGCGACGAGCTGGTGCCCGAAGAAATCGAAGTCGACCCAGTGCGCGGAGCTGCGGCCCTCGGCGCAACCGAGCAGGCCGCCGTAGAAGCGGCGCGCCTGGTCGAGGCTCGTGACCGGGAAGGCGAGATGGAACGGGCGCAACGCGCCGGGCAGCGGGGCGGGCATGGGGGCGTCTCCTGGATGAAGCCCTCATTCTACGGTTTCGGCGCGCGGCGCGTTGCCGTCCCTCGAAATGCAAAGCAGGAAAAATTGGTTCGTCGCGCGCGCGCCGCCGCCGACAATGCAGACCGGACCACCAGCATCAGCGAGGGCAAAGATGCGCTCATGCAGCAAATCGACCTGGCCGCCGCGGCTCGTGACCGTTCCCGGCCTGCACGGCAGCGAGGGCGCGCACTGGCAGACCTGGCTCGAGCGGCAGTTCGCGCGCTCGCTGCGGGTCGAGCAGGACGACTGGGATGCGCCGCACCTCGCGCGCTGGGCGCAGTCGCTGCTGGACCTGCTCGCGCGCGAACGCGGGCCGTTCGTGCTGGCCGCGCACAGCTTCGGCTGCCTCGCGACCGCACATGCGCTCGCGCAGCCCGGCGCGCCGCTCGCGGAGCTGGCGGGCGTGCTGTTCGTCGCGCCCGCGAGTCCCGCCAAGTTCACCTTCGCCGGCGCGTTCGAGGGCCGGCGCCTCGCCGTGCCGTCGATCGTGATCGGCAGCGAGACCGATCCCTGGATGCGGATCGAGGACGCGCGCGAACTCGCGCAGCGGCTCGGCGGCGCGTTCGTCAATCTCGGCGACGCGGGCCACGTCAACACGGCGGCCGGCTACGGCCCCTGGCCGCGCGCGAAGTACTTCGTCGACACCCTGATCCATTGCGCGGCGCCGCTGCGGTTTCGCGAGGAGGCGGGCGAGTTCGAGGCCACGCCGCCGCACGTGGCGATCGCGGCCGCGGCAGCGGCTGCGGCCTGAGCGCGCCTGCTCCGTCATCGCCTTCTTCGATACGCGTCGTTCCATGAGAAGCAGCCCGATCGGCGCAGGCTGATCGGGCTGTCTCGGTCAGGCGGGCCCGCACGCCGGGCCGGCGTGCGGCGTCGCGCGGCGCTCAGGCGCTCACGGGCGCGACCGCGGCCGGATCGGAGTAGCTCGGGCGGCCGTTCTCCACGTGGCCCGCGAAGCGGCGCGCGAAGCCGCCGCTGGTCCCGTCCGACACCGTGACGTCGTACCAGTGATGGCTCGACGCGAGCGACCATTGCTCGATCCGTTCCTCGCCGCCGTGCAGCGTCAGCCGGCGCGCGGGCGCGCCGTATGCGTTGTCGGTCAGCGTCAGCTGCACGCGCGCGCCGCCGCGATTGGCGATCTTCAGGTACAGATTCCCGTTCGCGACGTCGTAGCCGGCCTTCACCTCCGGATGCGCGGCCGCGTGCGCGCCATGCTGCGCGCCGGCCTGCGCCGCGCCGCCGAAGCTGCGCACGAAGCCGTTCGGGCCGTACACCGTGAAGTCGTAGGCGCCGTTCGTCACCGTCAGGTCGAAGTCGTCGTGCAGCGAGCGAT
>NZ_JAAGNW010000010.1:57088-77434 GCF_010645215.1 Burkholderia multivorans | reverse complement strand
CGCGAATTCGATGCGCAGATGCCCGCCGTGCACGCTCGCATTCACATGCAGCTCGTAGGGCAGCGCGCGCGCCGGCCGCACGCCGGGCTCCTGCGGATCGATCGGGCTCGGCTGGGCCGGCACCGTCGGCGCGGGCTTGGTGGTGCACAGCTGGTCCGCGATCGAGCGGTAGTTGCTCGTGTCGGGCAGCGGCGGCAGCGTCGCGTCCGGGGTGCGGAAATCGAAGGCCGTGGTCAGGTCGCCGCACACCGTGCGGCGCCACGGCGTGATGTTCGGTTCGTCGACGCCGAAGCGTTCGCTGATGAAGCGGATCACCGAGGTGTGGTCGAACACCTGCGAGCACACGAAGCCGCCCTTGGTCCACGGCGACACCACCGTCATCGGCACGCGCGGGCCGAGGCCGTAGGGCAGGCCGTCGGCGGTGTAGCTGCCGCCGCGGCCCGGATTCACGACGTTGTGGATCTCGCCCTCGACGGTGACGGTCGACAGGCCCTGTGCACGCGTCGTCGCCGGCTGCGGCGGTACGAGGTGATCGAAGAAGCCGTCGTTCTCGTCGTACATGATGAACAGCACCGTCTTGCGCCACACCTCGGGGTTCGCGGTCAGCGCGTCGAGGATCTGCGAGGTGTAGTTCGCGCCGTAGGCGGGCGTGTACTTCGGATGCTCGGAGAACGCCGCGGGCGGCAGCAGCCACGAGACCTGCGGCAGCTTGTTCGCGAGCACGTCGGCCTTCAGGTCGTCGAGCGAGCGCACCGTCTGCGCGCGCTGGTACAGCGACGAGCCCGGCTGCGCGTTGATGAAGTTCGCGAAGTTCTGCAGGATGTTGGTGCCGTAGTTGCCGTTCAGCGGATCGTTGCCGTTGGTGCCCTGCTGGTACACCTGCCACGAGATGCCGCGCGCCTCCAGGCGCTCGGGGAAGGTCGTCCACGACAGCAGCTGGTATTGCGGCGGCACGTCGCCGTCCACGTAGTCGTTGTTGTCGAGCAGCGGGCCGCCGAACTTGCCGGTCGGATCGACGGTGCCCGTCATCAGGTACGAGCGGTTCGGGTGGGTCGGGCCGGGCAGCGAGCAGAAGTAGTTGTCGCAGACCGTGAACGCATCGGCGAGCGCGTAGTGGAACGGGATGTCCTCGCGCACGTGATAGCCCATCGTCATGTCGGTCTTGTTCGCCGGCCACTGGTCGTAGCGGCCGCCGTCGATTGCGGCCTGCGTCTTGTACCACGAGTGGTCGAGGTCGCCGATGCACTGCGCGCTCGTGGTCAGCGTGTTGAGCCGGAACGGCAGCACCGGCTGCGCCGGATTCGCCTTCGACGGTTGATACCACACCGGCTTGCCGTTCGGCAGCGGGATCGGGAAACGGTCGTTGTAGCCGCGCACGCCGCGCAGGTGTCCGAAGTAATGGTCGAACGAGCGGTTTTCCTGCATGAACACGACGATGTGCTCGACAGCGCGGATCGTGCCGGTGCGCGAGGCGGCGGGAATCGCGAGCGCGCGGCGGATCGATTCGGGAAATACCGTGAGCGCGGCGGCGGCGCCCGCGGATTGGGTCATCGTATGCAGGAAACGGCGGCGACTTTCTGACGTCATGTTTTCACCTTGGGCGAGTTGTTCTGCGGTGGGGATGGAAACGGGCGATCAGCCGGGCGTCGACGCGGCGGCGGCCGCGGTGGCGGTGGAGTCGGGGGTGTCGTCGTTGTCGTCGGGCGGGTAGTGGACGACGGGCGGGGCGAGCGGTGCGTCGTTCGAGGCGCGCGCGGCGGGTGCGCCGCTGTTGAACGCATTCGCCGCGCCGTCCGTTGCGCGCGGCGTGTCGGGTGCGGCGGACGGCGCATCCGGCGCGCCGCGTTGGGCGGCGTGCGTCGCGTCGTCGCTGCAGGCAGCAAGCAGCACGGCGGCGGCAAGGACGACGGCGGCGGTGACGCGCTGGCGCATCGGATGTCTCCCGGACTTGGCTGGTCGTGAACGACTTTAAGTATGAAGAGATGATGCGTCGGTTGCGTGAAGCGAATGCGACGGCCATGTTATGACGAAATGCTTTCGAATAACTAACGATTGGCCGGACGGGACGGGAAGGGAGGGAGTGAAGCGGTGAAGCGCCCGCGCGCTTCACGCGCGGGCGGACCAGCAAGGCGCGAATGGGGCGTGGCGCCGCGCGCGGATTGTTTCAGTGCGCGCGACGCTGCGGGCGGGGGAACAACGGATAGGTCGCGCACACGACGAGCATCGCGACGAGCCACACGCTGCCCCAGTTGCCCGCCGCGAGCAGCGGGGGCACGACGAGCGGCGTCAGGAACAGGCCGATGAAGACCGCGGTGTTCGCCATGCCGAGCGCGGCGCCCGCCCGCTCCGCGCCGGCGAGCGTCGCGAGTTCGGTATAGGCGACGCCGTGCCAGGCCGACACGCAGATGCCGGCGAACACGAGCAGCGCGATCAGGATGCCGAGCGGCACGCGCGGGCCGGCTGCCGTCGCGAGGGCGAGCAGCGCGAACGCGCCGGCCGCGACGCGCACCGCGCCGCGCAGGTAGGCGCGGCGGTTGCCGTGCCGGTCGGTGTGGCGGCCGCTCCAGATCCGCATCACGATCGCGCCCGCCTGCAGCGTGACCATCGCCGCGCTGATGCTCGCGAGGCCGAGCCGGCCGTAGTCGTGGAGGAACACCGTCGCGAACGACAGCACCGCGAACTGCGGCGCGCACAGCATGCCGATGCCGAGCACGATGCGCCAGACCGGGCCGCTGCGCAGCGGATGGCGCGCGTCGGCATCGGCGTCGGGCGCGGCGACCGGGTGGGCATGGCTCGCCGGCGCGGCGGGCGGCGGCTCGTGCAGCCAGCACCAGGTCAAGGCGGCCGAGGCCGCGCACAGCAGCGCCAGCGCGCCGAACACGCCGATGAAGCCGACGTGGGCCGCGAGCGCCGGCAGCAGCGCCGCGCCGACGCCGCCGCCGAGCGGCACGGCGGTCTGCCGGATGCTCATCGCGAGGCCGCGTTCGTGGGCGCCGAACCAGCGCATCACGGCGCGCCCGCTCGACCCGTTGACGCTGCCGCCGAGCAGGCCGACGCCGAACAGCGCGAGCGCGAGCCGCCACGCGGAGGGCACCGCGTCGCCGGACGGCGCGACCGTGCCGGCCATCGCCGCGAGCGCGGCGGCGGTCGCGAGCAGGCCGGCCAGCAGCACGCGGCGGTCGCCCCAGCGGTCCGCGGCGATGCCCCACGGCAGTTCGGACAGCGCGCTGCCGAGCCCGAGCGCGCCCAGCACGAAGCCGAGCCCATCGTTGCCGAAGTGATAGGCGTTGCGCAGCCAGACGGCGGTGGTCGGGATGCCGGTCGCGGCGGCGGAGAAGCTCATGTTGGCGGCCACGCCGACGCCCAGCACGCGCCAGCGGTGCGACGCGGGCAACGGGGGGCGGACGGCGGGCGGGCACGGCAGGGCGGGCGAGTTCATGGCGGCGGACGGGGAGAGGTTGACGCTGGGAGTGTCGCGCCGTACATTCATCCCGAATATCGGAAAGTTTCGAACTGATCGTTCGATAAAACAGGATGATTGCCATGTCGCAGACCAATTTCGACATTGCCGCGCTGCGCAGCCTGGTGGCCGGGATGGACCTGGGCAGTTTCGCGAAGGCGGCCGACCGGGTGGCGCGCTCGTCGTCGGCGGTCAGCGCGCAGATCCGCAAGCTGGAGGCGCAGGCGGGCACGCCGTTGTTCCGCAAGGCGGGGCGCGGGCTCGAACTGACCGACGCGGGGGCGTCGATGCTCAGCTATGCGCGGCGGCTGATCGAACTCAACGACGAGGCCGCGGCCGCGGTGCGCGGCGTGAACCTCG
Organism: Burkholderia multivorans; assembly: GCF_010645215.1. Lineage (GTDB taxonomy): Bacteria > Pseudomonadota > Gammaproteobacteria > Burkholderiales > Burkholderiaceae > Burkholderia > Burkholderia multivorans_A. Next base: position 73,614 of record NZ_JAAGNW010000010.1, on the reverse strand, counting down.
ACGGCTGGGTGCGGATCGGCCTGCCGGAGGATTTCGGCGAGGCGGTGTTGCCGGACGTGCTCGGGCGCTTTGCCCGTGCGCATCCCAAGGTGCGGATCGAGGCGCGGGTCGCGCGCAATGCCGAGCTGCTCGAACGGCTCGACACGGATCAGCTCGATCTCGCGCTGGTGTGGGGCGACGCCGGCGCGGTGGATCTCGACGCGCGTGCGGGGCTGGCGGGCGAGGTGATCGACCGCGCGCCGATGCGCTGGATCGGCGCGGCGGCGCCCGTCGCGTTCGTTCGATGCCGACGAACCGTTGCCGCTCGTGGTGTTCGATCGACCGTGCGCGTTCTTCAACGCGGCGACGGCCGCGTTGGACCGGGCCGGTGTGCCGTGGCGGATCGCGTTCGCGAGCCCGAGCCTCGCGGGCCTGTGGGCGGCCGCGGCGGCCGGGCTCGGGGTGACGGTGCGATCGCGTTACGGCCTGCCCGCGTCGGTGCGCCCGCTCGACGCGGCGGCGGGGCGCGGGCTGCCCGCGCTGCCGAGCCTGCCCTTGATGTTGTTGCGCAATACCTCGGCGGCGACGCCGACGGTCGCGCGGCTCGCGCAGATCATGCTGCAGGCGGTGCGCGCGCCGGCAGAAGCGGCGGCGCCGCTGGCGGCGTGAGGGAGCGGAGGGCCGCGAGTGAGGCGAGTGGCGCGAGCGACGATCGGGACATCGTGAACGTCGATCAGGGCAGCCGGTTCCCGGCGGGCGTGCTTACCGCGGCGGTGCGGGGTCGAGAGGCGTATGGCTGTCGATGGACGGCAAGGGACGCTGGCGTGACGACGTGTTCGTCGAGCGGATCTGGCCGAAGGGGCGAGCCCCCTTCCTCTAATCGAACTTATTTGCGAAGAATTGTTAAGTTCAGTTTATTTGTGTTGTTGGGCAGCCATCGCGAATTCATATTAATAAAATTTAATAATTCGCTTAACCAATGAAATGTGGATCGTCGAGCCGCCTGATGCTGCCGACGCCGACGTGTTGTCTTATCAGCGGCCGTCGCCTCCCATGACCCTCCGGTTTTTTATTGAGACTAACGTGAGTGCCGTGAAATTTCCCCACCTGCAAGCCAGTGCCATGATTTCATTCTTTAAAAATATCATCCTGTTTTCATTGCTGACTCTCGTTGCAATGGGAACGCCGGCTTATGCGGCCGCAGGTGGGCCGCACGAATACTGGACCAACCCGTCAGGTGCCGGGGTCTGGAATCTCGATCAATACATTACGATATCCTCGGATCAGCCCACTAATTTCTGGTCGCACGAGTTCTATCTGCAAGGCGGAGATACGGGCTATATTGGCTTGCAGGACACCCCGAATGGCAAGACAGCGATTTTTTCGTTGTGGAATGCAACTGCGGGGAGTGCGACGAGTTCGGGGTTCAATTGCCAGAGTGGAACGGAAGGCGGGCCCGTTTGGCGTTGCATGGGCAATTATAGTTGGAAGGCTGGCGTGAGATACCGCCTCCGGCTTTGGGAGACGGCCTCCACACCCAACGGCGTTACCTGGGTTGGGACGGTGCAGGACACCTCCACCGGCATCGAGACGGTCATTGGCTATCTCACCAGCCGATCCGGGCAAAATCTGATTAGCTATTCCGTGAACTGGATCGAGAATTATTCTTTGAACGGATCGGCAAACCCCGGCGTTCTTTGCAACTCCATGCAGCCGGCGACAGGTTATTTCGAATACCCAACCGCCAATAGTGGAGCCATCACATTCAAACCAAACTACCCCTCCAATGGTGTGTGCGGGTCGCATAATTCGGGGGAAAACAATGCGATTTTTATCTATCAATAGAATCGAGGCTGAAAAATCGAATCCGAGCAATGCCTTTTCCTGCGGCGTTGCTTCAAGTGATCGCCTTGGAGGAGGCCGGCGGCCCAGGCAAAGCAGCAAGGCATGACGGCATCGAGCAGCCTCGGCGTTCACCGACGCACGCGGTACCGCGTGATCGGTTGACTCGATTGTGCGTCGCCCTCGAGAGCGGGTCGAGTTGACAGCACGGGGCGGCGAGAGCGTGGTTCATCTCGCCGCCCGGTGCCCGCTCGATCCGTGCCTTCTCGAGCGCCAACGTCGAGGCATTGGTGGCTCCAGCCTTCACTTATCGCGCCGCGCGCCCCTCACGCAACCCCCTCCGTTTCTCCCACCGTCTCCAACGCCTCCCACACCGTCCGCAAGCGCGCCCGCAGCGCGTCGCCGGCCGGCAGGAACGGCAGCCGCAGGCCATCCTCGCAGTGCCCGAGCATCGCGAGCAGCGCCTTGACGGGCGCGGGGTTCGGCTCCTCGAACAGCGCCCGCACGAGCGGCTGCAGCGCGACCGCGAGGCGGCGCGCGGCGGCCAGCTCGCCCCGTTGCAGCAGCGCATGGATCCGCACGTGCCACGCAGGCAGCAGATGCGCGGAGCTGGCGATCGTGCCGTGCGCGCCGACGCACAGCGCCGCGAAATTCTGCGGATCGTCGCCGGACAGGATGCGCAGCGGCGTGTCGTGCACGAGCCGCATCATGCGGTCGATTCCGCCGCCGCATTCCTTCACGCCGACGATGCGCGGGTCGCGGGCGAGCGCCTGCAGCGTCTCCAACGACACCTCGACGCCCGTCCGGTACGGGATGTTGTAGACGAGGATCGGCAGGTCGGCGGCCTCGGCGACGGCCTCGAAATGCTCCCGGACGCCGGCCTGCGACGGCCGTACGTAGGCGGGCGGCGTGACGAGCAGGCCGTCCGGGCCGAGCGCGGCCAGCTCGCGGGCGCGCGCTACGGCGTCGCGGGTCGAGATCGACGACACGCCGAGCACGACCGGCAGGCCGGGGGCGGCGTCGCGCAGCGTCGCGTGGATCGCGTGCACCTCGTCGGCGTCGAGCAGCGCGCCTTCGCCGGTGGTTGCGCCGGCAACGAACCCGGCGATGCCCTCGGCCGCGTAATGGCGCGCGAGACGGGCGAGCGCGACATGGTCGACGGCGTCCTGGTGGAACGGCGTGATGATCGGCAGCCAGATGCCTTCGAAACGGACTTGCATGGTGATGAGCCTTGTCGGAAACGGATTGAACGGAACCGTTCCGCCGGCTAAGCGCCGGGTGAGGCAGCCAGGAGCGCGTGCGCGCAGGTGGGGCCCGTCCGGCGGATCGCCTGACGGGACGCGACATCCCCGTCAGTCGAGGTGTCGTTTTTTCAGTTTCGGGCCAGCCGCGCGCAGGCCTGCCGGGACGGCGAGGAGCGTGAGCGAACGGGACAGGAGCGACATGGCGGGTGGGGATGAAAACTGAGCGGCCATCATAGCATCGCGGCCGCCGCGCCGACAATCCGACCACCCGGCGCGCCGAGCGACACCGCGCCGCCGGCCGCTTATCACGCGGCGCGCGTGCCTTTCCACGACAGATTGGAACCCGCGCGGCGCGCAGCCGCTAGAATCGCTGCTTACCGTTACCTGACACAACACAAGCGGAGCACAACAGATGAAGCACACCCTGGGGATCGGCGGCTGGCTGCGGGCCGGCGTGGTCGCGGCGGCATTCGGCGCGGCGTCGCTCGCGCATGCGGATACGGCGCTCCTGAACGTGTCGTACGACGTCACGCGCGAGCTGTACAAGGACATCAACGCGAGCTTCGTCGCCGCCTACAAGCAGCAGGCGGGCGAGACCGTGGCGATCCGCCAGTCGCACGGCGCGTCGAGCGCGCAGGCGTTGTCGGTGCTGCAGGGCCTGCAGGCGGACGTCGTGACGATGAACCAGCCGAACGACAGCGATCTGCTCGCCGAGCGGGGCCAGCTGCTCTCGAAGGACTGGCGCGCGCGCTTCCCGCACAACAGCTCCCCCTACTCGACGACGATGGTGTTCCTGGTGCGCAAGGGCAATCCGAAGCAGATCCGCGACTGGAGCGATCTCGCGAAGCCCGGGGTGCAGGTGATCATCGCGAACCCGAAGACCTCGGGCAACGGCCGCTATGCGTACCTGGCCGCGTGGGGCTACCAGAAGCAGAAGGGCGCGGGCGACGCGCAGGCGCTCGCGTTCGAGAAGGCGATCTTCCGCAACGTGCCGGTGCTCGATTCGGGCGGCCGCGGCGCGACCACGACGTTCACGCAGCGCGGCATCGGCGACGTGCTCGTCACCTTCGAGAACGAGGTCGCGCTGATGGACACCGGCGCGTCGGGCGCGGATTTCGAGGCGGTGTATCCGTCCGCGAGCATCCTCGCGGAGCCGCCCGTCGCGGTGGTCGACAAGGTGGTCGACAAGAAGGGCACGCGCAAGGCGGCGCAGGCGTACCTCGCGTACCTGTACACGCCGGCCGCGCAGGAGATCATCGCGCGCCACCATCTGCGTCCGCGCGATCCCGAGGTGCTGAAGAAGCACGCGGCCGAGTTCAAGCCGCTCAAGACCTTCAGCGTCGAACAGGTCTTCGGCAACTGGGCGAACGCGCAGAAGACGCATTTCGCGGACGGCGGGACCTTCGACCAGATCATCGTCGACCGGAAGTGACGTGAAGCATTGAGGCGCCCGGCGCACGCTGCCGGGACGCGCCGCGGCGGGCCGGATCCGGGCCCGCCGTTTTTTGTCGGAAGGGCGCACGGCGTTCCGGCGTCCGGGTGCGTAGCGCGCACGGGCGCCGGGCGCATGCCCGGGCAGGAGACGGCGAACCTGCGCCGCCGGGGTCCCGCCCGGCCATGCTACCCTCAGCGCACCTTGGCCCAGCCCCGCCGCGCGATGCCCGACGATTCCGTTTCCTCCGCCCCCCGCGCGACGCGCGGCCGCAAGATCTGGTCCGGCACGCGCTTCGTGACCGCATACGGCCTGGCGGCGCCGGGCTGGCGCGATCTCTACTACTGGGCGCTCAAGGTCAGCTGGCCGGTGTTCTTCGCCGCGCTCGCCGGGCTGTTCCTCGTCAACAACACGCTGTTCGCGTGCCTGTACCTGCTCGGCCATGCGCCGATCGCGAACCAGTCGCCGCCCGGCTTCCCGGGCGCGTTCTTCTTCAGCGTCGAAACGCTCGCGACCGTCGGCTACGGCGACATGCATCCGCAGACCTACTACGCGCATCTGATCGCGACGCTCGAGATCTTCGTCGGGATGTCGGGCATCGCGCTGTCGACGGGGCTCGTGTTCGCCCGCTTCGCGCGACCCCGCGCGAAGATCCTGTTCGCGCGCCACGCGGTGGTGCGCATGCTCCACGGCCGCATGACGCTGATGGTGCGCGTCGCGAACGCGCGCCAGAACGTGATCGCCGAGGCGCGCGCGAAGCTGCGCCTGATGCGCAGGGAAGGCTCGCCCGAGGGCTTCGGGATGCTCAAGATCCACGACCTGAAGCTGGTGCGCCACGAGCATCCGATCTTCCTGCTCGGCTGGAACCTGATGCACGTGATCGACGAGACGAGCCCGCTGCACGGCGCGACGCCCGAATCGCTCGCGGCGGGCGCCGCGCTCCTGATGCTGATGATCGAGGGCTCGGACGAGACCACGGCGCAGGTGATGCAGGCGCGCCATGCGTGGGAGCACGACGCGATCCGCTGGAATCATCGCTATGTCGACCTGATGAGCGAAGTCGACGGCATGACGCACATCGACTACAGCCGCTTCAACGACGTCGTGCCGGTGGAGCCGCCCGCCGAGCCCGACCTCAGCCGGGCATGAGGCGCGCCAGCTCGCGCGCCTCGATCCGGCATGCGCGCTGGTAGCCGTCGCGCGCGTGGGCGCGCTCCACGTATGCGCCGTAGCGCCCCTCGCGCGGCAGCAGGCCCGCGGAGAGGGCGATCTCCAGGGTGTTCACGAGCAGGATGTCGGCGGCGCTGAAGCGCTCGCCGAGCAGCCAGGGCTGCCCGTCGAGCGTAGCGTCGAGCGCCTGCTGCACGCGTTCGAGGCTGCCCCAGCCGAACGCGGCGGGATTGCCGGCCGCGCCGGTGAATTTTTCCGCCATCGCGGGTTCGAGGCAGGCGGGCGTGAAGTTCATCCACTGCAGGAACCGGCCGCGCAGCGGATCGTCGAGCGGCACGCCGAGGCCGGCGGCGGGGTAGCGGTCCGCGAGGTACAGCAGCACCGCGCCCGATTCCCCGAACGGCATGCCGCCGTCCTCGAGCGCCGGCAGCTTCGCCATCGGATTCACGCGCTGGAACGCGTCGCCGTCCTGCTCGTGCGCGCGGATGTTGACGGGCACCAGCTCGTAGGTCGCACCGATCTCCTCGAGCATCCACAGCGCGCGGAACGCGCGGGTCTTGGGCCAGTAATACAGTTTCATCGCACCGTCTCCTCACCGTTTCCCGCCACTCTAGCGTGATGCCCGGCGCGGCGCGAGCGCGCGTCGGATATTGCGCCGCAGCAACGCGCGCCGGGCAGCGACTCGCGCGCCGCGCCGGCAGATCTCACTCAAATCGGTCGAAAAGCGTCGATAGTTTTTCTCCGGATGTCTGCGTGGGATCAAGATAAGAAAAAAATTTCTCCGATTGGCGCGAAAAAATAGAGTCCATTCGTCCGCGTGTCGAAATCCAGCGATTTCGCTTTCCGACCGACGATCGCGCACGAGACGCGAACAGCACAATCAGGAGACAAGCCCCCATGAATGCCCGCCTGCCGATCGACGGCGCCCCGCCCCTATCCGACTACCGGCTCACCGACAACCTGTCCGCGACGCGCGGCCGGATCTTCCTGACCGGCACGCAGGCGCTGGTGCGGCTCCTGCTGATGCAGCGCGCGCTCGATGCGGCGCAGGGGCTCGATACGGCGGGCTTCGTCAGCGGCTATCGCGGCTCGCCGCTCGGCATGGTCGACCAGCAGCTGTGGAAAGCGAAGAAGCTGCTCGACCAGGGCGGCGTGCGCTTCCTGCCCGCGATCAACGAGGAACTGGGGGGCACGGCGGTGCTCGGCACGCAGCGCGTCGAGGCCGATCCGGAGCGCACCGTCGATGGCGTGTTCGCGATGTGGTACGGCAAGGGGCCGGGCGTCGATCGCGCGGCCGACGCGCTCAAGCACGGCCACGCGTTCGGCGCGTCGCCGCACGGCGGCGTGCTGGTGGTGGCGGGCGACGATCACGGCCGCGCGTCGTCGTCGATGCCGCACCAGAGCGATTTCACGATGATGGCGTGGCACATGCCGGTCGTGAATCCGTCGAATCTCGCCGACATGCTCGAATTCGGCCTGTACGGCTGGGCGCTGTCGCGCTTCTCGGGCGCGTGGGTCGGCTACAAGGCGATCTCGGAGACGGTCGAATCCGGTTCGACCGTCGATCTCGACGCGCTGCAGCTCGACTGGCCCGCGCCGGACGGCTACACGCCGCCGCCGGGCGGCCTGCACAACCGCTGGCCCGATCTGCCGAGCCTCGCGATCGAGGCGCGGCTCGCCGCGAAGCTCGATGCAGTGCGCCATTTCTCGCGGGTCCACAGCCTCGACAAGTGGATCGCGAAGAGCGCGCACGCGAACGTCGGCATCGTCACCTGCGGCAAGGCGCACCTGGACCTGATGGAGGCGCTGCGCCGCCTCGACCTGACCGTCGCGGACCTCGATGCGGCCGGCGTGCGGATCTACAAGGTGGGCCTGTCGTTCCCGCTGGACATGTCGCGCATCGACACCTTCGTCGACGGCCTCTCGGAAGTGCTCGTGATCGAGGAGAAGGGGCCCGTCATCGAGCAGCAGATCAAGGACTACCTGTACAACCGCGCCGCCGATGCGCGTCCGCGCGTGCTCGGCAAGCACGACGCGGCGGGCGCGCCGCTGCTGTCCGAGCTGGGCGAGCTGCGCCCGTCGCGGATCCTGCCGGTGTTCGCCGACTGGCTCGCGCGCCACAAGCCGGCGTTCGACCGCCGCGCGCGCGTGGTCGACCTGGTCGCGCCGAGCATCCTGTCGAACGAGGCGGACGCGGTGCGGCGCACCCCGTACTTCTGCTCGGGCTGCCCGCACAACACGTCCACCAAGGTGCCCGAGGGCTCGATCGCGCAGGCGGGGATCGGCTGCCACTTCATGGCCTCGTGGATGGAGCGCGACACGACGGGCCTGATCCAGATGGGCGGCGAGGGCGTCGATTGGGCCGCGCACGCGATGTTCACGAACACGCGCCACGTGTTCCAGAACCTCGGCGACGGCACCTATTTCCACTCGGGCATCCTCGCGATCCGCCAGGCGGTCGCGGCGCGCGCGAACATCACCTACAAGATCCTCTACAACGACGCGGTCGCGATGACGGGCGGCCAGCCGGTCGACGGCAGCATCTCGGTGCCGCAGATCGCGCGGCAGGTCGAGGCCGAAGGCGTGTCGCGCTTCGTCGTGGTGTCGGACGAGCCGCAGAAGTACGACGGCCATCACGGCCTGTTCCCGAAGGGCACGACCTTCCATCACCGCAGCGAACTCGATACGGTGCAGCGCGAGCTGCGCGACACGGCGGGCGTGACGGTGCTGATCTACGACCAGACCTGCGCGGCCGAGAAGCGCCGGCGCCGCAAGAAGGGCGAATTCCCCGACCCGGACAAGCGCCTGTTCATCAACGACGCCGTCTGCGAAGGCTGCGGCGATTGCGGCGTGCAGTCGAACTGCCTGTCGGTCGAGCCGCTCGAAACGCCGCTCGGCCGCAAGCGGCGCATCGACCAGTCGTCGTGCAACAAGGATTTCTCGTGCGTGAACGGCTTCTGCCCGAGCTTCGTCACGGTCGAGGGCGCGCAGCTCAAGAAGGCGGCGGGCGCGGCGTTCGACGAAGCGGCGCTCGCCGCGCGCGTCGAGGCGCTGCCGCGCCCGGCCACGCATCTCGATGCGGCGCCGTACGACATGCTGGTGACGGGCGTCGGCGGCACCGGGGTGGTCACGGTGGGCGCGCTGATCAGCATGGCCGCGCACCTCGAAGGCAAGAGCGCTTCGGTGCTCGACTTCATGGGCTTCGCGCAGAAGGGCGGCTCGGTGCTGTCGTTCGTGCGGATCGCGGCGCGCGACGAGTGGCTCAACCAGGTGCGGATCGACACCCAGCAGGCCGACGTGCTGCTGGCCTGCGACATGGTGGTCGGGGCGAGCGGCGAGGCGCTGCAGACGGTGCGGCACGGTCGCACGCGGATCGTCGTCAACACCCATGCAATCCCGAATGCGGCCTTCGTGCAGAACCCGGACGCGAGCCTGCACGCGGACGCGCTGCTGCAGAAGATGCAGCACGCGGCGGGCGACGGCTACCTGTCGAGCTGCGACGCGCAGGCGCTCGCGGGCCGCTTCCTCGGCGACACGATCGGCGCGAACATCCTGATGCTCGGCTTCGCGTGGCAGCTCGGGCTCGTGCCCGTGTCGCACGCGGCGCTGATGCGCGCGATCGAGCTGAACAACGTCGCGGTGCCGATGAACCGGCTCGCGTTCTCGGTGGGCCGGATGGCGGCCGCCGATCCGGCCGGGCTCGAGGCGCTGTGGCAGGCGCGTCACGCGGCGTCCGCGGTCGTCGCGGCCGGGCCCTTGACGCTCGACGCGTTGATCGCCGATCGCGAGGCGCGGCTGGCCGAGTATGGCGGCGCACCCTACGCCGCGCGTTATCGGGCGCTGGTCGACCAGGCGCGCACGCACGGCGACGAGCGCGTGACGCGCGCGGTCGCGACCACCTTCCACCGTCTGCTCGCGGTGAAGGATGAATACGAGGTTGCGCGGCTGTACGCGGACGACGCGTTCCGCAGCGCGCTCGAAGCCCAGTTCGAGGGCGTCGCGGGGCGCGACTTCCGCATCAAGTTCAACCTCGCGCCGCCGGCTACGGCGAAGCCGGGCAAGGGCGGCGCGGTGCCGCGCAAGCAGGTGTTCGGCCAGTGGCTGTGGCCGGTGCTGCGCACGCTCGCGCGCGTGCGCGGGCTGCGCGGCACCTGGCTCGATCCGTTCGGCCGGACCGTCGAGCGGCGCATGGAGCGCGCGCTGGCCGACGACTACGAGACGACGCTGCGCGCGGCGCTCGCGATCCTGACGCCGGACAATGCCGCGCAGGTCGCGCAGCTGGCCGAGCTGCACGCGAAGGTGCGCGGCTATGGCCACGTGAAGCTCGCGAATCTCGCGGGCGTGAAGCGCGCGGAGCGCGAACTGGCCGCGCGGCTGTCGTTGTCCGCCTCGACCAGCGCGGCCGTGCAGCATGCGCTCGACGAGATGAAGGGCGCGGGCGCGCTGCGCGGGATTCCGGTGGTGGTGGCGAAGTAAGCCGCCGACTATCGGGCGGGGCCGGCGGGCGCAAGCCAGGCCGGCCTTTTTTGCGGGCGCGCGACACGGCGGCGCGGGCTGCTTGCTATAGTGGCGAACGCGCGGCGAAGGGCCGCCGGATCGAGAGCCGGTCGGGCGCCGCGCGCGATAGACGGGGCGGCCGCGCGGCATGCGGGCCGCCACCATACCAACTGCTGCCGGGCATTCGCGGCCCGGCCATTCGAGGGGGCGCAAGCCGATGAAGACAGGGATCATCAAGTGGGTGGGAGTCGCGGCGTTCGCCGCGCTGGCGACGGGCGGCGCGATGGCGGCGCCGACGCTGGCGGACGGCGTGCCGAAGATCATCATCGACAGCGACTACAACACGATGAGCGACGACGGCCAGCTCGGCGTGATGGCCGCGCAGCTGCAGGCCGAGGGCAAGCTCAAGGTGATGGGCATCACGGTCGTGTCGGGCAACCAGTGGCTCAAGCAGGGCGTGGCCGATGCGCTGAAGTCGGTCGAGCGGCTCGGCGCGGGCAGCCAGATCGGCATCTACAGCGGCGCGAACTACGCGTTCGATCACAACTACGCGACCATCAAGCGCGAACTGGCGGCGGGCGCGGGCGGCGACGGCTACCTGGGCGCGTGGAATTCGCCCGAGCCGCATCACGCGTCGGACCTGAAGGCGCCGCCCGACGGCTTCGCGAAGCGCACCTACGTGCAGCGCGAGCATGCGGTCGACTTCATCATCCGCACGGTCAAGGCGAATCCGCACGAGATCACGGTGCTCGCGGTCGGCCCGCTGACCAATCTCGCACTCGCGGCGAAGCGCGACCCGTCGATCGTGCCGCTGATCAAGCAGATCATCTACATGGGCGGCGCGGTGCACGTGGCGGGCAACACGACGAAGGCGGCCGAGTTCAACTGGTGGTTCGATCCGGACGCGGCGCGCGAGGTGGTGCGCCTGCCGATCCCGCAGGTGGTGGTGCCGCTCGACGTCACCGACACCGTGTTCCTGACCAAGCCGATCTACGACCGCATCGCGCATTCGGCGCACCCGACGGCGGTCACCGAGGTCTATCGCCAGATGAACGGCTATGGCTTCACCGGCAAGGACGGCTTCGAGAACAATCCGAACTACACGCAGAACATCTGGGACACGCTGACGATCGCGTATCTGCTCGACCCGAGCTATGCGACGGAGGTGTCGGAGGAATACCTCGATGTGGTCGCGAAGCCGGGCCGTCCCGACAACGGCCGTTCGATCGGCTATGCGCAGCAGCCCGAGGGCGCGGCGCTGCAGAAGGTGAAGATCGTGAAGCAGTTCGACAGCAAGCGCTTCTTCGAACTGTACGTGGACCTGCTGACGCGTCCGGTGCCGGTCAGGCTCGTGCAGTGAGGCGGGCGGGCTGAAACGCCCGGATCATGCATGAGGAAAGCGGGCCGACGGCCCGCTTTTGTTTTGGAGGCCAGGGCTTCAGCGGCCGCGTGGCGGGGTGGCGCGTGTCGTCGGGACGACCAACCGTCGCGCGAGTGTGGCGAGCACCATGTCCTTGAAGTTCTGCGAACTGGAGCGGGCGCCGGCCTCCGGTGAGGCGCTGTTGTCGGCCGCGCGGGCGCAGCCAGCGATGAGCACGCCGCAGGTCGATAGCGTGGTCCTGATATGGCATCGCCGCACCGCGGGCCAGGAGACCAAGGAGGGAAGTGGCATGGCGCTCCATATTCATTCGAGAGCGCCATGATCGGAACTCGGCGTGTGCGCGGCAATGAGACGATGCTGAAATCCCGCGCGCCCCTCACCCGCCGACCAATCCCTTCTTCCGCGTCGACAACGCGCTTTCCGACAAATCGATCTCCCGCATCAGCTTCGCGAGCGTCTCGTCGTTGATCTTCTGTTCGCCGCGCAGCCGGTACAGCACCGCGCGCTCGGCGCGAATGCCCGCGATCCGCATCTGCAGCTCCATCTTCTCGGCCTGCTTCGCCTCCGCGAGCGGCTCGCTCTCGCCGACGAGCCCCGCGAGCCGGCGCCGGTACTGGTCCATCACGCGCGCCGTGACTTCCGTGCAGCGCGCGGCGGCGGCTTCGTCCAGCTCGACGGCGAGCGCGTCGTGAGTCGAGTCGACCGCGCGGATCGCAGCCTGGGCGGCCGCCGAGCGCGCGGCGCGCTCTTCCTCCGCATGCGGATTGTGGCTGGAGCGGACCCCGCGCAGCAGCAGCGGCAGGCCGGCCACGGCGATGCACAGCGAGCCGAGGATCACGCCCGAGGCGATGAAGATCGCGGTGTCGCGGCCGGCGAGCGGCGCGCCGCTGTCGAGCGCGACCGGGATCGACAGCACGCCCGCGAGCGTGATCGCGCCGCGTACGCCGCCGACCGTCATCACCGCGATCGTGCGCAGCCCCGCCATGGTGCCGGCGAGCCCCTGTTTCGCGGCGCGCCGGCTCGCGATCCAGCGCAGCAGCCACACCCACGCGAAGCGGATCGCATAGAGCGCGACCAGCATCGCGGCCACGTAGCCGAGCAGCGCGCCGACCAGGGCGTCGCTCGTGTGATGCGCGTCGACGAGCGCGCGGCCGATGATGTGCGGCAGCTGCAGCCCGAGCATGATGAACACCATGCCGTTGAACACGAACTCGATCATCGCCCAGGTGCTTTCCGCGCGGATCCGCGACGCCACCGTGCTGGTGCGCGAGAAGCTCGTGTAATTCATCATCATCCCCGATGCGACCGCCGACAGGATCCCGGACAGGCCCAGATGCTCGGCGATCAGGTAGGCCGCGAACGGCACGAGCAGCGTCATCACGATGCCGGGCGCGGGGTCGCCTTCCTGCGACGAATTGAGGAAGCGCGTCGACAGCGCGCTGAACAGCCAGGACAGCAGCGTGCCCGTCGCGAGGCCGCCCGTCGCGACGATCACGAAGCTGATCGACGCGTCGCGCAGCGAGAACACACCGGTGAGCGCGGCGGCGATCGCGAACTTCAGCGCGACGAGGCCCGACGCGTCGTTCATCAGCGCCTCGCCTTCGAGGATGTGCATCAGCTGCGGCGGGATCCGGCCCTTGCCCGCGATGCCGGACAGCGCGACCGCGTCGGTCGGCGACAGCACGGCCGCGAGCGCGAATGCGATCGGCAGCGGCAGGCCGGGAATCAACCAATGCGCAAAGTAGCCGACCGCGAGTACGGTCATGAAGACGAGGCCGAAGGCGAGCATCAGGATCGCGCGCCGCTGCAGGTACAGCTCCCGTTTCGGGATCCGCCAGCCGTCCGCGAACAGCAGCGGCGGGATGAACAGCAGCATGAAGATCTCGGGATCGAACGTGACGTGCAGATTGAACTTCGGCCACGCGAGCAGCGCGCCGATCGCGATCTGCATGAGCGGCAGCGGCAGGCGCAGCGGCAGCACCCGGGTGATCATCCCGGACAGCGCAACGGCCAGCAGCAGGATCAGGACGGTAAAGACTATTTCCATTGAACAGCGCAGGTGGCAACACAGGAACGGTACGGAGTGTAACGTGCCCGCAAGGTGCGCGTCGTCCCGGCCTCTCGGCCGATTGCACTGAAATGGTGCAAAAAAGCCCCGACGGCAGGCATCCGGAATGAATCGGGCACCGAAATATCAGGCTGGCCGCGCGCTCGAGCGCGCACGGAGCTTGCTTGGTGGTGGTCACAACTAAATTGGATAACCGAGGATCCGAGATGAAAACCCGAGAGCCGAACCTTCCGCCTGCCGATGAGAGCGTCATGAGGAGGCTGACATGACCATCGCCCAGCAGGAGCGCCCGATGAGCGCATCGCCGTACCACGTCGAGCCGGAGCTGACCTCCGGCCTCGACCGCGTCGTGACCCGGCATCGCGAGCTGACGCTGACGAGCGTGTTCCAGCCGATCTTCAGCCTGTCGCACCAGCGCGCGGTCGGCTACGAGGCTTTGTTGCGCGCGCACGATCCGCTCGACCGGCCGGTGTCGCCGCTCGACGTGTTCGGCGAGGCGGCGCGCCACGGCGAACTGATGCAGGTCGACCGCCTCGCGCAGGCGCTGCACCTGGAAAACTTCGCACTGCTCGGCGCCGGGCGCGAGTGGCTGTTTCTCAACGTGAATCCGTGCGCGCTCACCGATCCGTTCCAGGCGGCGGCGCTGCTCGCGAACCTGGCGCGGCTCGGCATGCCGCCCCGGCGCGTCGTGCTGGAGGTGCTCGAACAGCGCGCCGACGACCTCGAAAAGCTGGCCGAGGCGGTGCGCGCGTTTCGCGAGCAGGGCTTCCTGATCGCGCTCGACGATTTCGGCGCGGGGCATTCGAACCTGGAGCGGATCTGGCAGCTGAATCCGGACATCGTCAAGCTGGACCGCATCATGCTGTCGCAGGCGCAGCACCGCACCGGGCTCACGGCGATCCTGCACGGGCTCGTGACGCTGCTGCACGAGGCGGGCAAGCTGGTGCTGATCGAGGGCATCGAGACCGGGCACGAAGCGCAGATCGCGCTGTCGTGCGGGACCGATTTCGTGCAGGGCTATTTCTTCGGCCGGCCCGCGCCGGGCCTGCCGGACAGCGCGGCGGCGTCCACCTGCATCGCGGAGCTGACGGAGCGCCATCGCACCCGGACCGACGCGCGCGAGCGGCGCGACGCGCAGCGGCTCGCGCCTTACCTGCGCGCGTTCGAGCGCGCGGTCGACCGGCTCGCGGGCGGCGAACCGCTCGACGAGGTGTGCTGGAATTTCCTGGCGCTCGATCATGCGGCGCGCTGTTTCCTGCTCGATGCGAACGGGCGGCAGACGGGCCGCAACGTGGTGCTGCGCGCCGATCGCGCGGCGCCCGAGTCGCGCTTCACGCCGCTCGCCGACGCGCAGGGGGCGAACTGGCTGCGCCGGCCGTATTTCCGCGCGGCGATCGCGGAGCCGGGGCGCGTGCATGCGACCCGGCCGTATCTGTCGATCAACGAGGCGCTGCCGTGCGTGACCTTGTCGGCCGCGCTGCGGGTCGGCGACGTGCAGTGCGTGCTGTGCGCGGACATCGACCGGCTCGACGAGGACGCTGCGGCGGGCGACTAGCCGGCGGCGGGCAAGGGCCGCGGTGCGCGCGCTGCCGGCCCGTCTGCTTCTTCCGCGTCGGTGCGCCGCGCGGGTCATGGCGCGGCGCGCGCTTCCCCCGATGGGGCGGGCGGCTCGGGCGGGCCGCTTCGTCCGCCGCCCGTCCGCGCGGTTGATTTTTCCGCAACGCGGGCCGAGAATGGGCGCGAACTTCACGGGGCGCTTATGGAGAGACCAGGCGCCGCGCACCGCCGGATCGATCCCAGGACGCACAACAACACCATGAAACGACCTGTCTCCCTGAGCATCCTCGGCTGGTTCATCGTCGTCACCAATGCGATCGCGCTGCTGGTGTGGCCGTGGACCCTGCACAATCCGAGCGCGCAGGCGGTGCTCGCGCGCTCGATGATGCCGCTGCCGGTCGCGCTCGCGGTCGCTGTCGCATCCCAGGCGCTGTGCCTCGTCGCCGGCGTCGGCATCCTGAAGGGGCGCGAGTGGGCGCGCAAGCTCTACACCGTCGTCACGCTGGCGACGCTCGCCTTCTCGCTCGTCACCTCGCCGTTCAAGATCATGCTGCTGCCCGGCGCGGCGCTGGCCGCCCTGTTCCTCTACCTGCTGTATCGTCCGGCCGCCACCGCCTATTTCCGGCAGGACGCGCAATGAAGTTCGTGCGCAACGCGATCGGCCTGCTGTGCGTCGGGGTCGCGAGTCTCGTGCTGATGGTCGCCGAGATGGTGCTGATCTGGGCGCCCTCGGTGCCGCTCAAGCATCGCGGCATGCTGGTCGCGCTCGTCTGTACGGCGCTCCTGTACCTGCTCGGCGCGTGGATCGTGCGCATCACGCCGCGCACGCGGCCGGTCGGCATCGGCCTGCTCGTCACCTCGGCGATCACCTTGCTCGACGTGCTCACGCTGTTCGCGATGCGGCTGTCGCCCGAGTTCCTCTCGCTGCTCGCCGCCGCGAACCACGGGATCGCGATCGAGGTGCCGGCGAGCGGGCTGATCCGCGGCGCGTGTCTCGCCGTGCTGCTCGGCTGGCTCGGCTGGTGGTTCGCCGCGCCCGGCGCGGGCGAGGCGGGGCGTGAACTGGCCGACTGACTGACGAACCGCCGAACCCCACGCGCGGGCGCCCACCCTCCCGCCGCCAAGTCTTCCGTTTTCATTTCCAAATACTTTCATTTGCATTCACATTCGCGTCACATCGGCCCCTTATCGTCCTTTCGTTTTGAAAGACTCCATCAAGGAAGCCGAGAACATGAAGCGAACGAGACTGGCGGCGCTGCTCTGTGCAAGCGTCTTCGCGGCGACGGGCTGCGGTAGCGACGACGGGCCGACGAGCGCGGTTCCCCGCATCGACGCCGGCGCGCCGCAGGGCGCCGA
>NZ_JAAGNW010000010.1:50998-57078 GCF_010645215.1 Burkholderia multivorans | reverse complement strand
ATCGACGACGGGGCGCAGGCCACCGCGGCGCGCAACGTGATCTTCTTCCTCGGCGACGGGATGGGGCTCACCACGCTGACCGCCGCGCGCATCTACGGGGTGGGCGAGGACGGCGAGCTGACGCTCGACACGCTGCCGGAGACCGCGTTCGTGAAGACCTATTCGAACGACGCGCAGGTGACCGACAGCGCGCCGTCGATGTCCGCCTACATGACGGGCGTGAAGACCAACAACGAAGTGATCGCCATGACGCCGGACACGAAGGCGATCGAGCCGGGCAAGGATCTCACCGGCAACTGCGGCGCGAACAACGGCAAGGCCGCGCGCACGCTGCTCGAGATCGCGAAGGAACGCGGCATGGGCACGGGCGTGGTCACCACCACGCGCGTCACCCACGCGACGCCCGCCGCGACCTATTCGCACGTGTGCCACCGCGACGCGGAGAACGACATCGCCGCGCAGCTCGTGCCGGGCGGCGCGGGCTACAACGCGGCGCTGCGCGACGGCGTCGACGTCGTGCTCGGCGGCGGTTCGCAGTTCTTCGTGCCGAAGGACGGCGGCGGCAAGCGCGTCGACGGGCGCAATCTCGTCACCGAGTTCAAGGCGAAGGGCTACGCGGTCGCGCAGACCCGCGACGAGCTGCAGGCGGCCGACGCGACCAGGAGCGGCAAGCTGCTCGGCCTCTTCACGTCGAGCCACATGAGCTACGACCTCGATCGCAACCCGGCCAAGGAGCCGAGCCTCGCCGACATGGCCACGCGCGCGCTCGACGTGCTGCAGAAGAACCAGAAAGGCTATTTCCTGATGGTCGAGGGCGGCCGGATCGACCACGCGCTGCACGACACCAACGCGAAGCGCGCGCTGCAGGACACGATCGCATTCGACAACGCGATCCGCGCGACGCTCGACAAGGTGCGCAAGACCGATCCGAAGCTCGAGAACACGCTGATCGTGGTCACGGCCGACCACGACCACACGCTGGTGCTGAACGGCTATGCGGCGCGCACGGGCAAGACCGAGGCGGGCAAGCCGGGCGTGCTCGGCGTGCTGCGCAATTATCAGAACGGCGCGGTCGCGAAGGACGCGGACGGCGCGCCGTACACGATCATCGGCTTCGGCAACGGCGAGAACCGCGTGCAGGGCAGCCGCGCGGGCACCAACCTCACCGATGCGGTGACGGGCGCGGACGACTACCGCCAGGAAGCGGTCGTGCGGATGGACAAGGGCGGTGAAACGCACGGCGGCACCGACGTGTTCCTCGGCGCGATCGGCAAGGGCGCGGAGCAATTCCACGGCGTGATCGAGAACAACAAGGTGTTCGAGCTGGTCCGCAACGCGGTGCAGCTGTGAGCGCGGCCTATCAGGGAACAGGGGAATACAGGATGTCGACTATCAAGCGCATCGCGGCGGCGACGCTGGCCGCGGCGGGTATCGCGGGCATGGGCTTCGGCCAGACGGCGCAGGCCGCGGGCCAGGCGAAGAACGTGATCTTCTTTCTGGGCGACGGCATGGGGCCGACCACGGTCACCGCGAGCCGCATCTACAAGGTGGGTGAGGCGGGCCAGCTGACGATGGAGAAGCTCGCGCGCACCGCGCGCGTGAAGACCTTCTCGAACGACGCGCAGACGACCGACAGCGCGCCGTCGATGGCCGCGTACATGACCGGCGTGAAGATGAACAACGAAGTGCTGTCGATGTCGTCCGACACGCGTGCGGTCGCGCCGGGCGCGGACGCGAACGGCAACAAGACCGTCAACAACTGCGCGCCGGGCAACGGCCGCGCGGTGCCGACGCTGCTCGAACTCGCGAAGGCGCGCGGCAAGGCGACCGGCGCGGTCACGACCACCGAGCTGACCCACGCGACGCCGGCCGCGACCTACTCGCACATCTGCCATCGCGATGCGCAGTACGACATCGCCGCGCAGGCGGTGCCGGGCGGGGTGGGCTACAACGCGGCGCTGGGCGACGGCGTCGACGTGCTGATGGGCGGCGGCCGCAACCACTGGACTCCGTACGATTCCACGAGCAACAAGCGCGGCCGCGCGGACGGGCGCAACCTGCTCGCCGAACTGCGCGCGAAGGGCTATGCGGTCGCGGCGACCAAGGACCAGCTCGCGCAGGTCAAGCAGGGCAAGCTGATCGGGCTGTTCAGCACGACGAGCCACCTCGAATATGAACTGGACCGCGCCGCCGGCAAGGGCGAGGGGCCGACGCAGCCGAGCCTCGCGGAGATGACCTCGAAGGCGATCGACGTGCTCGCGCAGAATCCGAACGGCTATTTCCTGATGGTCGAGGGCGGCCGCATCGACCACGCGCTGCACGGCACCAATGCGAAGCGCGCGCTCGAGGATGCCGCTGCGTTCGACGAGGCGATCCGCGTCGCGCTGTCGAAGGTCGATCTGTCGAACACGCTGATCGTCGTGACGGCCGACCACGATCACACGATGACGATCAACGGCTACTCGAAGCGCGGCAATCCGATCCTCGACATCAGCCGCAGCTATCGCGACGGCCAGCCGAACAAGGACGCGGACGGCAACACCTACACGACGCTCGTGTTCGGCAACGGCGCGAACCGGCCGAACGTGCGCACCTCGGTCGATTCGGCGGTCGTGACGGACGAGGCCTACCTGCAGGAGGTCGGCGTGCGGGTCGGCGGGCCGGGATCGGAGACGCACGGCGGCGGCGACGTGATGCTGTTCGCGGACGGCGCCGATGCGAAGGCGTTCAAGGGCACGATCGACAACACGAAGGTGTTCGGTCTCGTGCGCGCGGCGTTCGGCTTCCGGGCGGGCGGCGATGAACGGAATCGGAAGGCGGGCCTTCGCGGGCCTCGCGTGCGGCTGCGCGGCGGCGCTGGCCTGCGCCGCGCCCGCACCCGCGCTCGACGCGGTGCTGCTGCACGAAAGCGTGACGGTGGGCGCCGACGGCGTGACGCGCACCACCTCGTATCGCGAGCGGATGGTGCGGCGCGAGGGGCATGTGTGGGTCGAGCGCGTGAAGCCCGGCGCGGACGGCGAGAGCGAGGCGGCACACGGGCATGCGCACGCTCATGCGTCGGACGCGGCGGGGCCCGTCGCGGCGCAGGCGCACGCCGGCCACAAGCACTTCGATTTCGCGTCGGCGGCGCGTCATGTGACCTATGACGGCCAGCGCGCGCGGATCGAGTACGTGAGCGCCGCCGAGCGGACCGTCGTCGACGTGCCGCCGGCCGAATACGAGACCACCGGCTTCGACGGTTCGTGGGACAACGCGTACTACCTGACGCCGCCCGCGCGTCTGAAGCCGCTCGCGGCGAGCGCGAAGCCGGGCCGCGCGCCGGGCACGCGCTGGTACGAACAGAAGGTCGCGACGGCCGGCGCGCAGGGCCTGAACCGGATCCTGTGGAGCGAGACGCTGCAGGCGCCGCTCGCGATCGCGTACCGGAGCGCGGACGGCCGCGTCACGCGCAAGCTCACGCTGACGCCGGTCGCGCGCGCCGCGACGGCGCCGTGGGCCCGGCTGCAAGGGTACGCGCGCAAGGAATACGCGGACTTTCTCGACTGAGCGGCCGCGGCGGGTCGGGTAGGATGCAGGCTGATCCCACCCGACGACGAGCCCGCCGATGCCTGCCTCCTCCCTGCTCCTCGAAGTGATCGCCACCACGGTCGGCGACGCCCGCACCGCCGCCCGCGCGGGCGCGGACCGGCTCGAACTCGTGACGGCGATCGGCGAAGGCGGCCTGACGCCGAGCGTCGGGCTGATCGAAACCGTGGTGGCCGCGGTGCCGATCCCGGTCAACGTGATCGTGCGGCCGCACAGCCGCTCGTTTCACTACGACGCCGACGATCTCGCGACGATCGTGCGCGACGTGCGCGCGGCGGTCGCGGCCGGCGCGCACGGCATCGTGTTCGGCATGCTCGACGCGCACGGCGACATCGACGTGAAGGCGCTGCAGCGCGTCGCCGAGGCGGCGGACGGCCGTCCGCTGACCTTCCATCGCGCGTTCGATGTCGCACGCGATCTCAACGCGGCGTTCGAGGTGCTGCTGCGCGTGCCGGCGGTGACGTCGGTGCTGACCTCGGGCGGCCATCCTTCGGCGCTGGACGGCCGCGACGTGATCGCGCGGATGGTGCGGCGCGCGGCGGGCGCATCGTGCACGGTGCTCGCGGGCGCGGGGCTGACGGTGGAGGCGGTCGGGGAATTCGCGCGTGCGACCGGCGTGCGCGCGGTGCATTTCGGCTCGGGCGTGCGCGAGCGCGGCGAGGTGCTCGCGCCCGTCGACGCGCGTCAGGTGGCGAAGGTGCGCGCCGTGCTGGACGCAGCGGCGTAGCAGTTTCGGCGCGTCAGTCGTACAGCCAGCGTCCGGCGCGCGCGGACTCGGCCAGCATGCGCAGGGTGAGCCGCGGCGGCCGGCGGCGGCGGAGCCGCAGCGTGAAGTTGAAGCGGCCGGGGTCCACCTGGAAGCGCGCGAAGTAGGTGTCCAGCAGATTGCGCGCCGCGACCGGCCTCAGCTTCATGTCGGCGTTGAAATCCGTGTCGAGCGTAAGGAGGCGGCGCCTGAAGCCGAAGAGGGACAGGCCGTTGTATTCCTCGACGAGGTCGAAGACGGCCTGCTCGATGTCGATCGGGGTCATGCGCGCGCTCCTGGGAGGATTCCGTCACGGCTCGTCGCGGGCCGTGCGGGCCGGTCGCGACGATGCCGTGCACGGTAATGCACGCTCACCTATCGGGTCTATTGGACTCGCCCTAAAAAGCCCCGCGCAACGCGGAGCAGGGCAGGCGCCGTCGGGCCGCCGGCGCGGCGGCCCGGACCGGGCGATCAGTTCGCCGCGCCATGCCCGCAGGACTGCGCGGCTTCCTTCGGCATCTGCTGCGCGACTTCCGTGCGCATCCCGAGCCGCGCGAGCAGCTGCCGGTCGGCTTCCGCCTGCGGATTGCCGGTGGTCAGCAGCTGGTCGCCGTAGAACATCGCGTTCGCGCCCGCGAGGAAGCACAGCGACTGCATCGCGTCGTCGAGCTGCTCGCGGCCGGCCGACAGGCGCACCATCGCCTTCGGCAGCGTGATGCGCGCGACCGCGATCGTGCGCACGAACTCGAACGGGTCGAGCGCCGCGGTGCCTTCGAGCGGCGTGCCCTCGATCGCCACCAGGTTGTTGATCGGCACCGATTCCGGATACGGGTTCAGGTTCGCGAGCTGGGTGATCAGGCCCGCGCGCTCGCGGCGCGATTCGCCCATGCCGATGATGCCGCCGCAGCACACGTTGATGCCGGCGTCGCGCACGCGGTCGAGCGTATCGAGGCGGTCCTGGTAGGTGCGCGTCGAGATCACCTGGCCGTAGAACTCGGGCGAGGTGTCGAGGTTGTGGTTGTAGTAGTCGAGGCCCGCTTCCGACAGCGCCTGCGCCTGATGCGCCTCCAGCATGCCGAGCGTCACGCAGGTCTCCATGCCCATCTCCTTCACGCCGCGGATCATGTCCTTGATCGGCTCGAGATGGCGGTCCTTCGGATTGCGCCAGGCCGCGCCCATGCAGAAGCGGGTCGCGCCGTTGTCCTTCGCGACGCGCGCGGCGGTGAGCACCGCGTCGACGTCCATCAGCTTCTCGGCCTTGAGGCCCGTCTCGTGGTGCGACGATTGCGAGCAGTAGCCGCAGTCTTCCTCGCAGCCGCCGGTCTTGATCGACAAGAGCGTCGACAGCTGGATCGCGTTCGCGTCGAAGTGCTCGCGATGCGCCTGCTGCGCGCGGAACATCAGGTCGTTGAACGGCAGCTCGTACAGCGCGAGCACGTCGGCCACGCGCCAGCGCGGGGCGGCGGGTGCAGCCACCGGCACGGCGGCGGGCGTCGGGGAGGCGGTCTGGGCTTCGGTCATGTCGTTTCCTGGTTGTGTCGTGGGAACGTTGAAGGGGCAATCAGGACGCGCGGCGCGCAGCGCGCAGCGTGTCCAGCAAGCGGGGAATATCGAGCGCGTGCGATGCGCGCGCGGGATCGGGCGGGCTCTGGTGCGCGAGGCTGCCGACGAGCGGCGCGCGATGCTCGCGTTCGAGCCACAGGCGCAGCGTGTCGAGGTTCTCGTCGGCATAACCCATCGCCGGGTCGAT
>NZ_JAAGNW010000010.1:0-50988 GCF_010645215.1 Burkholderia multivorans | reverse complement strand
AGCCGGCGATGCTCAGGCCGCGCGCGGCGATCGCGTCGGCGGTGAGCAGCGCATGGTTGATGCAGCCGAGCCGCATGCCGACCACGAGCACCACCGGCAGGCCGAGCGCGACCGCGAGGTCGGCGGTGTCGCGGGTGGTGTCGAGCGGCACGCGGAACCCGCCGACGCCTTCGACCACCACGATGTCGGCCGCCTCGCCCGCGCGCTGGTGCGCGGCGACGATCGTGCCGATGTCGAGCGTCACGCGCTCCTCGGCGGCGACGATGTGCGGCGCGGCGGGCGCTTTCAGCAGGAACGGCGTGCGGATCGCGGGCGGCAGCGCGACGTTCGCGGCGGCGTCGAGCTGGTCCGCGTCTTCGTTGCGCCAGACCCCGTCGCGCTCGTAGGCGCCCGCGGCGATCGGCTTCATCGCGGCGGCGCGCAGCCCGTGGCGCGCGAAGCCGTGCAGCAGGGCGGCGCTGACGAAGGTCTTGCCGATCTCGGTGTCGGTGCCGGTGACGAACAGCGAAAGCGGAGCGTTCATGCGGCGCGCGCCTCCTGCGCGGCGGCCGCGTCGCCCGCATGCGCGAGCGCGGCGTCGAGGCGCGCGAGATCGTCGAACGAATGCGCGGCCGACAGCGAGATGCGCAGCCGCGAGGTGCCGGCGGGCACCGTCGGCGGCCGGATCGCGGGCACCCACAGGCCGTGCTCGTCGAGCGCGGCCATCGCGGCGAGCGTCGTCTCGTTGTCGCCGATCACGAGCGGCTGCACCGCCGTCTGCGAGTCGGGCGCGTGCCAGCGGGTGCGGCGCAGGATCGCGCGGGTGCGCTCGATCAGCTGGCCGAGGTGCGCGCGGCGCGCGTCGCCCTCGGCGCCGCCGATCAGTTCGAGGCTCGCGGACACCGCGTGCGCGACCGACGGCGGCGCGGCCGTCGTGAAGATGTAGCTGCGCGCGCGCTGGACCAGCCATTCGATGGCGGTCTCGTGCGCGACGACGAAGGCGCCCGCGACGCCCGCCGCCTTGCCGAGCGTGCCGACGTAGACGAGGTTCGGCGAGCGCAGCGCCTGCGCGGCGAGCGCGCCGCGCCCCTGCGGGCCGAGCACGCCGAAGCCGTGCGCGTCGTCGGTGACGAGCCAGGCGTTGTGCGCCTCCGCGAGCGCGACGAGGCGCGCGAGCGGCGCGATGTCGCCGTCCATGCTGAACACCGTATCGGTGACGATCAGCTTGGTCTCGGCGTCGGAGGCGGCGAGCAGCGCGGCGAGCGCGTCGGTGTCGCGGTGCGGATAGACCTGCACGGTCGCGCGCGACAGCCGTGCGCCGTCGATCAGCGACGCGTGGTTCAGCGCATCGGAGAAGATCGTCGCGCCGCGTCCGGCGAGCGCGGTCAAGGCGGCGAGGTTCGCCATGTAGCCGGTGCTGAAGTACAGCGCGCGCGGCGCATCGCAGAAGCCGCCCGCGAACGCGGCCAGCTCGTCCTCGAGCCGCGCGTGCGCGCGCGAGTGTCCGCCGAGCAGGTGCGAGCCGCCGCTGCCGGAGCCGTAGCGGCGCGCGCCTTCGGCGAACGCGTCGACGAGCCGGGGATGCGCGGCGAGGCCGAGGTAGTCGTTGCTCGCGAAACCGATGATCGTCCGGCCGTCGACCGTCATGTGGGCGTCGCACGCGGTATCGGCGATGCGGCGCCGGCGGCGCAGGCCGTCGGCGTCGAGGGCGGCGAGGCCGCGGGCGAGCGTATCGAGGAGGGGATGAGTCATGCGGCGGCTCCTTCGAGCGTGGCGTCGAGCGTGTCGAGCGTGCGCGCGGCGAGCCACGCGAGCTCGTCGTCGTCGAGGATGTACGGCGGCATCAGATAGACCGTGGCGCCGAGCGGGCGCAGCAGGGTTTCGCGCGCGAGCGCGTGCTCGAAGAAGCGGCGCGGGAACGTGCGTGCGGCCTCGCCGTCGAGCGCGACGTCGAACGCGAAGATCGTGCCGCGCTCGCGCAGGTGCCGCACGCGGGGATGCGCGGCGAGCGGCCGGAGCGCGTCGCGCAGCCGCGCCGACTTGCGCGCGTTGGCGGCGAGCACGTCGTCGCTCGCGAACAGGTCGAGCGTCGCGAGCGCCGCGCGGCAGGCGAGCGGATTGCCCGTGTACGAATGCGAATGCAGGAAGCCGCGTGCGGTGTCGTCGTCGTAGAACGCCGCGAAGATGTCATCGCGCGACAGCACGATCGACAGCGGCAGGTAGCCGCCCGTGATGCCCTTCGACAGGCACAGCAGGTCGGGCCACACGCCAGCCTGCTCGCAGGCGAAGAAAGTGCCGCTGCGGCCGCAGCCCACCGCGATTTCGTCGGCGATCAGGTGCACCTCGTGCGCGTCGCACAGCGCGCGCAAGCCGCGCACGTAGGACGGATCGTGCATCGCCATGCCGGCCGCGCACTGCACGAGCGGCTCGATGATCAGCGCGGCGATCCGGTCGCCGCGTTCGTTGAACAGCCGCTCGACATCGGCGAGCGCGCGCGCGGCGACGTCGGCCGCGCTTTCGCCCGGCTGCGCGAGGCGCGCGTCGGGCGACGCGACCACGTGCGCGGCGCGGATCAGCGGGTCGTACGCATCCCTGAAGAGCGGCACGTCGGTGACGCCGAGCGCGCCGACCGTCTCGCCGTGATAGCCGTTCGCGACGCAGGCGAATTCGCGCTTCGCGTCCTGGCCGCGATTGCGCCAGGTGTGGAAGCTCATCTTCAGCGCGATCTCGACGGCGGACGCGCCGTCCGACGCGAAGAACGCATGGCCGAGCGTGTGCTGCGTGAGCGCGGAGAGCCGCTCCGCGAGTTCGATGGCGGGCTCGTGCGTGCAGCCCGCGAGCATCGCGTGTTCGAGCGTGTCGAGCTGGTCCTTGAGCGCCGCGTTGATGCGCGGGTTCGCGTGACCGAACAGGTTCACCCACCACGAGCTGATCGCATCGGGATAGCGCCGGCCGGCGCGATCGTACAGCCACGGGCCGTGGCCGCGCGCGATCGGAATGAGCGGCAGCCGCTCATGGTGCTTCATCTGGGTGCAGGGATGCCAGACCGCGCGCAGGCTGCGCGCGACCCAGTCATCGGTCGCTGGTGTATTCAAGACGACTCCGGGACGAAGACGCGGCGTTGCGGGCGCCGCCACGGGGGCGCGGCCCGCCGCCGCATCTGATGGCCGACGGGCGGCCCAGGGCGGCGTGAAAACGCATGCGTGCAAAACCAAAACCGGGCCGAGATTAGCGCGTTCCGCGCTTCGTTGCACTAGTCGTTACAAACCCGCTGAGCCTTATCTGGCATGGAGTTGCGGGCAGTTGTCGACGTCTCGCGACGGTTCGGGCGCGTTCCTTGGAGAAGTCTGCTTTTGACGACGGCAAAGTGACGCCCCTCGACGGAGGGAAATCTGTTCGGGAGCGGAAAAAGGCGCGGCTGCGGCCGGCGTTTTCAGCGGCTGGGCCGGGAGCGTGAGGGCGGCGGGGGGGCGATGCGCGGCCGAGGCGGTCTCGTTCAGGCCTCGGTGCGGACCCGACGGCGCGGCCCGCATGCCTGAACGATCAGACGAAACGTCGAGGGGAGCGCGATGCGGGAATCAGCGGCTCGCGAGCGCGTGCGCGGTAGTCGGGGCGTCGCTTGCCGGGCTGGCGTCCGCGCTGCGCGTGGCGTCGCGCCAGACGACCCGGTCGTTGACCGCATACAGCTTGCAGGGACCTGTCCCCTGTTGCTTGCAGTTGTCGAGCGCGAGCGCCATCGGGTCGTCGCCGCCTTCGGCCCAGGACCACGCACCGTCGCTCGACACTGCGAACGCGCGGCTCGGGTGCTGGTTCAGGAAGTGGCGATAGCCTTCGCGGCCCGCGTCGTCGAGGAACGGCACCGCGTCGACTGCATCGATCGACGCGTAGCCGCTCGCGTTCGGCTCGCGCGGGCTGGCCACCGCATAGCGCACGGCGGCCGGCAGCTTCAGCTGGGCCAGGAACGCGCCGACGGGCGGCCACCAGATCGGCACGCCGTCGCGGTCGACGATGATCCGGTGCGCGTCGTCCTTGTAGCGGCCGAAGTCGACGAACAGCGTGCTGGCGCCGTGCGCCATGTAGGCGTTGCGCAATTGTCCGACGAGCGAGGGCGACCACACCGAATCGTTGTCGCCGTACAGCCACAGCGACGGCACGTGGGTTTCGGCGCCGTAGGTGTCGAACGCGCCGACGAGGTTCTTCTGCCAGTTCGGGCACAGGTCCTGGCGCAGGCCGCCCGAGAAATTGATGATGCCTTTCACGCCGGGCGCGGCCTCGGTGCCGTACGCGAGCGACACCATGCCGCCGTGCGAGGTGCCGGCGACGAGGACGTGCTGCGCACCGACGTACGGCAGCTTCGTCATGTAGCCGATGGTCGCCTCGACGTCGCGCGCCTGGGCGAGGCCGTTGCGCTCGACGTCGCAGCCTTCCTGCACGTAGGCGCCGCCCGAGCCGGCGAAGCCCTGGCGGTTCGGCGCGACGACGGCGTAGCCGCGCCGCACGAATTCGCGCGCGAACGACAGCGGCCGGCTGCGCGGCTGGTCGCGCAGGTCGCCTGAATTCTTGCCGTGATTGAAGATGACGAGCGGGAACGGGCCGGGGCCGTCGGGCTTGAACACGGTGGCTTCGAGGGTGACCGCGCCGGCCGCGTCGACCGGAATGCGGATCACCTGCTCGTTGAGATCGGCGGCCACCTGGGGCAGGCCGGAATCGGCGTAGTCGAAGCGCTCGGCGTTGGCGAGCGCGCCGCCGGCGCCGGGCGGCGCGGCGGCAGGCAGCGGTCCGGCCTGAGCGGCCGACAGCACGCAAGCCGCCATCCATCCCACTACTGCCTTGCTGAACGCCATCTGCCGTATCCGTTGAGATCGTAGACCCGAATGACCCTCATCGTAGCCCGACAATTTCGCGCTGTGCAATGCCGGAGTTACCCGGCGTCTGCGTTGGCAACGCCGCCCCGGCGGCCGCTGACAAACGCGTCGGTCGAGCGGCGAAACGGCTGCCGGATCGGGGCGGATCCGGCGCGACGGCGCGCCCGTGCACGGTGTCTCGTCAGACGAATCGCCAGGCGGCCGGCCGAGGCGCGTGCAGGAAGTGTGAGGTATCGAACGAAGCGGCCGGCGAGGAAGGTGCACGCATCGTGACGCGGCGCAAAGCCGGCGTCGAGCGCGATTTCGACGCCGCGCGTCATTGCGCCGCCACCGGCAGCGGAAAACCGGCGATGTCGAGCTGCGCGAGCGTGCCGTCGTCGGCCGCGGCGACCGACACGCCGGGCGCGATCGCGTACCACACCGAGGCGTCGCGCCACACGAGCCGCAGCGTATCGGTCGCGCGCGCATGCCAGGCGGCGGGCTCGCGCGCGCCGAGGCGGCCGAGCGCGTCGAACGCACCGGCCAGGCGGGGCGTGACGATGGCCGGGCGCGCGACGGGCAGGCGCTCGGCGCGCCGCCAGCCGGCCGGGTTCGTGTAGAAGTCGAACGCGGTGAGCCGGCCCAGGTCGTCGAGCGTCAGCGCCAGCGGGCCGGCGACGATCACGCGCGTGGCGGCGGGCAGGTCGAAGGGTTGTTCCGGCGCGCCGCCGGGTCGCACGGCGGCGTGCTGGTAAGCGACGCTGCCGAGCAGCGTGAAGCATTCGCGATCCCACAGCACGCTGGCGCGGGCCGGATGCGCGAACGCCAGCGGATGCACGGTGACGGGCGGCGCGGCGCGGCCGCTATCGCTGGTAGCTGACATGGAGGACCGTGTCGTCGTGATCGCGCACCGCGAGCGCGAGGCGATAGGCGAGGCCCTGGCGCACGAGCGGGGCCGCATAGCGGCTGATGCCGGGATGGCCCGCGCGATCCGGCGAGCGGACGCCGTAACGGATCGCGAGCCGCAGGATATGCGCGGGCACGAAGCGCGTGTCGTCGCGCAGCTGCGCCGGGGATACGGCGACCCGCGGCGCGGTGCGCTGCAGGGCCGCGAAGCGCCGGCGCAGCTGCGCGCGGAGCGCAATGGCCGTATCGCGGTCGAGCGCGCGCACGGGGAGCGACGACACGCATTGGCCGTCGAGGTCGAGGATCCACACGCCGTAGCAGGTGGGATGGGCGTAGCCGACGACGGCGCCGACGAGCGGGTCGTGCAGCGCTTGCACATCGGCCGGCAGGCCGGGCGGGCGCAGTTCGAACGGGCCCGCGCAGACGGGCGGGCAGACGGGCAGGTAAAACGGAGCGGGGGTGGCGGGGCGAGGCGGCATCGGATGCGGTTCCCTGTCGGATCTGAACCAGGGGCACACGATATCGGGCCGCGTCGCGTCCGATCAATCAGCGAAGTCCGAAACATGCGGCGGGGTGCGCCGCACGCGCTTCAGCGCTCGCTCACGTCGCCGTCGACGTAGCGCCAGCGGCCGTCGTCGCCGCGCGTGAAGCGGCTGGTTTCGTGCAGGCGGTGCGCGCGTCCGCCGATCTTGTAGCGCGCGACGAACTCGACCACGGCGCGGGTCGCACCGAGCGGCGCGTGACGCTTGATCGACAGGCCGAGCCAGTGCGGCGGGTCGGCCTGCGCGTCGAGGTCGGGCGGGCAGGTGCGCGGATCCCAGGTGTCGCGCAGGTAGCGAGTGTCGCCGAGCACGTAGGCGCTGTAGCGGGAGCGCATCAGTTCGAGCGCGTCGGACGCGTACGCGCCGCCGTCGAGGAAGCGGCCGCAGCAGGCGGCGAAGCGCGGCGCGCTCGCGCCGGCCGGGCGGTTGGGCGCGGCGCCGCCGCACGGGCAGTCGAGAGGTCGGGAAGCGGACATGCGAACGGGTCGGGATCGAGGACCCGGCAGCTTACCAGCCCAGCTCGATGCCGTCGTACTGGAAGAAGCGGCCGTTCGACTGCTCGCGGTCGCCCGCGGCCTGCGCGATCACGCGGCGCATGCCGGTGACGCTGGTCTCGGGGTCGATCGCGGCCTGCGCGCCGCCCATGTCGGTGCGCACCCAGCCCGGATGCAGCGACAGGCAGGCCGCGTGGCGGGTCTGCAGCGACGCGATCCGCACCGCGTCGTTGAGCGCCGCCTTGCTGACCCGGTACAGCCAGCCGGTCGTGCCGGTCGCCTCGCTGATGCTGCCCATCCGGCTCGACACCGCCGCGAGCACGCCGTGCGTGTCCTCGACGAGCGGCAGCAGGATCGGCAGCAGCTGCATCGGGCCGCGCACGTTGGTATGCATGACCGAGTCGAAGTCCTCCGCCGTGACGGTCTCGACGCCCTCGGTGTGCGGGCCGAACACGCCCGACACCAGGATCGCCGCATCGAGCCGTTCGCCGTCGAGCTTCCAGCCCAGCGCGGCGATCTGCTCGGGCTGCGCGATGTCGAGCGCGTGCGCGTCGGCGCCGAGCGCCTGCAACGCGCGCAGCGCCTCTTCGTCGCGGGCGGTGGCGATCACGTTCCAGCCGTCGCGCTTGTACTGGCGTGCGAATTCGCGGCCGAGGCCGCGCGACGCACCGACGATCAATACGGTTTTCATCGAAGGACTCCTGCCCCGGGGGGCTCAGATCAGTTCAATACCCCTCGCGGTGGCCTCGCCGCCGCCGATGCACAGGCTCGCGACTCCGCGCCGGCCGCCGCGTGCGCGCAGCGCGCCGAGCAGCGTGACGAGGATCCGCGCGCCGGACGCGCCGATCGGGTGGCCGAGCGCGCACGCGCCGCCGTTCACGTTGACCTTGTCGTGCGGCAGGTCGTGGTCGCGCATCGCGGCCATCGCGACCACCGCGAACGCTTCGTTGATCTCGTAGAGATCGACCTCGGCCGCGCGCCAGCCGTTCTTGTCGAACAGCCGGCGGATCGCGCCGACGGGCGCGGTCGTGAAGCGCGAGGGTTCCTGCGCGAAGGTCGCGTGGCCGACCACGCGCGCGAGCGGCTGCGCGCCGAGGCGTTCGGCGGTCGAGGCGCGCATCATCACGAGCGCGGCGGCGCCGTCGGAGATCGACGACGCATTGGCGGCCGTCACCGTGCCGGTCTTGCTGAACGCGGGCTTGAGCGTCGGGATCTTGTCCGGGTTCGCCTTGAACGGCTGTTCGTCGAGCCGGATCACGGCGTCGCCCTTCTTGCCCGACACCGTCACGGGGGCGATTTCCCAGTCGAACGAACCGTCTTCGTTGGCGCGCTTGGCGCGCGCGAGCGATTCGATCGCGAACGCATCCTGCGCTTCGCGCGTGAAGCCGTACTCGCTCGCGCATTCCTCGGCGAAGGTGCCCATCAGGCGGCCCTTCTCGTAGGCGTCCTCGAGCCCGTCGAGGAACATGTGATCGAGCACCTGGCCGTGGCCCATGCGCATCCCGCCGCGCGACTTGGGCAGCAGGTACGGCGCGTTGCTCATGCTTTCCATGCCGCCCGCGATCATCACCTCGGCCGAGCCGGCCACCAGCATGTCGTGCGCGAACATCGCGGCGCGCATGCCGGAACCGCACATCTTGTTGATCGTGGTGCAGCCCGCGCCGAGCGGCAGGCCTGCGCCGAGCGACGCCTGCCGCGCGGGCGCCTGGCCCTGGCCCGCGGGCAGCACGCAGCCCATCACGACCTCGTCGATCCGCGCGGCGTCGAGCCCCGAGCGCGCGAGCGCGGCGGCGATCGCGACTGCGCCGAGCTGCGGCGCGGCGAGCGAGGTGAAATCGCCCTGGAAGCCCGCCATCGGCGTGCGCGCCGCCGCGGCGATGACGATCGGATCGTGGTTAACAGCCGTCATGCTTTGTCTCCTTGATGGTTTTGGCAATCAGTTCGGTGGCCCCGGCGAGCTTCGCGGCATCGGCGGCCACCATGTCATTGTCGGCCGAGTGCGCGCGCGTGGCCGAGATGCCCTCGACGCAGCGGCGATAGGTCGCGTCCAGTTCCTCGGGTTGCGACACCGCCATCCCGAGATTGCGCATGCGGCCATCGTGCACGCCGTAGACGAGCCCGTGCACGGTCAGCGACTGGCCGCGCGCCCAGGCGTCGTTGACGATCGTGGTGCGGCACACGTTGACGACCTGCTCGATCGCGTTCAGTTCGATCAGGCGGCGGTAGCGGGCCTCGCCGACCGGCCACTCGTCGAGCAGGCCCGCGTGCTTCTCGCGCACGTCCTGCACGTGGTGCAGCCAGTTGTCGGCGAGCCCGACGCGGCGGTTCAGCAGCGCGGCGTTCACGCCCGAGCAGCCGTAATGGCCGACCACCATGATGTGCTTGACGCGCAGCAGGTCGACCGCGAACTGGAGCACCGAGAGGCAGTTCAGGTCGGTGTGCACGACCACGTTCGCGATGTTCCGATGCACGAACACCTCGCCGGGCGGCAGGCCGATGATCTGGTTGGCGGGCACGCGCGAGTCGGAGCAGCCGATCCACAGATACTCGGGCGCCTGCTGGTCGGCGAGGCGCGAGAAGTATTGCGGATCGTCTTCGAGCTTGCGCTTGACCCACGCATCGTTGTTTTCGAACAGGTGGGCCAGCGGGTGATCGGTGAGGTTCATCGCGGTAGGTTTCCGTGCATGAAGGGTGATGGGGAGGACGCGTTCAGGCGGCGCGCCGCGCGCCGTCGGCGGCCGCGGGTTCGCCGAAGCGCGCCGGATAGCGGATGCGAAAACGCAGCGCCGCGTCGTAGGCGTAGAAATCGGGTAGTTCGCCGCGCAGCAGGTGATCCTTGCTGTCCTGCCACAGCGCGGGCTCGAAGAAGTCGGCATGATGCCGCAGGAAATGCTCGCGCACGCGCGGCTCGCCGAGCAGGAACGGGCCGTAGGTCTCGGGGAAGATGTCGTGCGGGCCGACCGAGTACCACGGCTCGCCCGACATTTCATCCTCCTCGTTGCGCGGCGCCGGCACGCGCCGCACGTTGCAGTCGGTCAGGTATTCGATCTCGTCGTAGTCGTAGAACACC
This sequence comes from Burkholderia multivorans, assembly GCF_010645215.1. GTDB lineage: Bacteria > Pseudomonadota > Gammaproteobacteria > Burkholderiales > Burkholderiaceae > Burkholderia > Burkholderia multivorans_A. Next base: position 41,153 of record NZ_JAAGNW010000010.1, on the reverse strand, counting down.
ACGCGGCCGTGGCGCGTCACGCCGAAGTTCTTGTACAGCATGTCGCCCGGGAAGATGTTCGCCTTGATCAGTTCCTTCACCGCGTTGCCGTATTCCTTCACGCCGTGCTCGACTTCCGCGTCGCTGCCGTTCTGCAGGTACAGGTTGAGCGGCACCATGCGTCGCTCGATGTACAGGTGCTTGATGACGAGATCGTCGCCCTCGTACTCGAGCAGCGACGGCACCTCCTTCTCCAGCTCGCGCACGAGCGCGTGGTCGAGTCGCGCGAGCGGCAGCGCGACGCTCGAGTATTCGAGCGTGTCGGCCATGCGTCCGACGCGATCGTGGCGCTTCACGAGCTGGTACTTCTCCATGATTTGCGCGCGCGTGGTTTCCTTGGGCGGCGGGAAGCTGTCCTTGATGATCTTGAACACGTACGGGAACGACGGCAGCGTGAACACCAGCATCACCAGCCCCTTGATGCCGGGCGCGATGATGAAGCGGTCGCTCGAATGCGACAGGTGGTGCAGCAGGTCGCGGTAGAACAGGTTCTTGCCCTGCTTCTGCAGGCCGAGCGAGGTGTAGATCTCCGCCTTCGGCTTGCCCGGCATGATCGTGCCGAGGAACGCGACGTACGCGGACGGCACGTTCATGTCGACGAGGAAATACGAGTGCGAGAAGCTGAAGATCACCTGCAGCTGCTCGCGGCGCAGCAGCACCGCGTCGAGCGCGAGCGCGCCGGGCCGCGCGTGGCGGATCGGCACCGCGAACGGCAGCACGCTGTCGCCGTTGATGATGCGGCCGACGATGTAGGCGGTCTTGTTGCGGAAGAACAGCGACGACAGCACGTGGATCTGGAAATTGACCGCTTCGCTGAACGTGCCGAAGTCGTCCTGGATCGCCTGCATCACGCAGCCGATGTCGCGCGTGAGGTCCTCGAACGGCGGCGCGAGCTGGAAGTTCGTGACGACCCGCTCGAGCGTCGCGGCGAGCCCGTCGCTGCCCGGGTAGTAGGCGCGGTAGGTCGGTTTCGCGGCCGGCTCGTCGTTCTCGATGTACTCGGTCGAGATCGCCGGGCGCACGAAGATGAAAGCGTTGTTGAAATACGAGCGGTGCAGGATCTTGCAGCACACCGAATTGAAGAAGGTCTCCGCGCACTCGGGCTGGCGGTGCGAGGTCAGGAGCCCGATGTAGTGCAGCTTGATCTGCTGCCAGACATCGTCGTCGATGTGTTCCGCGTCGTATTCGTCTTCGAGCAGCTCCACGCATTCCTGCACGCGGTCGTCGTAGGACGTGATCCGCTCCCGCGCGAGCTTCTGCAGCCCGTGCCAGTCGGCGCGCTCGAACAGCAGCTGCGCCTCCACCGCCGCGGCGCGGAACACCCGGTAGTGGTGGTCGAAGTGCTCGAGCATGGTCTGCGCGACATCGAAGCCGATCTGCGAGGACAGGAGTTTGGGAAAGTGATTCATGGGGCGTGCACGCTCAGGACGGGGAGCCTTCGATATTTTAGCGCTGCGCGGGCCCGATGCCGGCGTTCCCGGCGCGGGCGGGAAACGGCGGTGAAAGGCGGATTCCGCGAGGTTCGCCGACGATCGGGACATCTTCCGGCAATGATCCACCTTTATCAAGGATCATGGCGTGAACTTTTTTGCGCCTGCCGGCGCGCGCCCGGGCGCGTCTTCGCCCGGGGCGATAGAATCGATTCCGCGCGCCGCCGTGCCCGGCGCGACGACTACGAGATCCCCCGATGAACGCCCTGGAACATCAACTCGACTATCCGTTCGCCGACACGCTGCCCGCGCCGGGCGACACCGTCGAGGTCGCGCCCGGCGTGAACTGGCTGCGCATGCCGCTGCCGTTCTCGCTCGATCACATCAATCTCTGGCTGCTGCGCGACGAGATCGACGGGCAGGCGGGCTGGACGATCGTCGATTGCGGGATCGCGACCGACGAGATCCGCGCGCATTGGGAGCAGCTGTTCGACACGAAGCTGGATGGCCTGCCGGTGTTGCGGGTGCTCGTCACGCATTGCCATCCGGACCATTTCGGCCTGGCCGACTGGCTGTGCGAGGGCGGCGCGCGTGCGCGCTGGCAGGTGCGGCTGTGGATGACGCTCGGCGAATACGCGTTCGGCTGCCTGCTCGCGGGCGGCAACGGCTCGAACGCGGGCGGCGCGGCGGCGGCCGAGCATTTCGCGCGTCACGGCCTGGCAGACCCCGTCGCGCTCGACAAGCTGCGCAACCGGCGCAGCTATTACTCGGACCTGGTGCCCGCCGTGCCGCCGCGCTATCGCCGCCTGCGTGAGGGCGACACGGTGCGGATCGGCGCGCGCGACTGGCGCGTCGTGACGGGCTTCGGCCATTCTCCTGAACATTGCGCGCTGCACAGTGCGGCCGACGGCGTGCTGATCTCCGGCGACATGGTGCTGCCGCGGATCTCGACCAACGTGTCGGTGTTCGATCTGGAGCCGGAGGCCAATCCGCTCGCGCTGTATCTCGATTCGCTCGGCCGTTACGACGCGATGGCGGCCGAGACCCTGGTGCTGCCGTCGCACGGCAAGCCGTTCCGCGGCTTGCACACGCGCATCGCGCAGCTGCGCGAGCATCATCGCGCACGGCCCGACGAGGTGCGCGAGGCCTGTGCGGCGCAGCCGATGAGCGCGGCCGACATCGTGCCGATCATGTTCCGCCGGCGCGAACTCGACATCCACCAGATGACCTTCGCGCTCGGCGAGGCGCTCGCCCACCTGCATCTGCTGTGGCTCGCGGGCGAATTCGCGCGCGAGCAGGGCGCGGACGGCGTGCTGCGTTTCCGGCCGCTTCGTCCGGCCGCCGCCGCGCGCTAGGCGAGCGGCTCGCAGCGCCAGCCGGCCGCGCTCCAGCGCATCGCGTGCGTGGGCGCGAGCGCGGCGAGAAACGCGTCGTCGTGCGAGGCGGCCACGAGCGCGCCGGGGAAGGTCGCGAGCGCCGTCTCGAACGCGCGCACCGATTCGAGATCGAGGTGATTGGTCGGCTCGTCGAGCAGCAGCAGCTGCGCCGGCGTGCCGCGCCACAGCGCGCAGGCGAGCGCCGCCTTGAGGCGTTCGCCGCCGCTCAGCCGGCCGGTCGGCAGCGTCGCGCGCGTCGCGTCGAGTTGCAGCAGTGCGAGCCGGCCGCGCAGCTCACCCTCGGCGAGCGGCGTGTCGAGCAGCCCCAGCTGCTCGACGACCGAGCGTTCGGGATCGAGCAGCGCGAGTCGCTGGTCGAGGTAGGCGACGCCGACATGCGTGTCGCAGCGGCCCGCGCGCGGGGCGACGAGCCCCGCGAGCACTTGCAGCAGCGTCGATTTCCCGCAGCCGTTCGGGCCGGTGAGTGCGATCCGCAGCGGCCCGTTCGCCGACCAGGTGACGGTGGCGGCGGGGTCGTCGTCGGCGAGCCACGGCAGCCGCGCGTCGTCGAGCGTGAACAGCTGGCGGCGCGCGCTCACCTCGGTGCCGGGCAGCGACAGGAGCACGGGTGCATCGGCGTCGACGCGCGCGGCGGCCTGCCGCACGCGCGCGTCGAGCGTCGACTTGGTCTCGTTGTGATGGCACCGCACCGTGCCCATGATGTCGCGCGCCGAGCCCTTCATTTTCGCGCGTTCGAAGCCCGACACGTTGGCGGTCTTCGCATAGCGCAGCGTGTCGGCGGCGTGGCGCTGGATCGTGTCGTGTTCGCGCTCGAGCCGCTTCCTGGTGCGGCCGCGCTCGGCGCGCGCCTGATCGAGCGCGGCCTGCGCGGCATCGTGCTCTGCGTCGCGCTGGGCCCGGTAGAACGCGTAGTTGCCGCCGTACGTGCGGACGCGCCACGGCGACAGCTCGATGATCCGCGCGACGCCGGCGAGCAGCGCGCGATCGTGGCTGACGACGACGAGGCCCCCGCGCCGACCGTCGAGCGCCGTGCGCAGCCATGCGCGCCCGGGGGCATCGAGATGGTTGGTTGGTTCGTCGAGCACGAGCAGGCCCGCATCCGACAGCAGCGCGCCGATCAGCGCGGCGCGTGCGAACTGGCCGCCGCTCAGCGCGCGTGCCGGCGTCGCGGGTTGCACGTCGCGCAGGCCCGCCTCATCGAGCGCCGCGCGCAACCGCTCAGGCAGATCCCAGCGCTCGGCGATCAGGTCGAAGTCGTCCGCCTGCGCGCAGCCGTCCGCCAGGCGGGCGAGTGCGGCGAGCGGCGCATCGAGCGCGGCGACTTCCGCGACGGTCCGCGTGTCGCCGTGCGCCGCGTCGTGTTGCTGCGCGAAATAGGCCACTGCCGTATGACGGTCGATCGTGCCCGAGTTCGGCGCGAGCCGGCCCGCGATCAGTTGCGCGAGCATGCTTTTGCCGATGCCGTTGCGGCCGACGATGCCGGTGGGCGTGGCGTCGAGGATGAGGTCGAGCGAATCGAACAGCGTGACGCCGTCGTCGAAGCGGAAAGAAACGTGATGAAGCGCGACGAGCGCCGCGGTGGACGTGATCTGAGCCATAAGCTCCTCCGGAAATGCGTGAAACCCTGCGCGCGGCGTGCGTGACGCGGCGGCGGCGACATTCGGGAAGGGCTTAGTTGTTCACTTTGGCTGAGGTCCGGTGAGGAGGAAAACGGACGGAGTATAGCGGCGGGCGCGCGCGCGGCACAAGCGCGGGGCGACGTCCGTTGCACGCGGGCGACGCCTCGCCGATCCTCTCACGGGTGGCGGGACGACGCGGCCGGAGGCTCGTGCTTCCGGGCGGAAGTCTCGAAGCGGCTGTCGTCGGCCTGCCTGAGCCACGGCTCGATCTCCATGTGCTCGTAGCGCACCAGCCGGCTTCCCCGCGCCCATCGATAGCCGAACCAGATGACGATGAAGAGCGGGATCCAGACATAGACCGACAACACCTCGGCCCAGTCGATCCGCGGCGCGGAGAACGCCTGATCGTTCTGGCCGAGCGAAATCACGATGCACAGCGCGGCGGCGAACACGGGGCCGAACGGAAACCATTTCGCGTGATACGGCAGTTGTTCGACGCGGAACCCCTGTCTGAGCAGACCGCGGCGGAACCGGTAGTGGCTGACCGCGATGCCGAGCCAGGCGATGAAACCCGTGATGCCGGCCGTGTTCAGCAGCCACAGGTAGATGCGCTGGCTGCCGGACAGCGACGTCAGGAAGCACAGCCCGCCGACGGCCATCGTCGCATACAGCGCGTGACGCGGCACGCCGCCGGGCGACAGCGTCGCGAGGAGCGCCGGTGCGTTGCCTTCGGCCGCCAGGTTGTGCAGCATGCGCGTGGCCGCGTAGGTGCCGGAGTTCCCGGCCGACAGCACCGCGGTCAGGATGACGAGGTTCATCGCATCGGCGGCGAGCGGGAAGCCCGCATGGCGAAAGACGAGCGTGAACGGGCTGACGCCGATGTCCGTCACGTCGCTCTTCAGCAGGTTCGGGTCGGTATAGGGGATCAGCAGCCCGATCACGAAGATCGCCAGCACGTAGAACAGCAGGATGCGCCAGAAGATCTGCCTGACCGCGCGCGGGATCGTCGTGCGCGGGTGTTCCGACTCGCCGGCCGTCACGCCGACCAGTTCGGTGCCGAGAAACGAGAAGCCCGCGATCAGCCCGACGCTCATCATGGCGTGCACGCCGCCGACGAACGGCGCGTCGCCGGTCGTGAAATTGCGCCAGCCGACGCCGGCGCCGGGATTGAGCGCACCTGTCGCGCGCACCAGCCCGACCGCGATGAAGGCGATCACCGTGACGACCTTGATCAGCGAGAAGCCGTATTCGGCCTCGCCGAAGCCGCGCACGGACAAGCTGTTCAACAGGAAGATCAGGATCAGGAAAGCGGCGCCCCAGACGATGCCGGGCACGGCGGGGAACCAGTAGCGCATCACGATCTGCGCGGCGACCAGTTCGACCGCGATCGTGACCGCCCAGCTGTACCAATAGGTCCAGCCGAGCGCGACGCCGAAGCCTTCGTCGACATAGCGCGCGCCGTAGTAGGACAGCGAACCGGAGACGGGCGCGAGCGCGGCCATCTCGCCCAGTCCCGTCACGACGAAGTACACCATCAGGCCGATCAGCCGATACGCCGCGATGGCGCCGCCCGGGCCCGCCTGCGCGATCGACGCGCCGGACGCGACGAACAGGCCCGTGCCGATCGATCCGCCGATCGCGATCATCGCGACGTGGCGCGGCTTGAGCCGGCGCTTGAGTGTCGTCGCGGCGGGGCGGGCGGAGGTCGGCGCGGTGCGTTTGCTCATGCGCGGGAGGGCCATTGCGGCTTCTTCGAAGGCGTCACGCCGGCCAATTTTTTCGGAATGCGAATAAAAAGTTGCGACGCAGGCCGCACGACGGCGTGGCGCGGCCTGTGCCGCGTCGGATGCGTCAGGCCGGACTGCGCTTGATCGCCTGCAGCTCGGCCGAGGTCACGATCTTCTCGATCCGGTAGCGCGGGCTGTCGAGCCAGGCGTTGGCGATCCGGCGGTAGGCGTCGAGATCCTCGCAGGCGAGCCGCACGAGGAAATCGAAGGCGCCGCTGACGAGCCAGCAGTCGAGCACGGCCGGATTCGCGCGCATCTCTTCCTCGAACGCGATCTGCGAGCGGTTGTGATCGGCCAGCACGATCTGCGCGAGCACGATGATCGACGGCCGGTCGCGCGGCGTCTCGATCACTGCGCGATAGCCGGTGATGATGCCGAGCGCTTCGAGCCGTTCGACCCGCGCCTGGCAGGGGCGCGCCGTCAGGTGCACGCGTTCCGACAGTTCGCGGTAGGAGATGCGCGCGTCGTGGCGCAGGATGTCGAGAATCCGGAGGTCGATCCTGTCGAGTTGCGTCTTCTTGCCGCTCATCCTCGCGCTCCCGTCGGTGGCGGTTGCACGCCGGGAGGCTTCCCGGCGCGCCGCGCGACATTATCCGCCAGGCGCGCGCACGCCGGCCGCTCAGAAGCGCAGCGACAGGCATGTCAGTCCGCCGTCCATCTTGCGGAACTCGCTCGTGTCGAGCATCAGCAGCGGCAGGCCGAGCGCGTCGAGCGCCTCGTGTACGCGCGGATAGCCGGCGGGCGTCAGCAGCGCGCCGTTGACGTGCAGCGTGTTGCACGCGTACGCGTCGGCTTCGTCGACCTCGGTGCGCCGCAAGTGGGCGAAGGCGGGATGGTCGGCGAGGTCGCGGGTGACGAGCAGGACATCGTCGCCGAGCGCGTTGACGACCGATTTCAGGTGCAATCCCCCGCCGACGCCGATCGCCTCGACCGTGTACCCGTGCGGCGCCGCGAGCGGCTGGAACGCCGCGATGCCGGCCGCGTCGGTGCGGCTGCTCAGGCCGATGTAGAAGCGCTTGCCGACGAGCATCACGTCGCCGCCGTCGAGGCGGCCGTCGGCCATCGGCAGCAGCGGCCGATGCGCGCCGAGCGGCGCGGCGATCGCGTCGATTTCGCCGCGCCGCTCGGGCGCGCCGGGACGCGTGACGATCGCGAACTCGGGCGTGACGACTGCGACATCCTCGACGAAGTGCGCATCGGGAAACCCATCGAGCGCGGGCAGTTCGATCAGTTCGACGTCGCGCGCGCGCAGCGCATGGCAGTAGGCGTCGAACTGCGCGAGGGTTCGGACGAAGTCGGGCGCGCCGAGTTGCGCGGTGGTGAGGCCGGCGCCGCATGAATCGGCGGGCCGGCGGACGATCGCCTGCGTGAAGTGCATGGACATGTCTCCTGGGCGCCGTGTGGGCATGGGAGATCATTATTCGTCGTCAAATTTGCGCCGTTGCGCTGATTGCGGCCCGGTTCGCAGCGGGTTCCGCCGAAATGCCGCGGGTGGGCAGCCGATTCGGCGGGGTGCGGGCGGCAGGGGCTGGGGGGCGTGTGCCGCCTTGCGGGGCGCGAGAGATCGAGGACGGGCGCGCGGTGGGTGAACGGGGCGGGCTTCGTCGCCGGGCCGGATGCCGTTCTTTCGCGTCGGGATGGGTGCGGCGACGTGGATGTGCGCGTCGGCTGAGGGCGAGTGCGGCCTTGTTGGTATGGGAGATCGGGAAGCGACGCGCGGTGGGCAAGCGGACTTCGTCGCCCGGCTGGAAGTCGAGCCTGCGCATCAGCCCGAAACCGGCGGCGTGCCTCGCGTCGGGCGCGCTGTCGGGAAGCCGCCCGCGTTGCGCGGTGCGCGGGCGGCCGCAGGTCGTGTTACTGCACCGACACCGTCGTGAAGTTCTGCCGCCCGAACGGGCTGACGCGGTAGCCGCTCACGCCCGCGCGGGTCAGCGCCGACGCGGTCGGATAGCCGAGCGGAATCCACAGCGCCTGGTCGTGGATCAGCTTCTGCGCGGCCTCGTAGGCCTTGGTCCGCTTCGCGAGGTCGGCGGTTTCCTTGCCGTCCGCGATCAGCTTGTCGAGCTGCGGATCGCAGTAGCGCGCGAAGTTGATGCCGGACTTCACCGAATTGCAGCTGAACTGCGGGGTCAGGAAGTTGTCCGGATCGCCGTTGTCGCCGGCCCAGCCCATGAACAGCAGATCGTGCTGGCCGAGCTTCGCCTGCTTGATCAGCTCGCCCCATTCGATCACCCGGACCTCGGCCTTCACGCCGATCTTCGCGAGGTCGGCCTGCAGCAGCTCGGCGCCTGCCTTCGGATTCGGGTTCAGCACGCTGCCCGTCGGCCGCACCCAGATCGTCGTCGCGAAGCCGTTCGGGAAGCCCGCGGCGGCGAGCAGCTGCTTCGCCTTGGCCGGATCGTGCGGATACGGCGCAACCGATTTCGCGTAGCTCCAGGTGTTGGGCGGGTACGGATTGTTCGCGGGCGTCGCGGTGTTGTCGAACACCACCTTCAGGTAGGTCGTGCGGTCGAACGCGAGGTTGAGCGCCTCGCGCACCTTCGGATTGTCGAGCGGCTTCTTCTGCGTGTTGAGCGCGACGAACGCGGTCATGAACGCGGGCGTCTCGACCACCTTGAGCGCCTTGTCGCCCTTCGCAGCGGCCACGTCCTGCGGCTTCGGCGACAGCGCGATCTGGCATTCGCCCGCCTTCACCTTCTGCGCGCGTACGGCCGGATCGGGCGTGATCGCGTAGATCAGCCGGTCGACCTTGGGCTTCGCGCCCCAGTACGACGGATTGACGTCGTAGCGGATCACCGCGTCCTTCGTGTAGGCCTTCAGCACGAACGGGCCGGTGCCGATCGGCTTCGCGTTGAGGTCGGTCTGCTTGCCGGCCTTGAGCAGCTGGTCCGCATACTCGGCCGAGTAGATCGATGCGAAGCCCATCGTGAGGATCGGCACGAAGGTCGCGTTCGGCTCGTTCAGCTCGAACTTCACGGTGCTGTCGTCGACCTTGGTGACGGCCTTCACGAGCTTCGTGAGGCCCATCGACTGCGCGTGCGGGAAGCCGCTCGCCCCGGCGACCTTGTGCCACGGATTGGCGTCGTCGAGCATCCGGCCGAAGGTGAACACCACGTCGTCGGCGTTGAGCGCGCGGGTCGGCTTGAAGTAATCGGTGGTCTGGAACGCGACGTCCGGACGCAGGTGGAAGGTGTACGTGAGGCCGTCCGCGCTGACGTCCCATTTGTCCGCGAGCGAGGGCGCGACCTTCTTCGCGGCCTCGTCGTAGGACACGAGGGTGTTGAAGATGACGTCGGCCGACGCGTTGGTGGTGACGAGCGAGTTGTACTGGACGACATCGAAGCCGTCGGGGCTCGATTCGGTGCAGATGGTCAGCGGCTTGGCCGCGACGAGCGCCGGAGCGGCCGCGAGCAGCGCCGCGGCGGTAAACGACGTGAAACGCATAGGATCTCCCACGAGGCTTGATTCTTGGGGCGGCAAACGAGCCGGCGCAGCGCCGGCGGGGCTCGCCAGCTGGATAGCATACCGTCAATGCGGGTCGGACCGCCAACGCGGGCGCGCGCGCCGCCTGTTGCTGCGCCGGGATTGCCGTCATGGCGTTTCGTGGGGGCGATGGGGCGTCGTTAATGCGGTTTCGTCGTCGGCGCGGCGCGCGTGCGTTGCCGCGGATGCCTGGCAGCGCGCTCGCGGTCGGCCGCGCATCATCGTTCGCCGCTTTCATCGAGGTCACATCGCGCGGCGAAAATCCGGTTAATATGACGCCCATCATATTTCTTGAGCGAGGCGCGGATGTCGGTCGGGGAGGGAGGCCAGGAGAAGGGGCGGCGGGTGTCGTCGGCGCGTGGGCTGGCGGTCGGCGGCGAGCGTGCGGCGCGTGGGGCCTATCGGGCATCGCGTGCGGCGGCGTTGGCTCGGGGGCGCCGCGCCGCCGGCGCGTTCACGGGTGCGGCGGCAGGCGCGATCGCGCGCGCCGCCCGGGCATCCGCGCGCGGCGGCGACGGCCGCCAGGCGGCGAGCGTCTCGCTGGCGTTGATGCCTGCCGCCGGCGAGGGGCCGGCCTCGAAGCCGCGATAGCGAGGGTGGGGCGCGGCGTGCCGGCTGCGCGCGGGCCGGCCGCGCGCGACGCGATTTCAGGATGAAGTGTCGCGCCGCGCCGCGGCGCGCGGCCGTGCAGGGCGGCGCGTCGCGGCGGGCGTTCCAGTGACGTGATGAAAGGAGCGAACGATGGAACTGAAGCAAGCGGTGGCGCTCGTGACGGGCGCGAACCGGGGTGTCGGCCTGGCCTACGTGAAGCGCTTGCAGGCGGCCGGCGTGAAGAAGATCTACGCGGCGGCGCGCGATCCGGCGCGCATCGCGGTGCCGGGCGTGGAAGCCGTGCGGCTCGACATCACCCGGCCGGACGAGGTGGCCGAGCTGGCGCGCGCGCTGGGCGACGTGAACCTCGTGATCAACAACGCGGGCATCCTGCGCCCGGCGCCGCAGCTGCTGTCGGCGGCCGGCGCGGCGGCGCTGCGCGAGCAGCTCGACACCAATTTCTTCGGCACGCTCGCGGTGGCGCAGGCGTTCGCGCCGGTGCTGCGCGACAACGGCGGCGGCGCGCTCGTGAACGTGCTGTCGGTGCTCGCGTGGCTGAGCCTGCCGAACGCGGGCGCCTACGGCATCTCGAAGGCGGCCGCATGGGCGGCGACCAATGCGATCCGCCAGGAACTGCGCGCGCAGAACACGCTGGTCGTCGCGGTGCACGCGGCCTACATCGACACCGACATGAGCGGCCACCTGAGCGGGGTCTCGAAGCTGAGCCCGGACGAGGTCGCGCGGCAGACCCTGGAGGCGATCGAGGCGGGGCGGGAGGAGGTGCTGGCGGACGACGTGACGCGCGGCGTCAAGGTCGCGCTGGCGGCCGAGCCGGCCATCTACGTGACGGGGCCGCGCAAGGGCTGAACGAACGGTGGAAGGCGCCCGGGCCTAGTCGGCGCGGGCGCGCGGCTTGCGCGGCGCCTTCTCGAACAGCCGGTCGTACAGCCAGCGCGGCATCACGTGCAGCACCATGCCGACGATGCCCATCTGCCACGGAATCACGCGGTACCGCGCGCGCCCGGCGATGGCCCGCGCCGCGCGCTCGGCGAAGCGTTCGGCGTCGAGCAGGAACGGCATCGGATACGGATTGCGGGTGGTCATCGGCGTGCGGATGTAGCCGGGCGAGATCGTCACCACGGCCACCCGCGCGGGGCGCAGCTCGACGCGCAGCGCTTCGAGATACTTGATCGCAGCCGATTTCGACGCGCTGTATGCGCCGGAGCCGGGCAGGCCGCGAACGCCGGCGACGCTGCCGATGCCGACGAGCGTGCCCCGCCGCGCGGCCGTCATCGGGCCGACGAACGGCTCGAAGGTCGCGACCATGCCGTAGTAGTTGATGTCCATCACCGCGCGGAAGGTGGCGAGATCGCCTTGCCCCGTGACCGCGCCCTGGCTGATGCCGGCGTTGGCGATCACGATGTCCGGGCAGCCGTGCGCCGCCATGAAGCGGGCGGCCGCCTGCGCGAGCGCGTCGGCGTCGCGCACGTCGGCGGGATACAGATGGATCGAGGCGGCGGGAAAGCGTTGCGCGAACGCGGCGAGCGTGTCGCCGCGCCGCGCCACGAGGCCGAGCGTCGCGCCCTGCGCCGCGTAGTGCGCGGCGAGCGCGAGCCCGATTCCGCTGGAGGCGCCGGTGATGAAGACCTTCAGCGGTGCAGCCATGAAGCGTGACCCAGGTTGAACGTGAAACGGCGCGAGCCGTGAATCAGAGCTTCTTGTCCTGGACCTGCTTCACGAGGAAGTCCAGCACCTGTGCAGTGCCGTCGAGGCTGTTCGTGTAGGCGGGGCCCGTCTTGTACTTGCCCTGCACGACGATGGTCGGCACGCCGTCGATGTTGTAGTTCTTCAGCATTTCAGCCGACTGCTTGACCTGGCCCTGCACGCTGAACGAGTTGTACGCATCGAGGAACTTCTGCTTGTCGATGCCTTGCGTGGCCAGGAAATCGGCCTGGGCTTCAGGCGTCAGCAGGTAGTTCTTCTGCTTGTGGATCGCGTTGAACACGGCGGGCGTGACCTTCTCCGACTCGCCGAGCGCGGCGAGCGCGTAGAACAGCTTCGAGTGCGGGATGAAGTCGTCGCGGAACGCGACCGGCACGCGCTTGAACACGATCTTGTCGCCCTGCTTCTTCACCCAGGCCTCGACGGTGGGCTCGAATTCATAGCAGTGCGGGCAGCCGTACCAGAAGAATTCGATCACCTCGACCTTGCCGGCCGGCGCGGACACCGGCTGCGGCGCCTTCATCACCTCGAAGTCCTTGCCGGCCACCGGCGCGGCCGGCGATGCGTGCGCGAAGCCCGCGACGAGGCTCAGGGACAGGAACAGCGTGCTAAGCAGTTTTTTCATGTTGGATGTTGGATCGGTTGCGTGGTTGGCCTGACGGGCGCGCGGCGATGCCGCCCGTCACTGCTTCGTGAAGCGGATCACCGCCGTATCGACACCTGCGTCGGACAGCCGCTGGCGCGCCGAGTTCATGTCGTCGAATTTCGCGAACGGGCCGACCCGCACGCGATAGTAGGTGACGCCGCTGACGTCGCGCTTCGACACCTTCGACTCGAAACCCTGGAACCCGAGGCGTGCGCGCTGCTGCTCGGCGTCGCCCTCGGTCTTGTATGCGCCCACCTGCAGGAAGTAGCCGGTGTTCGCATCGGCGGCGGTCGCGGCGGAGGTCGGCTTGGCGGCCGTCGCGGCGGCCGACGAGGTCGCCTTCGGCGGCGTCTGCGCGTTCTTGGCGGGCGACGGCGACGGCGACGACGAGGGCGCGGCGGCCGTCGCGGTCGACGGCTTCTTCACGGGCGGCGTGACGTCGGCGGGCTTCGGCGCGACGGCGACGCCGTTGTCCGTGCCCGGGTTCGCATTGCCGTTGGGCGCGGCGCCCGGCACCTCGACGATCTGCGGCTCGGGCAGCAGGCCCGGCTGGGTCGGGTTGGCGGCCTGGCCCGGCGCGGTGTTCGGCGGCGTGGGCTGGGCGGCCTGCGGGACCGGCTGGCCGGGCGTCTTGCCCTGCAGCGCGCGGTTCGGATCGAATTGCTGCGGCTGGCTTGCGCCGGTATCGGTGGGCGGCGGCACCTTCGACACGAACGGCGACGGCGCGCGCGTGATATAGAGCGCCACCACTACCGCGATCGCGAGGCCGACGATCAGCCCCAGCACGATACCCAGAAATGTTCCTCCGGCTTGTTTCGACTGCTTGGTAGTGCGGCGTGGTTTTGCCATTGCTTGAGTCACCTGCAAAAAGAATCGTGAAACGGTCGCGGCCGGACGGCGCCGCGACCCGTGACGGTCTGTCCTCGCGCGTTACATCTTCTCGGGCGCGGATACGCCGAGCACCGCGAGGCCGTTCTCGAACACCTGCCGCGCGGCGGCGAGCAGCGCGGCGCGCGCATTGCGGGGCGCCGCGTCGTCGACGAGCACGCGCTCCGCATTGTAGAACGAGTGAAACTCACCCGCGAGGTCGCGCAGATAGAACGCGACCGCATGCGGCGCCAGTTCGCCCGCCGCATGCGTGAGCAGGTCCGGGTACTCGCCGAGCTTCTGCAGCAGCGCCATCGCGGACTTGCTCGACAGCGGCGCGAGGTCGGCCGTCGCGAGCTGCGCGGCGTCGACGCCGTAACGCGCCTTCAGTTCGTTGAGCACCGAGCAGATCCGCGCGTGCGCGTACTGCACGTAGTAGACCGGGTTTTCGTCGTTCTGTTTCAGCGCGAGGTCGATATCGAACACGAATTCCGTGTCGGCCTTACGCGAGATCAGGAAGAACCGCACCGCGTCGCGGCCGCGCGTGAGGGTGGCCGCGTCGAGCTGGTCCGGCGCGACCTCGGCGCCCGGCTGCGCGCCGCCCGACCATTCGATCAGGTCGCGCACGGTCACGTAGCTGCCCGCGCGCTTCGAGATCTTCACTTCCTGGCCGTCGCGCATCACCGTGACCATCTTGTGCAGCACGTAGTCGGGATAGCCCTTCGGGATGCCGGCGTGCAGGCCCTGCAGGCCCGCGCGCACGCGCGCGATCGTGCCGTGGTGGTCGGTGCCCTGGATGTTGATGACCTTGGTGTAGCCGCGCTGCCACTTGGTGACGTGGTAGGCGACGTCCGGCACGAAATACGTGTAGGTGCCGTCGGTCTTGCGCATCACGCGGTCCTTGTCGTCGCCCTCGTCGGTCGTGCGCAGCCACAGCGCGCCTTCCTGCTCGTAGGTCATGCCGGCCTCGACCAGCGCGTCGACCGTCTGCTCGACCCGGCCTTCCTTGTACAGCGACGATTCGAGGTAGTACTCGTCGAACACGACGCCGAACGCCTTCAGGTCCATGTCCTGCTCGCGGCGCAGGTAGGCGACCGCGAAGCGGCGGATCGCGTCGAGGTCGTCGAGGTCGGCGGCGCCCTTGACCGGCACGCCGTCCGACGCGGCGACCGTCTCGCCCGCCAGGTAGTCGCGCGCGATCTCGGCGATGTATTCGCCGTTGTACGCGGCTTCCGGCCAGCCCGCGTCGCCGGGCTTCAGGCCGCGCCCGCGCGCCTGCGTCGACAGCGCCAGGTTGTTGATCTGCACGCCCGCGTCGTTGTAGTAGAACTCGCGGTGTACCGCGTAGCCCTGGCTCGCGAGCACGCTCGCGAGCACGTCGCCGAGCGCCGCCTGGCGCGCGTGCCCGAGGTGCAGCGGGCCGGTCGGGTTGGCCGACACGAATTCGAGCAGCACGCGCTTGCCGGCGTCGCGCTTCGACTGGCCGAAGGTGCGACCCTCGGCCAGCACGGCGCTGACCACGGCCTGCTTGGAGGCGGCGGTCAGCCGCAGGTTGATGAAGCCGGGGCCGGCGATCTCGGCCGCCTCGACGAGGTCCTGCGCGCCCGGCTGGGCGGTCAGCGCGGCGACGATCCGCTCGGCCAGCTGGCGCGGATTCGCCCCGAGCGGCTTCGCGAGCTGCATCGCGACGTTGCAGGCGACATCGCCGTGCGCGGCCGCCTTCGGGCGCTCGAGCGCGATCGCCGGGGTGACGAACGCCGCGTCGGCGTCGCCCTTGAGGTCCTGGACCACCTGCTTGACGCTGTCGGCGAGCAGGGTTTCGAGAGTGTGTTTTTGTGCGGGCAGCATGGCTGGTCGTTAAATGTCGTTGACGACGGCCCGCCTGGGCCGGGACGCCGGCGCGCCCGGGGGCGCGCGTTTCAGGAATCGCTGAATTTTAACAGGTGCTAATATGCCGCTCAGGTGCCACGCGCCCGAGCGGCCTGATGCGCGCTCGCCGGGCCTCCGGAGCAGCGGGAGCCGGCACGCACAACAAGATGAAAAGGGATTGTCATGATTACGTTTAAGAGCAAAGCGGCACAGGATCTCGACGTGCTGAAGGACTTCGCGGTGTACGTGCTCGGTATCGTCGGCAAGCAGCTGGGCGAGCGCGGGGTGATCACGTCCGACGAACTCGACGGTGCGATCGCCAAGCTGGAAGGCGCGGTCGCGCAGGCCAAGCAGCAACGGGCCGAGCACGCGGGGCATTTCCACGAGGACGAGCCGGATCACGCGCACCACGAGGTGCCGGCGAGCCTGGCCCAGCGCGTCGCGCCGTTCCTGGTGATGCTGCGCGAGGCGAAGGCGCAGAACGCCGACATCCACTGGGGCTTCTGAGCCCGCGCGGCGTCGACGCCGCGCCGGATGCGCAAAAGCCCGCACGCATGCGGGCTTTTTTCTTGACGGGGCGGGCTGCCGCCCCGGCGCGCCGTCACAGCAGCGGCGCGAGCGCGCGCCGCGCGTCCTCCGGGGACAGCGCCATGCGCTGCGCGAAATCGTCGAGCTGGTCCTGGCCGATCTTGCCGACGGAGAAATAGGTGCTCTCCGGGTGCGCGAGGTAGAAGCCCGACACGCTGGCGGCGGGCAGCATCGCGAGCGAATCGGTCAGGCTCATGCCGATTTCGTCTGTATGAAGCGCTTCGAACATGTCGCGCTTCACCAGATGGTCCGGGCAGGCCGGATAGCCGGGCGCCGGGCGGACGCCCTTGTATTTCTCGGCGATCAGGTCGTCGTTGCCGAGCGTCTCGTCGTTCGCATAGCCCCACAGGTCGCGCCGCACGCGCGCGTGCAGCAGTTCCGCGAACGCTTCCGCGAAGCGGTCCGCGAGCGCCTTCAGCATGATCGCGCTGTAGTCGTCGTGGTCGGCCTCGAACTGGCGCTCCTTCACGTCGACGCCGAGCCCCGCGGTGACCGCGAACAGGCCGATGTAGTCGGCCACGCCCGACGCCTTCGGCGCGATGAAGTCGGCCAGCGAGCGGTTCGGGCGCATCACGCCGTCGACCACCGGCCGCACGCTCTGCTGGCGCAGGTTGCGCCAGGTCATCATCACCTCGAGGATCGCCGGATACGGGCCCGCGAGATCCCAGGTCTGGAAGAACGGGCCCCAGTCGATGTAGGTCGCCAGCTCGTTCAGGTCGTAGTTCTTGAAGATGCGGCGGCCGATGAACTTCGGCTTGGGCGGCGTGTAGTTCGCCCAGTCGAGCGGGGTCCGGTTCGCGCGCGCCTCGGCGAGCGTGACGAGCGGCTGCGCCTTCTTGTTCGCGTGCTGGTCGCGGATCCGGTCGTAGTCGGCCTTCAGTTCGTCGAGATAGCGCGTCGCGCCTTCGTCGGACAGGAGGCTCGACGCGACCGACACCGAACGCGACGCGTCCGGCACGTAGACGACCGGGCCTTCGTAGTGCGGCGCGATCTTGACCGCGGTGTGCACGCGCGAGGTGGTCGCGCCGCCGATCAGGAGCGGGATCTTCTTGATGCGGAAGTAGTCGTCGCGCTGCATCTCCGCGGCGACGTAGGCCATTTCCTCCAGGCTCGGCGTGATGAGGCCGGACAGCCCGATGATGTCCGCGCCCTCGACCTTCGCCTTCGCGAGGATCTCGTTGCACGGGACCATCACGCCCATGTTGACGACTTCGAAGTTGTTGCACTGGAGCACGACCGACACGATGTTCTTGCCGATGTCGTGGACGTCGCCCTTGACGGTGGCGATCACGATCTTGCCCTTCGCGCGCACGTCGCCGCCCGCCTCGGCGAGGAGGCGCTTCTCCTCCTCGCTGAACGGGATCAGGTGCGCGACCGCCTGCTTCATCACGCGCGCCGACTTCACCACCTGCGGCAGGAACATCTTGCCCTGGCCGAACAGGTCGCCGACGATGTTCATGCCGTCCATCAGCGGCCCCTCGATCACGTTGATCGGGCGGCCGCCCGCCGCGGCGATCTTCGCGCGGGCCTCTTCGGTGTCGTCGACGATGAAGTTGGTGATGCCGAGCACGAGCGCGTGCGCGAGACGCTTCTCGACCGGCTGGTTGCGCCATTCGAGGTTCTCTTCCTTCTTCGCCGCGCCGGTCTTGAACTTGTCGGCGACTTCGAGCAGGCGGTCGGTCGAGTCGTCGCGGCGGTTCAGGATCACGTCCTCGACGCGCTCGCGCAGGTCGGCGTCGAGGTCGGCGTACACGCCGAGCTGGCCCGCGTTGACGATGCCCATGTCCATCCCGGCCTGGATCGCGTGGTACAGGAACACGGTGTGGATCGCCTCGCGCACCGGATCGTTGCCGCGGAACGAGAACGACACGTTCGACACCCCGCCGCTGACCTTCGCGTGCGGCAGGTTCTGCTTGATCCAGCGGGTCGCATTGATGAAGTCGACCGCGTAGTTGTTGTGCTCCTCGATGCCCGTGGCGACCGCGAAGATGTTCGGGTCGAACACGATGTCCTCGGGCGGGAAGTCGCACTGGTTCACGAGGATCTCGTACGAGCGCGTGCAGATCTCGGTCTTGCGCGCGTAGGTGTCGGCCTGGCCGGTCTCGTCGAACGCCATCACGACGGCCGCCGCGCCGTAGCGGCGGATCAGGCGCGCGTGGTGGATGAAGGCCGCCTCGCCTTCCTTGAGCGAGATCGAATTGACGATCGCCTTGCCCTGCACGCACTTGAGGCCCGCCTCGATCACTTCCCACTTCGACGAGTCGATCATGATCGGCACGCGCGCGATGTCCGGCTCGGAGGCGATCAGGTTCAGGAAGCGCACCATCGCCGCCTTCGAATCGAGCATCGCCTCGTCCCTGTTGATGTCGATGACCTGCGCGCCGTTCTCGACCTGCTGGCGGGCGACCGCGAGCGCCTCGTCGAACTGGCCGTTGAGGACCATCCGGGCGAAGGCCTTCGAGCCGGTGACGTTGGTGCGTTCGCCGACGTTGATGAACAGCGTGCCGGGCGTGACGTTGAACGGCTCGAGGCCGGCGAGACGCATCGTGTGATCGGTCATGGCAGTGGGGGCGGGGGCGGGTTGGGGGGCGCGCTCAGGCGGCTTCGCTGTACTGCGCGGGCCAGCGGCGCGGTTTCAGGTCGGCGAGCGCCTGGGCGATCGCTGCGCTGTGCTCGGGCGTCGTGCCGCAGCAGCCGCCCGCGATGTTCACGAGGCCCGCCTGGGCGAATTCCTTCAGCAGGCTCGACGTGACGTCCGGCGTCTCGTCGAAGCCGGTCTCGCTCATCGGATTCGGCAGGCCGGCATTCGGGTAGCACGACAGGTAGGTGTCGCAGAGCTTCGCCAGCTCGGCCACGTAGGGCCGCATCAGCGCCGCGCCGAGCGCGCAGTTCAGGCCGAAGGTGAGCGGCTTCGCGTGGCGCAGCGAATTCCAGAACGCCTCGACCGTCTGGCCCGACAGGATCCGGCCCGAGGCGTCGGTGACGGTGCCCGAGATCATGATCGGCAGGCATTCGCCGGTGTGCTCGAACAGCTCGTCGAGCGCGAACAGGGCGGCCTTCGCATTCAGCGTGTCGAAGATGGTCTCGACCAGGAACAGGTCGACGCCGCCGTCGAGCAGCGCTTTCGCCTGTTCATAGTACGTATCGCGCAGTTCGTCGAAGCTGACGTTGCGCGCGCCCGGATCGTTGACGTCGGGCGAGATGCTCGCGGTTTTCGGCGTCGGGCCGATCGCGCCCGCGACGAAGCGCGGCTTGTCGGGCGTCGAGTAGCGCTCGGCCGCTTCGCGCGCGAGCCGCGCCGATTCGAGATTCATCTCGACGACGAGGTCTTCCATCCCGTAGTCGGCCTGCGCGACGCGCGTCGCGCCGAAGGTGTTGGTCTCGGTGATGTCGGCGCCGGCCGCGAAGTACTGGTCGTGGATCTCGCGGATCACGTCCGGCCGCGTGATCGACAGCAGCTCGTTGTTGCCCTTCACGTCGCGCGGGAAATCCTGGAAGCGCTCGCCGCGGTAGGCGGCCTCGTCGAGCTTGTAGCGCTGGATCATCGTGCCCATCGCGCCGTCGCGGATCAGGATGCGCTGCTGCAGCAGCGCGGGCAGCGCGGCGCCGCGCGTGTAGCGGGCGGCCTGGGCGGACGGGGCGAGCGGTCGGGACGCGGACATGTCGGTTTACCGGCGAGTCGGGAAACCGTCATTGTAGCGGGTGGCGGGGCGTGCCGCCCGTCAAGCAAACCCCCGCGCGGCGGACCGGGCGGGGGCCAGGGAGTGCGTGGAGGAAACGGCCCGCGGCGCGGGCCGGGCGGCGGCTTCAGTGCAGCACGACGGGTTGGGTCATCAGGCTGTCGAATTGCCCGAGGAATTCGTCCACCTCGTCGAGGCTCGGCTCGTCCTGGATCAGCTGCTTCACATGCTCGCGGAATCGTGCGGCCAGCTCACCGTCGATGAAGATCTCTCGCTGCGCGTGCTTGTCGACGATTTCGTAGCCGCCCGCATTCATCGCGTGGTGGCCTTGCTGCGGCGGAAACTCGACGACGCAGTAGTTGGGGCTGTTGTAGATCATTTGCATGGCGGCACTCCTCTTCGCAGTGGCTTCTGGCCTTGTTGCCCAATAGATGGGGCAGGCCGGGCCGGTTTCAAGGGGTTGCGCTGCACGCCCGCAAGCGGAGGGGGCGTATCGGTTTAGAAGCCGATATCTGTAAAACGTTTCCGTGAGTTTGCGCGTGGACAGGATTTCGTGTCAAAGATTGTCAACGGGGCGCGGGATCGGTCGCGGCCGGGCCGGTCGAATTTACCGGCTCGCTGTCCGCGCCCGGCGCAGGGGCGTCGGGCGCCGCCGCGGGCGGCGCGCGCCGGCCGTGCCACAGGAGTTCGATCTGCGCGCCGTTCGGTTCGGTCTGCACCATCCGCGCGGGCAGCCAGTCGAGCGACGGCGCGAGCCACAGATCGAGGCGGCGCGTGTCGCCCGGGCGGCGCGGCAGGCGCATGAAGTGCCGCGCGGGCAGGCTGCCCTCGGCGGTCTGCACGGTCTCGTCGCCGATCGTGGTGATCGGCCAGATCTCGCCGCTGTTGTTGTCGACGACATAGAACTCGCGCGTGACACCCGGCCGATAGGTGTCGGGGGCGCCGCGCAGCAGCCCGGCCAGCTGCATCAGCATGCTGAAGCGGTCCTGTGCGCCGTCGGGCAGCGCGAGCGAATTCGGGGTGCGGGTGAAGACGATCTGCTTCGCCTCCCGGTTGAAGATCGCGATGCGGCCGCGGCTGTGGTATCTGAATGGTCCGACGAACGGCACGGGCATCGTGACCGACAGCGTGTAGGTGCGGCCGTCGCTGCGCCAGAGGATCGTGCCGGTCGCGTTCTGCACGCCGTTGTAGAACGTGTCGTACTGCAGATCGCCGGAGGGCGGCGCGAGGAACTTGACGCCCGTTGCCGCGTGTTCGGCGTTGGCGTCGGCGTGCGCGGCATGCGCATCGCCGCCCGCTGCGGCGGCGGACGCGGCGGTGCCCGAGGCGGCGCTCGGCGCGCTCGCGGGCGTGGTGACCGGGGTGTGCGCGGTATCGAGGGCGCTCAGCACGGGCGGCGCGGCGGGTGCCGATGGCGCGGCGGCGCGGTGCGGCGCGTCGCCGTGCGCGGCCTTGCGGCGCGGTGCGACGGGCGCCGCGGCCGGCTGGCGTTCGAGGGGCTGCGGTTTCAGCAGGGCGATCTCGATCGGCGCGTCGACGGGCGCGAGCGGCTTGAACGGTTCGCGAAAGCGCGTGAGCCAGAGCCCGGCCAGGCCGTGCAGGCCGAGCACGAGTGCGAGCACGACGCCGAGCCGCCACGCGCGGCGCGCGGCGAGGGACGGACGGGGCGAAGCGGACAGCGGCGACATGGAGTAGGGACGCGGGGCTCGGGCAAACGTGAATCGGGCGACGGCGCGGCCAGCCGCGCGCGGCGCCGCTTCATCGCTGGGACCGGCCGCGCGCGCGAACGTTCGCACAGGGCCGCGCACGCTCAGGCGTCGCGCGGGGCCTCACTATACCCAAGTTCGTAGGACAGTTTTTGCGCACAGGCGCGCAGCGCGACGTCGATCTCGCCGCCCCAGCGAATGTCGAATGCGCCTTCGTGGCCGAGCACGATCAGCGCGAGCGCGAGATCGCCGACCCCATCGAACACCGGCATGCAGAACGCATGGATGGTCGGCAGCAGCATGCCTTCGACGCGCGCCGCCTGGTGCGCGCGCACCTCGGCGAGCAGGGTTTCGACCTCGGCCGGCGTGCGCGGCCCGCCGTGGTGCGGCGAGCGCCGCGTGTCGGCGAGTTCGCGCTCGAGCAGCGCCGCCGTCTTGCTGCGCGGCAGGTAGGCGGCGAACAGCAGCCCGGTGGCGGAGCCGAGGAGCGGCATCACGTCGCCGAGCTTGAGCGACGCCCGGGCCGGATGGCTCGACTCCATCCAGTGCACGACGGTCGGCCCCTGGTTGCCCCACACCGCGATCCCGACCGTCTGGTCGAGCTGGTCGCGCAGCGCGGTGAGCGCGATCCGCGCGAGCGGCGCGCCGTCGATGCGCGCGAGGCGGGCGAGGCCCATCTGCAGCGCGAAGCCGCCGAGTTCGTAGCGGCCCGACACCGGGTCCTGCGAGACGAGCCCGAGCCGCAGGAAGCTCACGAGGTAGCGGTGCGCCTTCGCGGGGCTCATGCCCGCGCGCTGCGCGAGATCGCGCAGCATCATCGCGCGCGGCTCGTGCGTGAGCACGTCGAGCAGGCGGAAGCCGACTTCGATCGACTGGATGCCCGAACGGACTTTCTCCTCGGTGGCGTCGTCGGCGAGATCGTCGTCTGGAGCGGCGGATACGGACATGGGCGGGGGCGGCGCGCACGGCGCGCGAACAAGAAGGAACGGGAGCGGACGGGCGGCGCGCGGGCGGCCGCCCGCCGCGCGGATGCCGCCGCACGGATTCACCATCGTAAAATAGATTCCTTCCATCGTCACTACACGGTTCTCTCCCCGCTATGAAACTTGCATCGCTGAAGGACGGCACGCGCGACGGCCAACTGATCGTCGTGTCCCGCGACCTGCAGACGGCGGCGATCGCCGACGCGATCGCCCCGACCCTGCAACGCGTGCTCGACGACTGGGCGTTCTACGCGCCGCAGCTGCGCGAGCTGTACGACGCGCTGAACCACGGTCGCGCGCGCCATGCGTTCGGCTTCGAGCCGGCCAACTGCATGGCGCCGCTGCCGCGCGCGTTCCAGTGGGCGGACGGCTCCGCCTACGTGAATCACGTGGAGCTGGTGCGCAAGGCGCGCGGCGCGGAGATGCCGCCGGAGTTCTGGACCGATCCGCTCATGTACCAGGGCGGCAGCGACGATTTCATCGGCGCGCGCGACGACATCGTGTGCCGCTCCGAGGAGTGGGGCATCGACTTCGAGGCCGAGGTCGCGGTGATCACGGCCGACGTGCCGATGGGCGCGACGCCCGACGAGGCGCTGAAGGCGGTGCGGCTCGTCACGCTGGTCAACGACGTGTCCTTGCGCAACCTGATTCCGGCCGAGCTGGCGAAAGGCTTCGGGTTCTTCCAGAGCAAGCCGGCGACCGCCTTCGCGCCGGTCGCGGTGACGCCGGACGAACTGGGCGAGCATTGGCGCGACGGGCGCGTGCATCGGCCGATGCTCGTGCACTGGAACGGCAAGAAAGTGGGCCAGCCCGATGCGGGGGCCGACATGGTGTTTCATTTCGGTCAGTTGATCGCGCACGCCGCGAAGACGCGCAACCTGCGCGCGGGGGCGATCGTCGGCTCGGGCACGGTGTCGAACCAGGACGCGAAGCGCGGCTATTGCTGTATCGCGGAGAAGCGTTGCCTGGAGACGATCGAGCACGGCGCGCCGCAGACGCCGTTCATGCGCTACGGCGACAAGGTGCGGATCGAGATGGTCGACCCCGACGGCAAGTCGATCTTCGGCGCGATCGAGCAATCGGTGGCGCCGCCCGACGGCGCGGCCTGATCAACGGGCGAGGCGGCGCGCGCCGCGTTTCACCGCACGGCCGCGGCGAGCCGCCGCGAATCCCACACGCCGAGTTCGATCGCATGCTCGAGCATGCCGACCGTCAGCGCTTGCTTGTCGTACTTGCGGCGCAGTTTTCTCGAGAACGGCCGCGCGAGCAATTCGAACGGCTTGAAGCCGGCCTGGCAGAAGTAGCGGTCGAACGCATAGTCGCCGGGCTCGACGGGGAAGCGGGCGAAGAACTTGCGCATGAAGTCGTTGGCGTCGTCGCCGGTGACGTCGAGGTCCTGTTCCAGCCGGTCGGCGCGGTGGACCGGCCAGTACGGCCGCATGCCGATTTCCCGGCGAACGAAGGATTCCAGCTGGATCCAGGTGGTGTAAGCCATCGGGAATACATGGATTCGGAGTGTAAGTGCCCGGCGGCGCGCGCCTCGGCCGGTTCGGCCCGGCGCCGCTCCGCCGGCCGGACTTTGCCGCAACCTCCCGGCCCGCCGCACGCGCACCACACGCCCGCATTGCGCCGCGATCGCGGCCCCGGTTCCGACCGTGGCGCACATGATGAACGGAACCCGTGCGGCGCGGCATGCCCGCATGAAAATAAATCCGTGTGATTTCGTCACGTCCGGACCCGATTGTTTCGGGCGGCCGCACGGCGCTGCCGCGCACGGAACAATCCGCCGCGCTGCTTCGTTGCGGCGCGTCGCGAGCGGGTAACGCCCGATGCTGATGCGCAGCGTGTTCGCTACACTCTTTCCCTTACTTTTCTCAGTCAAGGAGCCGCGCATGGCCGATCTCTCACTGTATTCGGGCTATGAGGCGCTGCAGGTGCAGCGCCGGCCGCACGGGATCCTCGAGATCGTGATGAGCGGCGCCGGCGCGAACCGCAGCGGCCTCGCCACCGCGGACGAGCGCATGCCTCGCGAACTGGCCGATATCTGGCGCGACGTCGACCGCGATCCCGAGGCCTGCGTCGCGGTGATCCGCGGCGAAGGCAAGGGCTTTTCGGCGGGCGGCGATCTCGCGCTCGTCGAGCAGATGGCGAACGATTTCGAGGTGCGCGCGCGGGTCTGGCGCGAGGCGCGCGACCTCGTCTACAACGTGATCAACTGCGGCAAGCCGATCGTGTCGGCGATGCACGGGCCGGCCGTCGGCGCGGGGCTCGTCGCCGGGCTGCTGGCCGATGTGTCGATCGCCGCGAAGAGCGCGCGCATCATCGACGGCCATACGCGCCTCGGCGTCGCCGCGGGGGACCACGCGGCGATCGTCTGGCCGCTGTTGTGCGGGATGGCGAAGGCGAAGTACCACCTGCTGCTGTGCGAACCGCTGAGCGGCGAGGAAGCGGAGCGGATCGGGCTCGTGTCGCTCGCGGTCGACGAGGCGGATCTGCTGCCGAAGGCGTACGAGGTCGCGGAGCGGCTCGCGCACGGCTCGCAGACGGCGCTGCGCTGGACCAAGTACGCGCTCAACAACTGGCTGCGGATGGCCGGCCCGACCTTCGAGGCGTCGCTCGCGCTCGAATTCATGGGATTCTCGGGGCCGGACGTGCACGAGGGCATCCGTTCGCTGCGCGAGCGCCGCGCGCCCGATTTCTCGGGCGGCGCGCCGTTCTGAACCCCGGCGCGCGGTCCGCGCGCTATGATCGGAGCCGCGCGCCGCGCGCTCGTTGTCCGCCACATTCATCAGCAAGGATGGCCGTATGACTGATTCCACCGGTTCCTCACCGTTCTCCGGCTTCGCCGGCTTCCCGCCCGCGGGCCTGTTCGACAAGATGTGGGAGATGATGCGCCTGTCGCCGTTCGGCGGAATGGCCGGCTTGCCCGGCTCGGCGCAGGGCCTGCCGCCGTCGCTGTCGGCGATGTCCGACCTGATGGCGCCGCTCGCGAGCGTCGAGGAACTCGACAAGCGCATCACCGACCTGCGCGCCGTCGAGCAATGGCTGAAGCTCAACCTGAACATGCTGCAATCGGCGATCCAGGCGCTCGAAGTGCAGCGCGCGACGCTCGCCACGCTGCGCGCGTTCGGCGCGCGCGCGCAGTCGTCGATGGAGGCCGCCGAGGCGGCCGTCGCGAACGCCGAGCCCGGCGTCGCGCCGCCGTCCGCCGCCGGGGCGCCGGCCGCCGGAGCGCCGGCCGCCGAGGCCCCGGCCGGCGCGGCGCGGGAGTCGGCCGGGCCCGCGGCCGGGCCGACGCCCGAGAGCTTCGATCCGGCCGGCTGGTGGAATCTGTTGCAGTCGCAGTTCAACCAGCTTGCGAGCTTCGCGATGACCCAGCCGGGCGCGGCCGCCGCGCCTGCTTCCCGCTCCGGCAACGAAGCCGCGCCTGAGCCGGCTGCAGCTAAGCCGGCCGCCGCGCGGCGCACGGCGTCGCCCCGGCCGGCCGCGGCGGCCGCCGAAGGCGCGCCCGCCGCGCCCCGCGCCGCGAAGAAAACGGCGAAGCGGAGCGCATGATGCGCGCCGGGCTCCGCTGAGGCGCGCATGCGGCTCGCGCTCGTGCTGATGGGCGGCGGCGCGCGCGCCGCGTATCAGACCGGCGTGCTGAAGGCGCTGGCCGAGATCGCGCGCGCGGCCCGGCCGGACCGGCGCGAGTTGCCGTTCGCGGTGATCTGCGGCTCGTCGGCGGGCGCGATCAACGCGACCTCCCTCGCGAGCCACGCGGACGACTTCGAGCACGGCGCCCGTCGCCTGCTCGCGTTCTGGGAGCAACTGCGCGCGGACCACGTGTACCGCACCGACTGGCTCGGCATCGCGGCTGCCGGCGCGCGCTGGCTCGCGGCAATGAGCGTCGGCTGGGCGGCGCGCCGCGCGCCGCGCGGCCTGCTCGACAACAGCCCGCTCGCGCACCTGCTGCAGCGCGAGCTGAGCTTCCACCGGATCGAGCAGATGCTGGAGGCGCGCACCCTGCATGCGTTGTCGGTGACGGCGCTCAGCTATACGAGCGGCCGCCACCTGACCTTCTACCAGGCGAGCGAGCCGATCCACGCGTGGCGGCGCGCGCAGCGCACGGCGCGCATGGTGGACCTGTCGGCCGCGCACCTGCTCGCATCGTCGGCGATTCCGTTCGTGTTTCCGGCGGTGCCGCTCGTGCTGGACGGCCAGATCGAGTATTTCGGCGACGGCTCGATCCGCCAGATCGCGCCGCTGTCCCCCGCCATCCACTTCGGCGCGGACCGGATCGTGGTGATCGGCGCGGCCGCGGCGCGGCCCGAGGTGCCGGCCGTGAACGGCGGCGGGCGGGGCTACCCGTCGCTCGCGCAGATCGGCCAGCAGGTGCTCGCGAGCGTGTTCCTCGATTCGATCGGCACCGACATCGAGCGGAGCGAGCACATCAACGGCGTGATCCAGCACCTGCCGCACCACGTGGAGCCCGAAAGCGGCTGGCGGCACGTCGACGTGCTCGCGATCGCGCCGTCCGAGCGCATCGAGCTGATCGCGCAGAAGCACCTGAAGCGCCTGCCCTTGTCGGTGCGCGGGCTGCTGGGCGCGGTGGGCGGCAACCAGCCGGCCGGCGCGTCGTTCGCGAGCTACCTGCTGTTCGAGGCCGAATTCGCGCGCGAGCTGGTGGCGCTCGGCTACCGCGACGCGCTCGGCCAGCGCGAGGCGCTGGCCGGCTGGATCGCGCAGGCGGACGCGCCGCGCGCGACGCGCAGCGTGGGGAATCACGGGGCCTGATCATCGGGTTGCATTTACGCGACGCTTTCGGCCGGCTTTCGGTGCGGCGCTTTGCCGCAGCGGCGTCAATCGGGGCGAATCCGGTGTCGCGGATCGGTCATGGGTGCGTGCTATCATGGCCGCCGCCGAATACACCATATCGAGCAGCCCGCCGCGCCCCCGTCCTGGACGGCTTGCGCGAGCAGGCCCGACAACGAAGCCGGCAGGACGCCGGCGTCTTCACAGGCACGCGCGGGCGGCTCCGCTTCAGCGGATTGCTTCGTGCGGCTTGCCCCACAGCGGCTGCAAGGCCGCCCGCACCGGTGCGAAACCTGCATCCGCGGGCTGGTTTGGCGCGTAAAATTATTGACTTGGTTGCGAGAACGCCCCGGCACCGGGCGGTGTATCCGCAACAATCTCGTTTAGATGTCGCATTGCGCAGAACAGGGGTGGGACCATGAACACCATGCTTTATCCGGAACTTTACAAATCGCTCGAAGCTGTCCGCTGGGATATGGAGAAGGACATCCCCTGGGACAAGTTCGACGCATCGCTGCTGACGGATGAGCAGGCGAAGACGATCAAGATGAACGCGATCACCGAGTGGTCGGCGTTGCCCGCGACGGAGATGTTCCTGCGCGACAACCACCACGACAGCGATTTCTCGGCATTCATGAGCGTCTGGTTCTTCGAGGAGCAGAAGCATTCGCTGGTGCTGATGGAATACCTGCGCCGCTTCAAGCCGGAGATGATGCCGACCGAGGAGGAGCTGCACGCGGTGCGCTTCGAGTTCGATCCGGCGCCTCCGCTGGAAACCCTGATGCTGCACTTCTGCGGCGAGATCCGCCTGAACCACTGGTACCGCCGCGCGGCCGAGTGGCACACGGAGCCCGTGATCAAGCACATCTACGAGACGATCTCGCGCGACGAGGCGCGTCACGGCGGCGCGTACCTGCGCTACATGAAGAAGGCGCTCACGAACTGCGGCGACGTCGCGCGTGCGGCGTTCGCGAAGATCGGCGTGCTGATGGCGTCGGCGCGCCGCACCGAGAAGCCGCTGCACCCGACCAACCTGCACGTGAACCAGGCGCTGTTCCCGCGCGACACGGTGCAGTCGCGCCTGCCCGATCCGGAATGGCTCGAGCGCTGGCTCGACGAGCAGATCCTTTTCGACGGCGAGTGGGAGAAGAAGGTGGTCGAGCGGATCCTGCACAATCTGTCGATCCTGTTCGAACGCACCTTCGCGACCGCGCAGGAACTGAACCGCTACCGCAAGGAAGTCACCTTGCGACTGCAGGCGGAAACGGGCTCGGTTCAGCCGGCCTGACGCGCCGGTCGCGCCCGGAAAGCCCGCCGGTTCCGCCCGCGGGCTTTTTCTTTGGGCGTCGCGTTTGCCGCGTTCCCCTCTCATCACCGCACGGAATTGCCTATGCCCGCCTCCTTCGAACGCAAGCTGATCACCCGTGACGCACTGGCCGCGCAGCGGCCGTCGCTGAACGGGCCCGTCGTGTTCACGAACGGCGTGTTCGACATCCTGCATCGCGGCCCCGTCACCTATCTGGCCGACGCGAAGGCGCTCGGCGCGACCCTGATCGTCGGCGTGAACAGCGACGCCTCGGTGCGCATGCTCGGCAAGGGCGACGACCGGCCGATCAACCGCCAGGAAGACCGGATGGCGCTGCTCGCCGCGCTCGAATGCGTGGACTGGGTGGTGGGTTTCGAGGAACAGACGCCGGTCGCGCTGATCGGGGCGCTGCGCCCCGACGTCCTCGTGAAGGGCGGTGACTACGACATGGATGCGCTGCCGGAATCGGCGCTCGTGCGCGGCTGGGGCGGCCGGGCGCTCGCGATCCCGTTCGAGTTCGAGCGCTCGACCACCGCCTTGCTGAAGAAGGTCCGCACGCACGGCTGAGCCGCGCGCACGGCGCGGCGCGTCAGCCCGGCGTGGCCGAGGCGGGCGCGGCCGCGGAGGCGGCGCCCGGCGCAGAGGCCGGCGCAGCTGCCGAGGCGGCGTCGAGCGGTTCGGCCTCCAGGTTCGGCTGCTCGATCGGGCCGCCGACCACCGGCTGGTCCGCCGCCTGCGCGAGCGCGGTTACCCGCAGCGCGTCGGGGCGCACCTGTTGCGTGAGATGGCCGGGCTCGCGCGGGCCGGCCGCGGGCAACGGCCCGAACGTGCCGCGCATCACGACAAACGCGAGCATGTTGGCGAGAAACAGTACAGCGATCAGCCAGCGCAGCATCGTCAAGCCTCCCACCGGTTCGACCGGTTATCCGTCCTTGTAGCCCATGCCGGCGCGCCTGCCGCCGGCTCCGCTTCTCCCTCTCGATGCCGCGCGCGCCTCAGGCCGCCTGCGCGATCCGCGCGAGACCCGACAACACCAGTGAATCATGGCGCGTATGCGTGAGGCTCAGCGCTTGCGCGATCGCATCGGCCGCGCCGCCCGACAGCACGACGCGGATCGGCGCGCGCCACGCGGCGGCGAGATCGTGCGCCGCGCGCTCGATCAGCCCGGCCTGCGCGTACAGGCAGCCGGCGGACAGCGCGTGCGGCGTGTCGACGGCGAACGGTTCCGCCGGATGCGACGCCGCTGCGTCGAGCAGGCGCGTCGCGGCGTCGGCCGTCAGGGTCGGCAACTGCGCCGTGTGGGCGCCGAGCGCGCGCATCATCAGGCTCCAGCCCGGCGCGATCAGCCCGCCCGTGAAGCGGCCGTCGGCGCGCAAGGCTTCGAGCGTGGTCGCGGTGCCGAAAGTGGCGATCAACAGGTGTTCGTCCGGAAACGCCGCGCGCGCGCCGATCAGGCCCGCCCAGCGGTCGCTGCCCAGTTGGTCGGGCGTCGCGTAGCCGTTGACGACGCCGCATTGCGCGGCGCGCGCGCGGATCGTCGTGCGCGGCAGCGCGGGCCAGCGCGCATCGAGCAGCGCGCCGAGCCGCGCCGCGACCTCGGGGCCGGCGACGTTGGAGATCCAGGCGCCGCGCGGCATCGGCAGGGCCGACCAGTCGGGCGCGTCGCCGGGCGCGTGCCCGAACGCGCCGACCGTGCCCAGTTCGCCGTTTGCCGTCGCGAGAGCCCATTTGATCCGGCTGTTGCCGGCGTCGATCAGCAGGACCGGGTCGCTCACGGACGGCTCCCGGGCTCCCGCAGCGAGATGTCGCCGGCGGCGATCACCTGGCGGCCGGCGGCGGTGTCGAGCAGCAGCTGGCCCGTGTCGTCGACGCCCGTCGCGGTGCCGCGCGCGATCTCGACGCCTTGTTCGAGCAGCATGACCTCGCGGTCCGCGTGCGCGTGCAGCGCGTTCCAGCGCGCGCGGAACGGCGCGAACCCCTGCGTGCCGAACAGCGCGAGCGCAGGCGACAGCGCGTTGAGCGCGGCGGCGAGCGTATCGGTGAGGTTCGCGGCGGGCCAGGCGGACGACAACGCCGTAGGCGGCAGCCCGCCGGCGAGCGTCGCGTTGCTCGCGCGCAGCGCGGCGACGTCGGCCGCGACCGCTTCCGCGCCGCGCACGTTGATGCCGAAGCCGATCACGGCGGCGGTCGCGTCGCGGGTGTGCCAGACGGTTTCGATCAGGATGCCGGCGAGCTTGCCCGTGAGGCCGGTCGCGCCGTTCTCGGCGAAGGTGCCGAGCAGGTCGTTCGGCCATTTGAGCGCGATGCCG
This sequence comes from Burkholderia multivorans, assembly GCF_010645215.1. Lineage (GTDB taxonomy): Bacteria > Pseudomonadota > Gammaproteobacteria > Burkholderiales > Burkholderiaceae > Burkholderia > Burkholderia multivorans_A. The sequence continues at coordinate 10,337 of NZ_JAAGNW010000010.1, read as the reverse complement.
TGGCCGGCTTCGAGCGGCAGGGCCGAGAGCCCTTCGGCGAGCGCGACGCCGACCGCGAGGCTCAGGCCGCCGAGTTGCTCCACGGGGCGCGGCAGCACGCAGCCGACCGAGCACAGCAGGGCGTTGCCGGGCTGCGCGAACCAGGGGCGGCCCTGACGGCCGCGGCCGGCGGTCTGTTCGTAGGCGACCCGGACGATCGGCCGGGGCAGCGCCTCGCGCGTGCGCGGCAGCGCCTTCAGTTGTTGCGCGAGGTCGGCATTGGTCGAGCCGGTGGCGGCGACGACAGCGAGCGGCCAGGGCGGTTGCGCGGCGACGAGCAGCGAGCCGATGCGCACCAGGTCGATGGTCGCGTGAGCGGGCAGGGGAGTGGCTGTCATGGCGGCTATTGTACGAGAGCCGGCCGGGGGGCGCGATGGCTGCGCGGATCAGGGGGGAGGCGAGGGACGGCGGTCGCTGCTCGAAAAACGCTGCCTGTCATTTTCATTTCAGCGTGACGACGATGCGACGACGACGGCAGCCCGTCTGCTGCCTGCGCCGTCATGAAATGCATCGCGTTCTAGCGGAGCGCGGCGCGCGAACGGCTCACCGCCCGGCGTGCCGCTGCCCGGACAGATCCAGGGCGGGCCGACGGGATTTCTCGAAAAAGGCGGCGCGGGCGTCGCCGGCCATTTTCATTTCAACGCGAAGGCGGCAGGCGGCATGCCCGCCTCCTGCCGCCATGAAATCCATCGCGTGCGACCGCCGCGCCGCCCGGACAGGCTCAGGGCGCGCTCACCGGATGCTTGAGCGCGTGCGCGGTCTCGATCCACTGCGCGTGGTACTCGGCCTCGTCGCGCGCGAGCCCCAGTTCGCCGTTGCGATACGCCATCGCGAGCGTCTGCACGGCCTCGGGCAACTCATGGTCGGCCGCGTGCCGGTACAGCTCGAGCGCGCGCGCCTCGTCGCGCGGCACGCCGCTGCCGTCGCGATAGGCGTTCGCGAGCATGAACTGCGCGGCCGGGATGTCCTGATGCGCCGCCTGCTCGAACCAGTGCGCGGCGGCGGCCGGATCGGCCGGCGTGCCGTAGCCGCTGCGGTACATGAGCCCGAGATAGTAGGCGGCGGCGGGGTCGCCCGCGGCCGCGACCGGGCGCAGCAGCGCCAGCGCGCGCGGGTAGTCGCGCGCGACGCCGCTGCCGAGCAGCAGCGCCTTGCCGAGCGCGAGCTGCGCGGCGCGCGCGCTGGCGGGCGCCTTGCCGTCGTGCGCGCCGCCATGCGCGGCGGTCTCCAGCCAGCCGAAGCCCTCGTCGCGCAGCCCCGGCTCGCGGGCGCCGAGCAGCGCGACGCCGAGCGCCGCCTGCGCGTCGCCCGAGCCGTGCCGCGCCAGCTCGCGCAGCTTCTGCAGCGCGCGCGGCTCGCTTGCCTGGGCGACCATCGCCTGCCATTCCTCGATCTGCGCGCGGCTGGCAGGCGCGGGCGCGCGAGCCGTCCAGCCGGCCGCCGCCACGCCGGCGGCGAGCACCGCCGCGAGCGCGAGCATGCCGGGCGGACCCAGCCGCGCGCGCAGCAGGCGCCGCAGCGGGCCGCCCGCCGGCGTCCCGATCGTCCCGAACTCGATGTTGCGCATCGCGTGCCTCATTGCGTCAGGTCGATTTCATAGGTTGCGAGGTTCTTGCCCGTGCCGTCGTCGGCCGCCACCTGCGTGATGCCGAGCAGGCCGGCCCTGGTCGCTTCCGCGAGCAGGTTCGGCGCCGACGCGAACTGCACGTGCGCGACCGAACCGGCGAGCTTCGTGAAGCGCCAGCTGCGCGCCGAGCCGTCGGCCGTGCGCGTGATGTCGACGCGCTTCTTGATGTAGGCGATCAGCACGTCGCGGTTCGCGTCCGGCGACGCGAAGATCGTCTTGCTGCCGTCGAGGCCCGGGAAGTTGCCGCCGCCGCTCGCGCGGTAGTTGTTGGTCGCGACGATGAACTGCGCGTTCGGATCGAGCGGCGCGCCCTTGTACAGCAGGTTCTTGATGCGGCTGCCCGGCGCCTGCGTGACGTCGATCTCGTAGCTCAGGTCCGCCGACGTGAACATGTCGAAGTTATAGCCCGGGAAGGAGCTGACGAGCTTCTGCACGGTCGGCTTGGTCGGGTCGATCGTGTTGAAGCGCTTCGCCGCGGTTTCGAGCCAGTTCTTCAGGTCCGCGCCGCTGACCTTCACCGCGTACACCGTGTTCGGGTACAGGTAGAGGTCGGCCGCGTTGTTGATCGCGAGCGCGCCCGGCGCGACGTCGGTGAAGTCGTTGCCGCCGCCGAAGCCGCTCTTGAACGGCGCGCTGACCGACAGCACCGGCAGCGTCGCGTACTGCGGCAGGTTCGCCTGCACGTAGGTCGCCACGTAGTCGGCCTGTGCCTCGTTGACGATCTGGATCGCGCCCGGATCGCCGACGTCGGCGAAATAGCTGGTCATGCGGTAGTCGGTGCGGCCGACGGGCGTCTTCACGTAGTCGATGGTCGCCTGATGCTCGGTCGCGATCGCCTTCGATACCGACGGATCGGCCGCCACGTACGACTTGTCGGCGTTCTGGATCGAGCGCGCCTCGACCGTGGTCTGCGACTTGTCGACGTTCCAGCGCTTGCCGTCATAGGCGAGCCCGAGCTTGATCACGCCGAGGTGCTTGCCCCAGAAGTTCGCCATCACGGTCGGCACGCCGTTGACCGTGCCCTTGACCTTGTCGACGCCCGGCAGGTTGAACTGGCCGACCGTGCTCGTCGCATCCGGGAACACCTGGTGCGAATGGCCGATCAGCATCGCGTCGATGCCCGGCACGGTGGACAGCCACCAGCTGCCGTTCTCCATCGTCGGCGAGTACGCCGAGTTGTCGAGGCCGCCGTGCGAGATCGCGACGATCAGGTCCGCGCCCTTCGCGCGCATTTCCGGGATGTACTGCTCGGCGGTTTCCTTCAGGCCGCGCGTGTAGACCTTGCCGTCGAGCCAGCGCTTGTCCCAGTTCATGATCGCGGGCGGCGTGAAGCCGATGATGCCGACCTTCACGGGCGCGCTCACGGTGCTGCCGTCGGGCGCCGTCGCGGTGACCGTCCGGGTGATGATCGTGTAGGGCTGGAACAGCGGCGCGTTGGTCTTCGCGCTCACCACGTTGGCGAGCACCTGCGGGAAATTCGGGCCCGCGCACTTCTTCTGCTGCGCCGGGTCCGGCATGCCGGCCACGTTGAAGGTGTTGCCCGTGACCTGCGACAGGTACGGCAGCCCGTAGTTGAATTCGTGGTTGCCGATCCCGCCGCCGTCGAACTTCGCCGCGTTCATCACCTTGTAGATCGCGAGCGTCTGGTCGCACGACACCGGGTTCACGAGCGCCTGATAGTCGGCGAGCGCCGTGCCCTGGATCGTATCGCCGTTGTCGAACAGCAGCGCGTTCGGATACTGCGCGCGCGCCTGCGCGATCAGCGTCGCGACCCGCTCGAAGCCGAGCGAGTTGTCGGCCGCGAGCTTGAAATAGTCATACGACAGCACGTTGGTGTGCAGGTCGGTCGTCTCGAGCACCGCGACGGTCGCCTTGGTGCCGACGGCGGGGGCCTGCGCGGCGGGCGGCTGGGCGGGCGAGCTGGTGCCGTCGCTGTTGCAGGCGGCGAGGAACGCGAGGGACGCGAGCGCGGCGACGGCCGGCAGACGCGGGCGGGACAACGGCGGGAAGAGCATCGGATTTTCCTGTTCTGTGTGCTGTCTTGTCGTGCGGAAAAGAGAAGCGGCGCGCGGGCGCCGACGGCCGCCTATTCGGCGCGTGAGAGTATCGAAAGGAAACATGACGGCCGAATGAAAGTGCCATGATGGCTGTTCGGAAGCTGCGCGCCAGCTGGCAAGGCTGGCAGGGCCGCGGGCCGGGGCCGGGCAAAACGGCGCGTCGCGGGATGGCCCGGTTCGCTACAATGGCCGCTGTCATCGTTCTGTCCCGAATCGCCACTTGGATTTCCAGACACCTCCGGGCCTGTCGGTCGAGACCGGCAGCCAAGGCAAGACCGTGCGGCTTTCCGGCCAGTGGACGGCGCTCGCGCTCGCGCTCGATCGCGACCGGGGCGGCGCCGCGCGCCGCGTGGCCGGGCTCGCGCGCCATCCGGTGCGCGAGTGGGACCTGTCCGCCATCGGGCGGCTCGACCACGTCGGCGGCCAGGCGCTGTGGCGCGTGTGGGGCCACCGGCTGCCCGCCGACCTCGCGCTGACCGACACCCAGCGGATCGTGTTCGAGCGGATCCAGCGGCTCGACGAGGGGCGCGAGCCGCCCGAGCCCGTCGTGCACGCCGGGCCGGTCACGCGCCTCGGGCTCACGCTGTTCAAGTTCAGCGAGCACCTGCGCGGCGCGATCACGATGTTCGGCAGCGTGATGCTCGACCTGCTCGGGGTGCTGCGCCGGCCGCGCACGATGCCGTGGACCGAGTTCTCCGCGAACATCTACAGCGCGGGCACGCAGGCGCTGCCGATCACGGCGCTCGTCGCGTTCCTGATCGGCATCGTGCTCAGCTACCTGTCCGCGCAGCAGCTGCAGATGTTCGGCGCGAACCGCTATATCGTGAACATCCTCGGGCTGTCGGTGATCCGCGAGCTGGGGCCGGTGCTGTCGGCGATCCTGGTCGCGGGCCGCTCGGGCTCGGCGATCACCGCGCGGATCGGCGTGATGCGCGTCACCGAGGAGCTCGACGCGATGCGCGTGATGGGGATCCCGCACGGCTTGCGGATCATCCTGCCGCGGGTGCTCGCGCTCGGCGTCGCGATGCCGCTCCTCGTGATGTGGACCAACATCGTCGCGCTGTCGGGCGGCGCGCTCGCCGCGAAGCTCGTGCTGGGCATCGACGTCAGTTACTTCGTGCGCTCGCTGCCGGGCGTGGTGCCGATCGCGAACCTGTGGATCGGGCTCGGCAAGGGCATCGTGTTCGGGATGCTGATCGCGCTCGTCGCCTGCCACTTCGGCTTCCGGATCAAGGCGAATTCGCAGAGCCTCGGCGAGGGTACGACGACCTCGGTCGTCACCTCGATCACGGTCGTGATCCTGGCCGACGCGGTGTTCGCGATCCTGTTCCAGAACGTGGGGCTCGGCTGATGGCGACCAACGACCTCGTGATCGAAGTGCGCGACCTGTCGAAGCGCTACGGGCGCAATGTCGTGCACGAGCACCTGGATTTCGACGTGCGGCAGGGCGAGATCGTGTCGATCGTCGGCGGCTCCGGGTCCGGCAAGACCACGCTGGTGCGCCAGATCCTCGGGCTCGAACGGCCGACGTCCGGCACCATCAAGGTGTTCGGCCAGGACAACGCGACCCTCGACGCCGATTCCGCGCGGATCATGCGCAACCGGTCCGGCATGCTGTTCCAGCAGGGCGCGCTGTTCTCGTCGATGACGGTGTTCGACAACATCGCGCAGCCGCCGCGCGAGCTGGGCAAGATCCCGGAGGACCTGCTGCACGACATCGTGATGCTGAAGCTGGAGATGGTCGGGCTGCCGTGCAAGCATGCGTCGAAGATGCCGGCCGCGCTGTCGGGCGGGATGGTGAAGCGGGTGGGGATTGCACGCGCGATCGCGCTCGAGCCCGAACTGCTGTTCCTCGACGAGCCGACGGCGGGCCTCGATCCGCAGGCGTCGGACGAATTCGTCGAGCTGATCGCGACGCTGCATCGCACGCTGGGCCTCACGGTCGTGATGGTCACGCACGATCTCGACACGATGGTCGCGCTGTCGACGCGGGTCGCGGTGATCGCGGACCGCAAGGTGCTGGTGGCCGCGCCCGTCGAGGAGGTCGCGAACGTCGATCATCCGTTCATTCACGAGTATTTTCTGGGCCTGCGCGGCCGGCGCGCGCTGCAGGCGTTGCCGCCCGAGCGGCGTGCGAAGCTGCCGAAGGCCGCGCTCGCGCCGGCGCTGTCGAGTGTCGAGTTGTAGACGACGAAGGAATTCCCGAATGGAAAACAAGTCACATGCGTTCTGGGCCGGGCTGTTCACGATCGGGTTGCTGTTCGCGATCGTGGGCGCGGTGTTCTGGTTCAACGTCGACCGCACCGTGCGGATCCCCTACGACCTGGTCGCGCGCACCAATGTCACCGGGCTGTTTCCGGACGCGGCGGTGCGCTATCGCGGGCTCGACGTCGGCAAGGTGCAGTCGATCAACTTCGATCGCGCGCATCCGGGCGAGATCGTGATCCGGATCCTGGTCGACAAGGATGCGCCGATCACGCGCTCGACCTTCGGCAGCCTGGGTTTCCAGGGCGTGACGGGCATCGCGTTCGTGCAGCTCGACGATACGGGCGGCGACCTGTCGCCGCTGCCGACCTCGACCAAGGCGATCGCGCAGATCCCGATGCACCCGAGCCTGTTCGACCAGATCCAGCAGCGCGGCGACGAACTGCTGCGGCAGATGGAAGTGGCGGCGAAGAGCGTGAACGCGATGCTCTCCGACGACATGCGCGCGCAGCTGCGCGCGACCGCGGCGAGCATGCAGCAGGCGGCGGACGGCGTGACCACCCTGACCCGGCAGCTCGGGCCGACGGTCGCGCAGATGCCGGAGACGGTCACGCAGGTCAACCGCGCGCTTGCGTCGACGAATGCGCTCGTCGCGCCGGGCGGCCCGCTCGCCGCGAATCTCGACCGCGCCGGCAAGGCCGCCGAGCAGGCGGGCGCGGCGCTGACGACGATGGATCAGACGCTGGTCGACCTGAACGCCCGGGTCCACTACGACACGCTGCCGCGCTTCAATACGCTGGCGACGAACGTGAGCGACGCGTCGCGCACGCTGAAGGACGTCGCGGGCGAGGTCGGGCGCAATCCGCGCAGCCTGCTGTTCGGCGCGCCGGGTGCGGCGCCGGGGCCGGGCGAGGCGGGCTTCGCCTGGCCGCAGGGCGCGGCCGCCGGGCAGTGAGCGGCGCTGGGACACAGAACCTTGTCTTTTGAAATGCAGGAACACGTCATGTCACCTCTTTCTCGTCGTCTGGCTCGCCCGGGCGCCGCGCTGCTCGCGGCGCTGACGCTCGCGCTGGCGGGCTGCGCCGGCACGCCGGCCGCGCTGAGCAACATCCGCTACGACTTCGGCCCGGCGACGCCGGCCGCGTCGGCGGGCAGCGGGCCCGCGCTCAAGGTGCTCGACGTGACCGCGCCCGACGTACTCGATTCGGACAAGCTCAACTACCGGCTCGCGTATGCGGACGCGCAGCGGCTCGCGTCCTACCGCGACAGCCATTGGACCGCACCGCCCGCGCAGTTGCTGACGCAGCGCCTGCGCGGCGCGCTGGCGCTGCGCGGCACGGTGCTGGAGGGCGCGGACGGCGTGCGCGCGCCGGTGCTGAAGGTCGAGCTCGACGAGTTCGAGCAGGTGTTCGACGGCCGCTCGGAAAGCCATGCGGCGGTGACTGCGCGCGCGACGCTGACGCGCGACGGCAAGGTGCTGAGCCAGCGCACGTTCGTCTCGCGCGCGCCGTCGAGCACGCCCGATGCGGCGGGCGGCGCGCGCGCGCTGGCGACCGCGAGCGACGACCTGGTCGCGCAGCTGGTGGCGTGGCTCGGCGTGCAGACCTACGCGGCCACGCCGTGACGGGCGCGGCGGCTGCGCCGTCCGGATGAAGCCCGGCGCGGGCCGCCGCTCGACGCTCGCGCGGCAGGCGCTCGCCGTGTACGCGGCGCTGATCGTCTATGCGTCGCTGTCGCCGTTTTCCGGATGGCGCTCGCTCGGCGTGGGGCCGTTCGACTACGTGCTCGCGCCGATGCCGCGCTACGTGACGGCGTTCGATGTCGTCACCAACCTGCTCGGATACCTGCCGTTCGGCGCGCTCGCGGTACTGGCGCAGTATCCGCGCTGGCGCGGCGCGCGCGCCGTGCTCGCGGCGGGCCTCCTCGGTGCGCTGCTGTCGGCGGCGATGGAGGCGTTGCAAACCTACTTGCCCGCGCGCGTGTCGTCCAACCTCGATCTGGCGGCCAATGCGGGCGGGGCGTTCGCGGGCGCGCTGCTCGTCGCGCCGGTGGCGGGCGCGCTGATCGAACGGGGCCTGCTGCGGCGGGTGCGCGACGCGTGGTTCGACGCGGAGGCGTCGACGCCCTTGATCCTCGCGGCGCTGTGGCCGTTCGCGGTGCTGTTTCCTTCTCCCTGGCTGTACGGGCTCGGCGACTGGCCGGCGGCGCTGTGGGCGCGCGCGGACGCGTCGAGGCGCGGCGCGCTGCTCGACTGGCTGCCGCCCGCCTGGCAGGTGGCGAGCTGGCCGGAGCGGCTCGACGGCTGGCTCAGCGCGTCGGGCTGGGATGCGCTGGTGGCGGGGCTGGGGTTGGCCGGGGCGTTGCTGCTTGCGTCGCTTGCGATGCGTCCGGAGGCGCCGCGCGTGCGGCTGCTGGCCGCTTACGCGGCGCTGGCGCTGGGCTTGAAGGCGGCGGCGGCGTATTGGCAGGCGCGCGGCGGCTTGCGCTTCGAGTGGGCTGCGCCGGGCGCGTGGCTGGGGATGGCGTTGGCGCTGGCGGCGGCGTGGCTTGCGCTGCCGCTCGGGCGGCCGGCGCGGGTCGGGCTCGCGACGCTTGCGCTGGCGGCGGCGGTGGTGCTGGTGAACCTGCTGCCGGTGGATCCGTTTTTCGAATACACGCTGTCCGACTGGCGGCAGGGCCGCTATGTGCATTTCAACGGGATCGCGCACTGGCTCGCGTGGAGCTGGCCTTATGCGGCGCTCTTGTGGCTCGCGACGCAGATCGAGCGCGGCTGGCTCGGGCGGCGCGGCTGACCGGCGTCAGCGGGCGGGCGAGCGGCTCGCTATAATCGGGCGTTCCCGAATTCCAACTCTTCCCACACTACCGGCGCGGACGTCGCGCCCGATCGCCCACATCATGGATGCCTACTACCAACACCACGTCTTTTTCTGTCTGAACCAGCGCGAGCCGGGCGCGGAACGTCCGAGCTGCGCGAATTGCGGTGCGCAGACGATGCAGGAATACGCGAAGAAACGCGTGAAGGAGCTGGGGCTTGCCGGCGCCGGCAAGGTGCGGATCAACAAGGCGGGTTGTCTCGACCGTTGCGAGGAGGGGCCGGTGATGGTCGTGTATCCGGAGGGGACGTGGTACACGTATGTCGACAAGAACGATATCGACGAGATCGTTGAGTCGCACCTGCGCGACGGGCAGGTGGTGGAGCGGCTCAGGATCTGAGCGTGGGTCGTGGGTTTTGGGTGGTGGATTGTGAAGTGAGCGAGACAGCAGCATGAACGTACATACGCAGAAGTCCCTGATTGCCGGCCCGGTCGGCGAGATCGAGATCGCCGTCGACCTGCCCGACGCCGTGCGCGAAGGCGGCGAGGCGCCGCGCGGCATCGCGCTGGTTGCGCATCCGCATCCGTTGTTCGGCGGGACCATGGACAACAAGGTCGCGCAGACGCTGGCGCGCACGCTCGTGCAGCTCGGGTATGTGGTTTACCGGTCGAATTTCCGCGGGGTCGGGGCGACGCAGGGGGAGCACGACAATGGCGTCGGCGAGGCCGATGATCTGCTCGCGGTGATCGCGCATATGCGTGCGCAGGCCGCGTATGCGGAGATGCCGCTCGTGCTGGCCGGGTTTTCGTTCGGGACCTTCGTGTTGTCGCATGTCGCGGAGCGGCTGCGCGAGGCCGGGCAGGCGGTCGAGCGCATGGTGTTCGTCGGGACGGCGGCCAGCCGGTGGCAGGTTGCCAATGTGCCCGAGGATACGGTGGTGATTCACGGCGAGGTCGACGAGACGGTGCCGATCTCGGCGGTTTACGACTGGGCGCGGCCGCAGGAATTGCCCGTTATTGTCATTCCCGGGGCGGAGCATTTCTTTCACCGCAAGCTGCATGTGTTGAAGCGGATTATCGTGGCGGCCTGGCGGTAAGGGACGACGTTTCCTCCTTCAAGATTATTTGCATTGTTTTCATGTGGGCAATTCCGTGCGGAGCCCGATAGGGCGGGGCGGAAGGGAATGGCGTGCGCGGAGGTGGCTTGAGTTGAACATGGAGGCCATGCGGCTCAATCGACACAATCTTCGGACTGACAAACCGAGGAGTATCCGACGATGTCGAATCAATACGCCGCCGAACGAGGCATCCCTGTTGCTCCGGCATGCACCCGTGGAACCCTCTCCCTCCGCTTCGATGGAACCTTTCTGGGTTCCTCGCGGATTACCGGGGAAGGCAGCGCGGATCTTGAGGAAGAAGTATTCCTCATCCCGGTAGCCGTAGGCCCGACGCTTGATGACCTTGATGGTGTTGTTGATGCCTTCGACGACGCTGGTATTGAGCGGGTGTTTGCAGCGAGCCAGAATGCCGTGCCAGTAGCGTTGCAGGCGTTCAGCGAACAGTTTGAGCGGCGCAATGCCGCTCTGCTGAGCCTGC
>NZ_JAAGNW010000001.1:175120-175577 GCF_010645215.1 Burkholderia multivorans | reverse complement strand
GTGCCGGGCGATGCATGACGCATCGAGCCGCGCGCTGCTCGATCGGCTGATCGGTTTCGCGACGGTCAGCCGCGATTCGAACCTCGAGATGATCGATTTCATCCGCGGCTATCTCGCCGGGTTTGGCGTCGCGAGCGAACTGTTCTACAACCCGGCGCGGACCAAGGCGAGCCTGTTTGCGACGCTCGGGCCGGGCGATCGCGGCGGCATCGCGCTGTCGGGCCATACCGACGTCGTGCCGGTCGACGGGCAGGCGTGGACGGTCGAGCCATTCCGGCTCACCGAGCGCGACGGTCGCCTGTATGGCCGCGGCACGACCGACATGAAGGGCTTCATCGCATCGGCGCTCGCGGCCGTGCCGGCGTTCGTCGCGCGGCCGCTGCGAGAGCCCGTGCATCTCGCATTCTCGTACGACGAGGAGGTGGGCTGTCTCGGCGTGCGGCCGATGCTGGCGGAA
>NZ_JAAGNW010000001.1:173485-175110 GCF_010645215.1 Burkholderia multivorans | reverse complement strand
GGCGGAACTGGCGATGCGCGAGCGTCGCCCGCGCCTGTGCCTGATCGGCGAGCCGACCGAGCTGAAGCCGGTGCTGGGACACAAGGGCAAGCTCGCGATGCGCTGCCGCGTGAAGGGCGCCGCATGCCACTCGGCCTACGCGCCGCATGGCGTGAACGCGATCGACTATGCGGCGAAACTGATCTGCCGGCTCGGCGAGATCGGCGCGGCGCTCGCGCGGCCGGAGCACTGCGACAGCCGCTTCGATCCGCCGTATTCGACGGTGCAGACGGGGTTGATCGACGGTGGGCGCGCGCTGAACATCGTGCCGGCCGAATGCGCGTTCGACTTCGAGGTGCGCGCGCTGCCGGATTTCGATCCCGACGAAGTGTCGAGGCGCATGCAGGATTATGCGACGTCCGAACTGTTGCCGAAAATGCGCGCGGTGCAGCCGGACACCGATATTTGCCTGGAGACGCTGGGCGGGTATCCGGGGCTCGCGACACAACCCGACAGCGACGCCGCGCGCCTGCTCGCGATGTTGACCGGGTCCGACGCATTCGGCACGGTGGCATTCGGCACGGAGGGCGGGCTGTTCGACCGGGCCGGCATCCCGACGGTGGTGTGCGGGCCCGGCAGCATGGAGCAAGGCCACAAGCCCGACGAGTTCGTGACGCTCGACCAGTTGCACGGCTGCGATGCGATGCTCCGGCGTCTGGCGGACTATGTGTCCGCGGCTGCTTGAGCGGACCGTCGCAAGCGGCGCATCGGCCCGACAAGCACGCGTTCCGTTAGGCGCGCGTGCTCGCTTGGCGCTCGGGCATTGCGTCGACCGAGCCGTCTCGGCGCATCCGTCAGCGCGACGCCTCCGCATGGATCTCGCCCAGCCGCTCGCGGCAGAAATCGACGAACGACTGCGCCTGCTTGGTGAGCTGGCCGCGCTTCAGGCGCGCGCTGACGAGCCCCGACGGGCTGACGGTCTCGCTGAGCCGGGTCGTCACGACGCGCTGGCCGTCGTACGTGTATTCGGAATGCGGGCGCGTGACGAGCAACGAGAAGCCGAAATTCCGGCCGACCATGCCGCGCACCATCTCGATCGACGGCGACGCGAACACGATGTTGGGGGTGAGCCCGAGGTCGTGAAACAGGCTGACGAAATACGTGCGGCTCGGCTGCACGTCGAGCAGGATCATCGGCTCGACGCCGAGATCGCGCAGCGAGACATGCGCCTGGCCCGCGAACCGGTGCTGCTCCGGCAGCAGCACGTAGGGCTGTTGCGGCGGCATCAGCGGCTCGGTTTCGATCGTGCCGTCGAGGTCGTGGTCGTACAGGAAGACAAGATCGAACGCGCCGGCCGTCAAGCCTTGCACGAGTTCCTGCTGATCGCCGTCGCGCAGCCGGATGCTGACGCCCGGATAGCGCTCGCGAAACCCCGCGAGCAGCTGCGGCAGATAGAGCGGCGCGACCGTCTCGAAGCAGCCGATGTCGATCTGCCCGGTGACGACGTCGTTGTCGGCGAGCGCGTTCTGCTCGAACTCGTGCGCGATGCGCAGCAGCTCCTGCGCCTTCCGGTAGAAGCGCGTGCCGACCGGCGTCAGCGACACGCCTTGCGCGTGATGCCGGATGAAGAGCGTCACATCGAAGCT
>NZ_JAAGNW010000001.1:163773-173475 GCF_010645215.1 Burkholderia multivorans | reverse complement strand
GACGGTTGTGCGATGAACAGCTGACGCGACGCTTCGGCGACGCTGCCGCATTCCACCGTCGCCACGAAGTACTTCAATTGCCGCAAAGTATAGTGAGCCACAGGCACCTCTGCCACTCGGCCCCGGCCTATCGCGTTGGGGCGCATGCTGTCCATTGCCTCACGCAGGACATTACCGGAAGAATCCGGCGCCGGGTTTCCCGCTGCAGAGTTTTTTCGTGTGCTCCGAAAATATTTTTAGTATTTCTCCATCGCGGCTTGCGTGGCGCACCATCGGCTCCGATCTGGACATGCTGCGGTTGCCGCGGCGGCGGAGCTTCGGCTCGCACCGACGCACGTGGGGGCGCAGTGACCTTTGCCGCGTATCCAGTCCGATTATCTAATCGCGTCGCCGCGCACCGGTTGAAACCGGAAGAGGGCGGCGGCGCGCAGGACAGGAGACATTGCCATGACGACCGTGGAGCGCAACGCGTCCCCCATGATGGAGAAGTACACGATCGGCCATGTGCCGTCCGCCGACCGGCACGGCAGGGTGAGCGATCTGTTCACGCTCTGGTTCGGCGGCAATATCGCGCCGCTGCCGATCGTGACGGGTGCGCTCGGCGTGCAGATCTTCCACCTCAACCTGATGTGGGGGATCGTCGCGATCGTCGTCGGCCAGGCGGTCGGCGGCGTGCTGATGGCGCTGCACTCCGCGCAGGGGCCGCAGATGGGCATTCCGCAGATGATTCAGAGCCGCGCGCAGTTCGGTTCGTGGGGGGCGTTGCTCGTCACGGTGATCGCGGCCGTGATGTATGTCGGGTTCTTCGCGTCCAACATCGTGCTCGCCGGCAAATCGGTGCACGGCATCGCGTCGTCCGTGCCGGTGCCGGTCGGCATCGTGATCGGCGCGGTGGGCTCGGGGCTGATCGGGATCGCCGGATATCGGATCATCCACATCCTGAACCGTATCGGCACGTGGGTGCTCGGCATCGGCATCCTGGTCGGCTTCTGGATGATCCTCACGCACATCGGGACCGACGATTTCCTCACGCGCGGCGGCTTCAGCTTCGCGGGCTGGCTCGCGACGGTGTCGCTGTCGGCGCTGTGGCAGATCGCGTTCGCGCCGTACGTGTCGGACTATTCGCGCTACCTTCCGGAAAACGTCGGCACGGCGTCGACGTTCTGGGCGACCTATCTCGGCTCCACGCTCGGTTCCACGCTAGCATTCATCTTCGGCGCGGTCGCGGTACTCGCGGCGCCGGCGGGCGTCGACACGATGGATGCGGTCAAGCAGGTGACCGGCCCGCTCGGCCCCCTGATGCTCGTGCTGTTCCTGCTGAGCGTGATCAGCCACAACGCGCTGAATCTGTACGGCGCGGTGCTCGCCGTGATCACGTCCGTGCAGACCTTCGCCTACCGGTGGATTCCGACCGCGAAGTCGCGCGCCGTGCTGTCCGTCGTGATCTTCGTCGCGTGCTGCTATGCGGCGATCGGCGCCTCGACGGATTTCGTCGCCCAACTCGTCAATCTCGTGCTCGCGCTGCTGGTCGTGCTGGTGCCGTGGACCGCGATCAACCTGATCGATTTTTACATGATCCACAAGGGCAAGTACGACATCGAATCGATCTTCATGGCCGATGGCGGGATCTACGGTCGCTTCAATCCGCAGGCGCTGATCGCGTATGCGATCGGCATCCTGGTGCAGATTCCGTTCATGAATACGCCGATGTACGCAGGGCCGATTCCCGAGCTTCTCGGCGGCGCGGATCTGTCGTGGGTGGTCGGACTGGTGCTGACGTCGGTGCTGTATTACGGGCTCGCGATGCGGGACCGCGAGTCCGGCCGCCGTCGGGCCGGCGCGGCGCCGACGCCGGCGATGGCGCGCGGAACGGAAGGGCTGGAGTAGGCGCAGGGGATACGTTGCCGCATCGGGCGCGATATGGCAGCGTGGCATGTCAATGCTGGCGGTCCTGGTCGAGAAGCCTGTTCACGGAGCGGATGAAATGGGTCGGCCGTGACGCGGCAATGGATTGAACCGATCGTTCATCCGGACGGAGCATCGGCGACAGGCGTTCGCCAAGCACCGGGCTTTCCGGAAACCCGGCCGAGTGAGTTCCCATAAGAATGACCGGCTCATTCTCTCGCGTCGACGCGAGAGGGTTCAGGAGATCACGGAACGGGATCAAGCGAATCGCCGGCGATTGCCTGCCGCATCGGCGGGTACTCGCTACGCTGCTCGCGTGCCAGGCGCACTGTGTGTTCTTGGATTTCTGGGGAAAACTTGCTTGATTTTTTGTTCATGGCGCCATTGCCTCAAGAGTTGGAGCCTTTGACCTGAGCCGTTTCCTGTAGCCATGCGGCAAGTGAGTTCTCTTTTATCCTAGCGGCAAGGAGAGCTCGGTGAAGAAGCGATTTACCGACGAACAAGCCATCCGGATCCTGCGCGAGGCCGAGAGCCGGGACGAGCCGGTGAAGGATCGGTGCAAGCGCCACAACATCTCGGAACAGACGTTCTATCGGTGGCGCAATATGTTCGGCGGCATGGATGTAGCCGACGCCCGCCGGCTCAAGGATCTGGAATCAGAGAACGAGCGGCTCAAGCGCCTGATCGCTGAGCCAGTGCTGGTCATCGACGGCCTGAAGGAATTCAGCCGAAACAAATGAGCACCCCAACGGGCCGGCGCGAAGCGCTGGATGTGCAACGCAAGATAAAACGGAACCGCGCACACGGCCAGATTCGCCGGCCGCATACGCGGCCGGCCTCGATCGCATCATGGGCAGGCCGTGCGCTGCATGTACCAGTCCGCCCGCGGTTCCGTCTCGACCTGCGTGCCTTTCGGCGTCGACGTGTTTAGCAACACGAACTGCCAGCACTGGTGACGTGCATCGTCGGTCAGCGTGACCGGCCGGTTGACGTCGACGCGCCGTGGCTCATCGTGCTCGAGCAGATAGACGAAATCGCGGTTGATCTTGCTGATGACGTGGCCGGGCAGCAACTGGCTGCGCTGGCCGCCGCTTGACGTCAGCCGCAGCCATGGGGTGTCGTCCCCCGCGGTGCGAAAGGTCACGGTCCGCATCGGCCCCGCCGGATGCATGATGACCCATGCCGCGACATACTGGGCGCCCAGGTGTTTGGGAAGCCGCGCCGGCCAGGGCGAGATGCTGACCTGCTGTTCGTCGAGCCGGAATTGCAGCCCGGCCTTCGTACGCAGCTCGAAGTGCGGCACGAGCACCTCCGCCGGCGCGCCTGCCGCGGGCGGCGGGGAGAGACCGTCGATCCGCAGGGGTTCCGCGAGAACCGGCATCGACAATCCGAGAAGTACGGCGACAGCGGCGCCCCGCAAACCGAAAGTGACCATCCGCGATCTCCCGTTACTTGGCGCTGACTTGCTTCAGATGCGCGAGCAAGGCCGCCGGCATGGCTTCTTCCGTCTCGATCCGGCTGACCTTGATCAGCGGCGGCTGAAAGGAGCCTATCCCAAAGCTTTGCGCGATTCCGACGAGGTTGTAGTTCTTGCCGGTCACCAGCGCGAGATGATCCCAGTCATCGTAGTCGCGCAGGATCGCATAGACGGGCCGGCCGACGGCGTCCGTCTGACCCGTCAGCGGCCATGGGTACGGAGCTTCCTGCTTGACGCCGTCCAGGTTCCAGTCGCCAAAAGCGGTAGGCATGGCACCCGCACCCCGGCCGACATAGTCGCTTTCGCTGAGCGCATTCTCGTTCAGGTTGAGGCCGCTGCCGTCGGAGTAGTCGATCTTGAAGCTGTCCGAGGTCGGACCGTTCGGCAATGCGGCGATGGGATATGTCTGCGCCGCGTAGAATGCATTCCACAATGCATTCGGCGTCCTCGTATTGGGTACCGCGACCTTGTCCCATTGATTCGTATAAAAGTAGTAGCGCTCGACTGCATCAGTGCCGGTGCCGTCGGTGGGCACGCCCTGCAGCTGGTACAGATAGTTCATGATGCTGAGGTAGTTCGGTTTTCTGTTGGTCCATACGTCGCCGCCGTGTCTCAAACCCAGACTATGGCCGAATTCGTGCATCAGCGTGGCGGCCTGGTAGTTCACGCGCATCATTTTCCCTGCGTCGTTCAGGTCGTTCTCGAGGAACCCTCCCAAGGTCACGAGCGCCTTGTTGCCGGGCAGCTCGGAAGAACCGGACGATCCCGCGCCGCCGCCGCTCAGCTGCGAAGAAGCAAGCAGACCATAGCGGAAGAAGGCCCGGCGTCGCGGATCGACGTACTGGCTATAGTATGAATACATCGACGTGCAGCCGTTGTCGAGCTGGGTGCGGCTCGGGTTCTCGTCGTTGGTGGCGACCTGCGAGCACCTGTTGAAGGGGCGCTCGTGGCTCTTGCCGTCAAGATTGTAGTGAGTGCCGTCGACCTTGGCGGAGAAGCGTGTCCCCGCCTCGAAGTGCACCGCGATGTGGTGCGGGTTGAATGCATTGACCATCTTGGTCAGCGCGGCCTCCTGCAACTGGCGGGCCGTGTCCTGGCGAGCCGCGCCGGCGTCGTCGCCCATGTAGTCAAGCTGGATGAACATGTCCTTCTGTCCCTTCCGCGCGCCCATCGCGTACAGGTTCAGGCCTGCGTAGGTTCCGCTCGCAGCCTTGGCCGTGTCGGGGATCCCGTCGTGATCGCTGTCCGTGACGCCCGCCGCCACGTCGTTGGGCCCGCCGGGCGTCGGGAAGTTGACCAACGTCCAGTCCTTGCTGGTTCCGGTGACGGTGAAATGGTTGCTGAGACGGACGATGGACTGGTCATGCGTGTCCAGCGGATCAAGTGACTGGCTGCCGACGTAAGTCGCCGGAGGTGTGGCGAATGCCGGTACGCTTGGGCCTGCCCACGCGGCCTTGGTGAGCGGTGCGGTGTTGTTCGCGCCGAAGCGGACGAAGTCCACCGTTTTTGCTGCTGCCGTTGCGGTTTTGGCCGCCTGTAGCTCGATGAATCCGCCACTGTTGCTCCAGTACGGCAGATAGGTGTCGCTGGCGTCGAGAATGTAGACGACCTTGCTGGTGTCGGTCACGGTAGAATTCGTCAGGTAGTCCGACTTCTTCCCCGCGATCACGACGTAACCGTGGGCCGGGATCGCGACGTCAGGTAGCGCGTAGTCGACCGATTCGCTGATCTGCGACGGATCGTTCTGTTCGATGCCGCCGGTGCGCAGCACGTAGTCCTTCAGGTTCACCGCGACATCCTGCTTGTTGTACAGCTCAACCCACGCGACGCTGTTGGTCACGACGCCCGTGCCATAGTTCTTGTCCTGGCGGAAGTTGCCCGCCACTTCGCTGATGAACAACCCTGTCGGCGCGGCCTCAGCGGCTCGCTGTTCCGCCATGGATCGAGCGGATCGGGCGACGTTCGCCTGCGCTGACGTACTGGCGGCGGACGACGGCGCGGGGCTGTCGTCACCGCCGCAGGCGGTGAGAAGCAGCGCGGCGCAGAACGGGAAGAGCTTCCAGAGCATGTGCAGCCCGGCATGGCGTATGCAGATGTGACGCATAGGTTTCCCTCAGTATGGTGGCGGCGGGCCCGAACGGCGCTGAGAGCCGGTCAGCCTGCCATTTTTGTTCGATAGTGAAGTAGTTTCAGTGGGTAAGCGATCTCGCTTAAGCGCACGAGAAACAGGTAGTCCTCCTAAAAATATAAAGTGAAAATTTTCACGCTATTTTCCGATAATCGAATCCTGTCGGTTAATAGGAGACCAGTTCGAATTGCCCGCGAGGGGGTTGTTTACTTTCTCGGCGATTTGTTAAAACACTACGTCGGCAGTGCGTATCGGTTCGATCTCGTGAGGCAAGCCTCGTGGTGACCAGCCACTCTGAACCGGCCCGGCATCATCGAGGTAGAGCAAGCAGATGGCGCCTTCATAGGCGGCCTGCTGCAGATTGCCGAGTGCGACCTGTTTCACGGCGAATGCCTCCGGGTTGTGCTTTTTCTAGCCTTAGGCGATTGCGCTTGAACGTAACGCCTTTCCGCTTGAGTGCCACGCTCTGTGCATTAAGATATTCGAACGACAACGGGTCGGTTTCCGCCGCAAGGCGCTGGGTGATTGACTTGCGTGTCAGCGACTCGGCGGCAGCCATGCGCCCGACTGCGGCGATCATCTCATCGCTCAACGCACGAGGCCGTCCGCCTTCTGTGCGATCTCGACCAGCAAGCCAAACACCCGGTATCCGCCGCGTGTGCGCCCAGTCGTAGACCGACTGGCCGCTCGCGCCGAACTTTGCGCCTACCGCCGTCGGACGCAGCTCGCCATCCGCACTTCAACAGAGCGGCTACCCGCGTGCGCACGCTTGGCATGGAGGCCTGTAATACAGCGAAATATCTCCAACAGAATGAAACGGCAATCAATGCAAAGAAACAAGTCCCTTTCACAAAAATCGACAAATTTTCCGACGAAACGTTGAGATTCGGATTAAGGGTAATCCCCCTGTGTTTAACGCAAGTCAGAAGTAGAGGCCATGCCGCGGCCATCGGCCGCTGTTTCGGCGGTTACGTCACCAAGGCCCATGTTGGGGCGCTCGTGATCGTATTGCCACATCCATTCCGGGACGAACTCGTCCGCCGAAGTAAAGTTCATTCGTGGTGCGAAGTAAAATTCGACCTTGGCTGGAAGTGGCCAGAGATCTCGCGATTTTCTGAAATTTTCTTTGGAAATCAACAATTCGGGAAAAATGCCATGACGTCTTCGCTGAGCCTCGTCTGCGCGAAAACCATCTATCGCAACGCGATTGATCCTCGTGCGAGCGGCACCGAGTCTACCGCGTGGTGGGATGAGGTGGTCGACGAAATGCGTGACGTCGTTGCTGCACGCACGATTGCTGACGCCGCCCGACGCGCGGCGACAAGCCTGGACCACCGATCGCACTGTGCGATGTCGAAATGCCGACGGACCTCGAAACGCGGAATATCGCGGTCGTCGGGACCGTTGGCTCCGGCGAGAGCCAGGTGATCAATATGCTGGTGGCGTAAGCTCTCGATCGCGGTGACCGCATGGTCACCGTGGATCCGGACGGGACGCTGAGCCCGACGAATACATGGCGACAGACGGCTTCTCTCTGTCCGACTTTCAATCGCCGACGACTAGCTGGCTACAAAATTCCACCACGGGCCAATGCCGAGCTCGATACGCTGTATCGGTACAGTACATTTGAAACGTGGAGATTGCGATATCGATTGGACGAGCATCGAGCGTCGCTTGTCTCTACGTTGACCCACCACGGGAAGAAAAATGAAAGAAGCAACATCAGATAACACCGCTCGGTTATGGCAGGACATCACGGTTGTCGATAATTTTTTGCCTGGCGCAGAGCAATCAGCGATCTACCACACGCTGTCCAACGGAGCATGGACTCACGGGTGGCGTTCACGTAGTGGCGAGGGTGCACAGCCATTCTGGCATCAACATTTTGTTGGCCCGCAAGGCTCCTTGCAAACCGGGCAGGAGGAACAAGGCGAGGAGAAACTCGCTCGTGACGCGCCGCTGTTGCACGCGTTCTGGGGGAGGTTGTCAACGTCGTATCTGAGCGCGCATGACCTGCATAGCTGCTATGCAAATGGCTTGCCATATGGCACCGGCGGTGCACTTCACACTGACTCGCTTGCTCCAGGCGCCTGTACGGCGGTGTACTACCCGCATACCGAGTGGGATCCGGATTGGGGTGGCGAGACCATCCTGTTTAACGAGCAGAAGGACGACATCCTGGCAGCGATCTATCCAAAGCCAAACCGGTTGCTGATTTTTCCTGGATTCGTCCACCACGTTGCGCGTGGCGTGTCGCGAACCTGCCCGGTCATGCGGATCACCTTGATGTTCAAGACACAGATCAATACTGCCTCGATTCGGTAATCTGAAACATCGTCTGCCAGGGAGCGCCGCTCAGCATGACCGGCAGGTGTTCACGGCCTCCCGCGCTAGCTGTTGTCCTGCGATCGCCATCGATCATCCATTGTCGAATAGGCTCAGACCCAATTGTGCCGCCTCTCGACATTTCTCGACATTTCTCGACGCCGGTCATCATTTTGATCTCTTAGCTTCTTAGCAGCCCTTGCTATTTGATGCGGGGTGTTACGGGGGGAACATCCTCCAGATAGACGATAGGGGAAAGGATCAAATATGAATAACTTAGTTAACCATAACATTTTATCTAAAAATTCGAGATTACGTGCAATCTCAGTGGGCGTGATGGCCTTATTTGCCGTTATTACTCCCGCGGCGCACGCACAAGGCTACGTCGACCCGGGGCGACTCGGAGATCCAGGTAGCTGGAAAACACCGGAATTCAAGGCCGATTGGGGATTGAGCGAGATGAATGCCGAGTACGCCTACGCCCAAGGCTATAGCGGAAGAAACGTCAAGGCTGGTGTGCTGGATTCCGGGATCTATATTCAACACCCTGAATTCTCATCAGATCGTTTCCATCCTGTTTCGACAGTCGGCACCTACTCTTCCAATGGGTCTTTGAGTGATGGATCGGATAGCGCAAATGGTCTGGAGTACGATCCGAAATACACCAAGGATAATATAATTGGTGCGTTTAAAAAGGGGCAGCCATTCAATGTTCCTGGAACGTTCATTGATGAAGTCAACAACACGCACGGAACTCATGTGAGCGGCACCATTGGTGCGACGCGCGATGGCGTTGGGATGCACGGGGTCGCCTTTGGGTCGCAGGTATATGTCGCGAATACCAATGGTACGGACGACAATGCCATGCAGGGGCCAGATTTTCTTGATTATGGCTATTTCAAGGCGGCCTATCAGGCGCTTGCCGGTCAAGGTGTCCGTATGGTTAATAATTCCTGGGGACAGAATTCGGCAAATCCTTTGGACAACGACATGAGTAGCGTCCAGAGCATGACGACAGCATACCGTCGGTTCTGGGATAAAAATCAGGCAGGACAGCAAACGTGGCTGGAGGCCATGACCGAAGCGGTCAAGGAGCACGGATTTATTCAGGTCGTTTCGGCG
Source organism: Burkholderia multivorans (assembly GCF_010645215.1). Taxonomy (GTDB): domain Bacteria; phylum Pseudomonadota; class Gammaproteobacteria; order Burkholderiales; family Burkholderiaceae; genus Burkholderia; species Burkholderia multivorans_A. The sequence goes on along the minus strand of NZ_JAAGNW010000001.1, from coordinate 164,518 downwards.
GGGAACAGTGGCGATGGAACGCCGAGTGCAGGTATTGGTGCCAACCCGGACATGAATGCCAGCATTCCCTATTTCCGGCCCGATGTGGAAGGTCGCTGGCTGGCGGTGGCAGCATCGGACTCGCCTCCGTCAACGTCACCCGGTGGACAGACGGCTGACTCAACGATTGCGTATTATTCGAATCGCTGCGGTGTTGCCAAATACTGGTGTGTGGATGCACCGGGGAGTGACATCAAAAGCACAGTCAATCCCAATTATCCATTTTATGGCTCGCATAAAGGGAGACTGTATGAATCAGTTGACGGCACATCGATGTCGGCACCGCATGCATCGGGAGCCCTGGCCGTCATCATGCAACGATTTCCCTACATGACGAATGAGCAGGCTCTCAGCGTTCTGCTGACTACTGCGGGTCATAACGGAGTACTCACGCAAAAGCCGAACGAAATCGATGGGTGGGGGAATATCGATCTTCGTGCTGCGATGAAAGGCCCGGGACAGCTAACCGGCCTCTTTGAAGCAAAGCTGGACAAGGGGGTCAGCGATACCTGGTCTAACAACATCACGGACAGCGCCCTCGTTCAGCGCAAGCAGGAAGATGGCGCGGAACACGCGCAGTGGGTAGCAACGCTCAAGGACAAGGGCTGGCAGAATGGTCTCCCCACCAATGCCAGCGCCGACGACCGATTCATATTCGAGGTCGGTACTACCCGTGAGTATGCATATCAACATCGCGCCTATCAGG
>NZ_JAAGNW010000001.1:120387-163763 GCF_010645215.1 Burkholderia multivorans | reverse complement strand
CGAAGTCCGGCGATGGCCTGCTGGTACTTTCGGGTGCCAATACATACCGCGGGTTGACGACCGTCAATGGCGGAGAGTTGAGAATCGACGGGTCCGTAACTTCGGGCACGATAGTCAATCCTAACGGCCTCCTGACCGTGAACGGCACGAGTGCCGATGTCGCGGTCAACGGTGGGCTGGCATCGATCTCAGGCACGAGTGCGAACGTATCGATTACGGCGCGGGGCACTGCGAGGATCACCGGCAAGAGTGCGGACGTCACCGTGAACGGCGGGCGGGCGTGGCTGGACGGAGCGAGCGGTGCGGTATCGGTGGGCAACGGCGGAGTCGTCAGCGGCAACGGCTCACTGCAGTCGCTGAGCGCGCAAGCCGGCGGTACGGTAGCGCCGGGCCACTCGATCGGCAGCCTGAACGTGGCGCATGACGCCAGCTTTGCGCCGGGGTCCACCTATGAGGTGGAAGTATCGACGAACGGACGCAGCGACCGCATCGATGTAGGCGGCCGCGCACACCTCTCGGGCGGCACGGTGAACGCAGCGCTGGAGAGTCTGCCCCCGCCGCTGAGCCTGTCGCAGATGGACACGCTGCTGGGCCGCAGCTTCACGATCCTGAACGCGGCCGGCGGTATCGACGGCCGGTTCGACGCGATGCCGCAACCTTACCTGTTCGTCGGCACGGCGCTGACCTACGGCCCGAACAGCGTGAATCTCTCCGTGAACCGCAACGCGACACCGTTTGCGAGCGTGGCAAACACGACCAACGGTCGCAGCGTAGCAAACGCGCTGGAGACGGTGAACGGGAACAACGCGGTGTATCGGAGCGTGCTGCTGGCCTCGGACGCGGCAGTGCCGCAGGCGGTGTTCCATCAGCTCTCGGGAGAGATTTACCCGGCGGCATACGGGATGCTGATCAACGAGAGCCGCAAGGTGCGCGATGCAGCGCTGGACCGTCTATGGACGGTGAGTCGTGATGCGGTACCCGGGACGAGCCGCACGGGGGCATGGGCGCAGGTACTGGGTTCGTGGGGCAGCACGGGAGGCAATGGCAACGCAAGTGGTTATACGAGTTCGACGGGGGGCTTCCTGGCCGGGGTCGACGGTGCGGTTCGCGAGGACCTGCGCGTGGGTGCGCTGGCAGGATACAGCCACAACTCGGTCAGCCTGGACGACCAGCCTGCATCGGCTTCGTTCGACAGCTTCCATCTCGGGGCGTACGCGGGCTGGCAGCCGGGGCCAATCGGCCTGCGGATCGGCGCGGTTCATACGTGGCACCGGGGCGGGGTGAACCGGGCCATGCAGTACGGCGCCGCGCCGGAGAGCGAGACAGGGACGCTGGAAGCCGAAACGACCCAGGTATTCGGCGAGACAGGGTACAGGCTGAACGTGGGGGCTGCTTCGGTGGTCGAGCCGTTCGCGCGGGTAGCGTTGGTGCATCTGAACAACCACGGAATGACGGAGAGCGGCGGAGCGGCGGCCCTGCAGGTGCAGGGCGGTAACAACGACGTGACGTTCTCGACGCTGGGGTTGCGGGGGACGACGCAGCTGGACCTGAGCGCGAAGGTCCAGCTGACGCTGCGCGGATCGGCGGGCTGGCAGCATGCGCTGGGCGATGGGAAGCCGGTAGGCACGCTGTCGTTCGTGGCGGGCAGCTCGCCGTTTAGCGTGTCGGGCGTATCGGTGGCGAAGGACGCAGCGGTGGTGAGCGTGAATGCGGAATTGGCGCTCGGCAAGAACGGCATGCTAAGTGTGGGATATGCAGGTTCGCTGGCGAGTCGTGAATCCGATCACGCCGTGACGGGCAATCTGAACTGGAAGTTTTAAAGGCAGACATCCGGTTCGGCCAGTTTGATCGGCCGGACCGAATGTCCGGTTATCTTGACATATAGCACCCCGACGCCAGACCGATTGGACTGCCCGGAGCACACCAGACACCCCCGACCTTCGCGCCGCGGCTTGTTCAAAGGCCTCGGGACTCAGTCCGCCGAGATGACTATGGCGGCGGGTTCGATTGTAAAAGACCTCGATGTAGTCGAAGACGTCGGCACGCGCCATATCCCGGATTTTATAGATGCGCTTGCGGATTCGCTCTTTCTTCAGGCTGCTGAAAAAGGATTTGCCCGGCACGCCGGACGTGGAACTGCAGTTCTTGATCCGATTCCGCTCTGCTCGAGGACGGATGCGGGCGGCGGCCTTGCACGACCGCGCAAAGGATTGGAAGATGGCGCCTGTCACCGGGCGGCGCGCCGCCTGCCCGTCCTCCGCACTTGCCTCCACGTCCGTCGCTATGAAACATGTTCTGGTCTACGCCGATTCGCTGTCCTGGGGCATCGTCCCGGGCACCCGCCGCCGCCTGTCGTTCGAGGCGCGCTGGCCCGGGGTGCTCGAGCGCGCCCTGTGCGCGCACGGCGTCGCGACGCGCGTCGCCGAGAACTGCCTGAACGGCCGCCGCACCGCCTGGGACGACCCGCTGAAGCCGGGGCGCAACGGCACGGCGGGCCTCGGGCAAGTGATCGAGATGCATGCGCCGCTCGATCTCGTCATCCTGATGCTGGGCACGAACGACTTCCAGACGGTTCATGCGAACACCGTCGAGGATTCCGCGCGCGGCATCGGCGCGTTGATCGAGGCGATCCGCGGCGCGCCCGTCGAGCCCGGCATGACGACGCCCGACATCCTGATCGTGGTGCCCCCTGCGATCCGCGTGCCCGAGGGCGAGCCCATGCCGAAGTTCCTCGGCTGCGAAAGCCGCTGCGCGGGGCTCGCCAACGCCTACGGCGATATCGCGCGCACCTACCGCTGCGCGCTGTTCGACGCAGGACAGGTCACCCGCACCAGCGCGCAGGACGGCATCCATCTCGATGCGGACCAGCACGCCGTGCTCGGCGCGGCGCTCGCGCGGTTCGCGTTGCCGATGCTCGCGCACACGTGAGTCGCGGCGCGGGTGCGTGGGTGTCGCGCGCGCCGCACTGAGGCGGCGCGCTCGCAAAACGCCCCGCCCGCCGCTCGCCAGCTCTTCCCTTAGCCCATCGGCGACGCGCATCCGGCAAGCACGGGCTCCAGCCACGCGCGCGCGTCATCCGCGACGTGAGCCTCTTCGATCGTGAACGCGCCGTCCGCCAGCATCGCGGCGCAGGCCGCGCGCTGGATCTTGCCGCTCGACGTGGTGTGGATCTCGCCCTTGCGCACCCGGACCAGCGCGCTGACCGTGAGCTGGCAAGCCTGCCAGATCTCGCGCGTGATCGCGGCGGCGGCGTCGGCGAGCGAGAACGCTCCGGTCGCCTCCAGCACGACGACGACGCCCGCCTGCGCGTCGCGCTCGACCAGGATCGCCGCGATCCGGTTCGAGCGGATCTGGGTCGACGCGTCGAGCACCGCGCCTTCGATGTCCTGCGGGTAGTAGTTCACGCCGTTCAGGATGATGAGGTCCTTGATGCGGCCGGAGATGAACAGATGGCCCCGCTCGTCGACGAAGCCGAGGTCGCCCGTGCGCAGCAGGCCCTGCGGGTGCGCGTCGCAGCGGTAGGCGTGGAAGGTCGCCTCGGAGGCGTCGGGGCGGCCGAAGTAGCCGTGGCACACGCTGTCGCTCGACACGCAGATTTCCCCGATCGAGCCGGTCGCGCAGGCGACGCCCGTGTGCGGATCGATGATGCGGATCAGCTGCCCGGCGTCGTCCAGCGTGCCGACCGACACCACGTCGAGTGCGCGCTCATCGTCCGGGCCCGGCGCGAAGCGGCCGTCGGCGAGCGCGGCGCGGTCCGCGCGCCGCGCGACGACGGCCTCGCCGTACGGCTTGGCGCTCGCGACCAGCGTGAGTTCGGCGAGCCCGTAGCCGGGCGCGAACGCGTCGGGCCGGAAGCCGGCGGGCGCAAAGGTGCGGCTGAACGCGTCGAGCGTGCGGTAGCGAATCGGCTCCGCGCCGTTGAACGCGTGCACCCACGACGACAGGTCGAGCGTGTCCAGCGCCATGCGGTTCGCGCGCCGCTGGCACAGCTCGTACGCGAAGTTCGGGCCGCCGCTGCAGGTGGCCCCGTAGGTCGAGACGGCGTGCAGCCAGCGCGACGGCTGTTGCAGGAAGTCCTGCGGCGACATGAACACGGCCGGCCGGCCCGCGAAGATCGGCAGCAGGATGCCGGCGATGAGGCCCATGTCGTGATAGTGCGGCAGCCACGACATCATCAGCCAGTGTTCGCTCGCGCAGCCGAACAGGCGATGCAGGTGCCGTTCGTTCGCCAGCAGGTTGTCGTGCCCGACCATCACGCCCTTCGGGTCGGCGGTCGAGCCGGAGGTGTACTGCAGGAAGGCGATGCTGTCGGCCGGGACGGCGGGCAAGGCGGGCGCGTCCGGCCGGTCGGGCAGCGTGCCGACTTCGCAGCACGGCGGCGGCGCGATGCCCGCGTCCAGCAGCGCGGCGCGCACGCCGTCCGCGTCGCCGTCGCCGCACAGCGCGAGCGACGGCGCGCAGTCGCGTGTGATGGACAGCAGGCGGCGACGCTCCTTCTCGGTGCGCGGCGGCAGGGCGGGCACCGCCATTCGTCCCGCGTACAGGCAGGCGAAGAACGCTTCGATGAAGTCGGCGGAAGACGGGAACACCAGCAGCACGGGGTCGCCCGGCCGGCCGTGCGCGACGATCTCGTGCGCGATCGACAGCGCGCGGCGATGCATGTCCGCGTAGCGCATCACGCGGTCCGGCATGCGGCCGAAGCCGAGGTAGCCGTAGGCGAGCGCATCGGGGGTCGTTTCCGCGCGATGGCGCAGCACGTCGGCGAAGCTGGCGGCGCGCGCGAGCGGCTGCGCCGCTTGCAGCGCGGCGCAGGCGGCGAGGGCCTCTTGGATGGAAGTCATGGTGAGTCGGGTTTCCTCAGGCGTGAACGGGGGGCGGCGTGATGCGCGGTTCGCGGCGGACCGCGTCGACGAGCCGGGTCAGGAGGCGGCGGCCCGGGCCGAGTTCGATCCACTCGTCCACGCCTTCGCGCAGCATGAAGCGGACGCTCTCGCGCCAGCGCACCGGATGGTCGAGCTGCTCGACCAGGAATTCGGCGGGCGTGCCCGGCGGGGCGTAGCAGCGCGCGGTCACGTTCGATACGACGGGCCGCGCGGGCCAGCGCAGCGCATGCTCGGCCAGGCACGCGGCGAACGCCGGCTTGACGGCCGCCATGTAGCGCGAATGGAAGGCGCCGCTGACCTGGAGCGCATGCACGGTGAGGTCGCCGCTCGCGTCGAGCCGCCGCGCGGCCGCGTCGAGCGAGGCGCGCGGGCCGGCGATCACGGTCTGGTCGGCGCTGTTGAGATTGGCGAGATCGAGGTCGTCGAAGCCGAGCGTGCGCAGGCGCCGTTCGAGCGCGGCGGCGGGCAGCCCGATCACGGCCGCCATCGCGCCCGTCGTTTCGGCGAACAGCGCGCCGCGCCGCTTGACGATTTCCAGGCCGGTGCGGAAATCGAACGCGCCGGCCGCGAGCAGCGCGTTGTACTCGCCGAGGCTGTGGCCGGCGAACCACGCGTGCGCATCGTCGTGGTCCTCGCGCCACGCCGCGTGGTGCAGCGCGTTGACGACGTAGATCGCAGGCTGCGCGTAGCGCGTGTCGGCCAGCCGGCCGTCGGGGTCGGCCGTGCACAGCGCGGCGATCGACAGGCCCAGCACGTCGTCGGCGGCTTCGACGAGCGCGGGAAAGCGCTCGAACAGCCCCGCGCCCATGCCGGCCGCCTGGGATCCCTGGCCGGGAAAGATGAGTGCTTGCATTCAGACTCCGGTGGTGAACAGATAGCCGCCGATGGCGAGCGCGACGAGCATCGCGATCGCCACGACGCCGCCCAGCTTGTGCTGGATCCGGTCGATGCGCGCCCACGCGGCGTAATCGCCTGCCGCGACGTGACGGCGACGCCGCAGCACGATCCCGACGCACACGGCGTTCAGCGCGATCGCGAGCACGCCGAACGCGACCTTGGTGATCAGGAGCGGGCTCGGCGTCGCGTGCGCGAACAGGATCGCGCCGGTGACGAGCACGATCGAGAACGACGGGATTTCCACGTACTTGTCGGTGGTCCAGTGCAGGCGCGTGACGAAGTCGCGCAGGGCCGGGCTGTCATCGATCGAATGCTCGAAGATCCCCTCGACCACGACGCAGCTCACCCATGCGGCCACGAAAAACAGATGCAGAAACAGGACCAGCTTCATGTCGTCTCCTTCCTGTTCCGTTCGATGAAGGCGCCATGGCGCGGGCGCGGCCGCTCACGCGGACTGGCCCTCGCCGAGCGTCGCGAAATGATCGCGCAGCCGGCGCCGCAGGATCTTGCGCGTCGGCCCCTTCGGCAGCTCGCGCAGGTCGTCGAGTTCGTGCAGCAGCACGACGTGGCGCGGGCATTTGAAATGCGCGATCTGCGCGGCGCACAGGCGCTGGATGCCGGCCTTGTCGAGCGGCGAGCCGTCGCGCAGCTTCACGTACACGCAGATCTCCTGGCCGAGCAGCGGATCGGGCACGCCGAGCGCCGCGCACTCGACCACGTCGTCGCAGCCGTGCAGCACGTTCTCGATTTCCGCAGGATAGACGTTCTCGCCGCCCTTGATGATCAGGTCGTCGATGCGGGTCGCGAAGAAGAAGTGGCCCGTCTCGTCGCGATAGCCGTAGTCGCCGGTGTGCAGCCAGCCCTCGCGGAAACGCACGGCGCTCACCTCGGGCAGCGCGTGATAGCGGGTCGCGACGTTGTCGCCGCGAATCAGGATCTCGCCGGTTTCGCCGTCGGGCGCGGGCCGGCCCTGTTCGTCGACGATGCGCAGCTCGTTGCACGGCAGCGCGACGCCGATCGAGCCGAAGCGGCGCAGCTCGGCCGGATAGCGGTTCATGGTCGCGAACGAGGTCGTCTCGGTCAGCCCGAAGCCTTCGTAGATCGGCACCCGATACTCGCTCTCGATCCGCGTGCGCACCTCGTCGAGCAGCACCTGGCCGCCGCACACGATGCCGCGCAGCGACTGGTCGGTGCGCTTCAGTCCGTATTCGAGGAACGCGGCGAGGAAGGCGGGCATCACGCTCGCCCAGTCGACGCGATAGCGTTCCACGAGCTTCCAGAACGACAGCAGCGCCGACTTGCCCTCGACGATCACCGAACTGCCGCTGGCGATGAGCGGCGACAGCAGCGTGATGACCTGGCCGTTGTTGTGGAAGAGCGGCAGGATGCACAGCGTGCGCGTGCCGGGCGCGAAGTCGAACCAGTCGACGAGCGCGTTCGCGTCGGCGAGCAGGTTGCGGTGCGACAGCACCACGCCCTTCGGATGGCCCGTCGTGCCCGAGGTGTAGAGGATGCTGGCGTCGTCGTCGGCCGCGATCGTGGGATCGGGGCCTTCGGTCGCGACGGTTTCGGCGGCGCGCAGCGCGTCGACGCCGAATCCGGATGCGTCGTCCGCGAGGATGAGCGGCGCGTGCCCGGCGCCGAGCGCGTCGCCGACCGCATCGCGCAGGCCGGCGAGCGCGGGCGCGAAGAGGGCGAGCCGCGCGCCGCTGTTGCGCACGATGTACGCGCACTCGGACGCGCCGAGCGCCGGGTTGATCGGCACCGGCACCGCACCCAGGAGGTGCGCGCCGAAGTAGCTCGCGAGAAAGGCCGGACCGTTCGGCAGCACCATGCAGAAGCGCTCGCCGCGGCGCAGCCCGCTCGCGCGCAGCCGGTCGGCCGCCGCGCAGGCCAGCCGGTGGAATGCGCGATAGGTTTCGCTGCGTTCGTCCGCCGGAAAGATCAGGAACGGCGCGTCCGGCAGCGCCTGCGCGCGCGCCTGCAGCAGCGCGCCGATGGTGTCCGGCAGCGCTGCCCGGGGCGCACTTGCGCGCTCGGCCAGGTAGTGGAGCAGGCGTTCGAAGCTGTCGAGCCGGTAGGCTTCCTCGAGGTCGATGTCGACGTCGAATTCCGCCGCGATCCGGCCGAGCAGCTGGACATGGGCGAGCGACGACCATGCCGCGAGGTTCTGCATCGCGACGCCGGGCCCGAACGACGCGGTGCTGAACAGCTGGTTGCCGAGATCGGTCAGGCGTTGGGAGAGCGAGGTCAAGTAGGGACTCCTTCGGAACAGAACGGCGACGGCAGCGCGTCGAACAGCGCCAGCTCGCGGAACTGGCCGCGCAGGCAGTGGTTGGAACTCATCGACGCGGCATAGCCGCCCGCATTGAGCAGCGCGAGGTGGTCGCCGGGTTCGACGGGCGGCAGCGGCACGTCGCGGCCCCACAGGTCGAGCGCCTCGTTGATGTTGCCTGCGAGGCACGCGGGCTGCGCGGCGCCGGGGCGGCGCACGCACGGGACGGGCTCGCACGGCAGGTCGTAGAACGCGGGTTCGATCGCGAGATTGAAGCCGCCGTTCAGGCCCACGAAGCGCTGGTCGCGCTTGGTTTCCGCATACATGACGCGCAGCACGAGCATGCCGCCGTCTTTCGCGATGAAGTCGCCCGGTTCGATCGCGAGCGTGAGCCCGCGCGCGCCGAAGCGAGCCTGCACGGCGTCGCGCCAGCGCAGGAGATCGAGCGGCCGGTCGGTCGCGCGGTGCGGCACGCCGAGGCCGCCGCCGAGATTCACGCCGCGCAGGCCCGGCACGCGCACGACGAACGCATCGAGCGCGGCGAGCACGCGCTCGAACGAGGCGAGTTGCGGGTCCAGGTAGCCGCAGCCCGCATGGCAATGCAGCCAGGACACGGTCAGGCGATGCCGGGCGGCGCGCGCGAGCGCGTCGTCGAATTGCTCCGCGTAGATGCCGAACTTCGTGACGGCCGCGCCGGCATAGCTGAGGCGGTCGCTGTCCGCATAGCCGATGCCGATGCCCGGGTTGATGCGGATGCCGATCGCGCGGCCCGGCGCATGCCGGCCGAGCAGGTCGATCGCCGACAGCGTGTCGCAGTTCACGTGCACCTCGGGCAGCGCCGCGAGTAGCGCGGCCTCGTCGGGCGTCATGCCGTGCGCGGTGTACGAGATGCGCGCCGGTTCGAAGCCGCAGGCGAGCGCTTCGCGCAGTTCTTCCGGCGAGCACACGTCGATCCCGTACAGGCCCGCGCAGCGGCGCAGCTCGTCGAGCAGGGGCCGGAAGCGGTTGGCTTTCATCGCGTAGTAGAGGCGATGGCCGCCGCCCGTGCGCAGCCCGCGCAGCACCGCGTCGAGGCGCGCGACGTTGTCGGCCGCGCGCTGCGGGTCGTAGAGGAATACGGGTTCGGGGAACGCGGCGGCGAGCGCCGCGACCGAACGGCCGCGCAGGTGCAGCGTGTCGGCGCGGTAATGCAGGTGTTCGCGCGCCCACCAGTCGGCGGCGGGCGCGTGCAGAGGCGGGGAGAGACGGGTATTCATGGCGTGGCGACGGAGCGGAGCGGGGATCGGGAGGCGAGCGGCGCGAGATCGAGCGCGGCGGCGGCGGGTTCGACGGCCGCCGGCGCGAGCGCACAGGCGAGCACGGCGTCGGCGAGCGCCTGCGGCGTCATGCGCAGCCGCTCCAGCGCATCGGCCGGCGCCGGCGCTGCGCCGGCGTGCGCCGCGAGCGCATCGAGCAGCGCGCCGGCGGGCGCATTGCCGTCCGTGCGTGCGAACGCGAGCGCGACGGCGGGCCACCCGGCGCGTGCGGCGGCCTGCGCGAACGCGAGCAGCACGCCGTGCTCGACCTGCTTGCCGAGCACGGTGCAATTCAGCGCGAATTCGGCGAGCACCAGCGTGTCGTCTTCCGGATGCGCGAGCAGGTAGCCGCTGTAGCCGTACTGGCCGAAGCGGTCGGTGACGTGCAGCCCCACGCCCTGCGCGGATTGTGCGAGCTGCGTGCGCAGCGCGGCCTCGAGCTGGGCGCGGCCGGTCAGGTGAAACGTCGCGGCGGTATGGCTCAGGCGCGCGGTGCGGGCGATCTCGGCGGCGTCGTCCAGCGGCGCGGCCCGCAGGTTCAGGTTCAGGCGTTCGAGAAAGCGTGCGAGCGAGGCCGCGGGTGCGGCTTGCGCGGGCGCGGCGACGGGCGCGGCCGGCGCGCGGTGCGCGCGTTCCTGCCCGGCGAGCCACGGCGCGAGCGCGTGGAAGCACTCGATCGAGAACGGTACGTGCCCGAGCTTGTCCGCGACCGGATCGAACGGCCGTTCGAGCGGATGCGCGGCCGCGAACGCGGCCCAGTCGAGCGGCGTCAATCCCGGCACCGCGCGCCAGGCGTGCACGATCGCGCGGCACGCGTCAGCAAGCGCGCCGTCGCCGGATTCGAGCGCCGGGGACGGGACGATCAGGAGGCCGGGCGGCGTCGCCGCGCGCGCGGCGAAATCGCGCAGCGCGTCGAGCCAGGCATCGGCCCGCTGCGTCAGGCGCGCGGCCAGCTCGTCCGGTGCGCCGCGCTCGTTGCGCACCAGGTCGGCGAGCCGCACGAGCAGCAGCGTCGGCCAGCCCGCGTGGGCCGGATCGGGCTCCACCAGCGCCTGCAACAGCTGGTTGTAGCGCGTGAACTCGACCCGGGCGTACCCCTGCGCCGTCAGCAACGGCGCGAGCGGCGACGCCGTGAAGCTCGCGCCGATCAGGAGGGTCGCGCTCATGGCTGTTCCTCCACGGCGGCGCCTCGCGCTTCGTACAGGCCGCCCGTGCGCTCGGACGGGAAGCGGAACGCCGCGCGCACCTCGGCGTGGGTCTGGTTGAGCGGCCGCGCGAGCGCGGCGCGGCGCGCGGCGGCGAGCGACGCATAGTCGTCGGCGGCGTGCTGCTTCAGGTAGCCGGAGAAGTCGCCGCCCTCGATCTGGTCGAGCACGTCCCGCGCCAGCTCGCGCAGCGCCGGCGGCAGCGTGCGGCCGCGCCAGCGGTGATAGCCGACCTGGCAGGTCGGCGAGCCCTGCAGCGCGACGACCTCGTCGAGCCCGATGTCCGCGCCGTCGAGTACCATCTTGCCCATCTCGCCCGAGCCGTAGACTTCGAGCAGCGCAGCCTTTGGATTGAAGCCGCGCGCGACGAGCGTCTCGAATGCGGTTTCGACGAGGTCGACGAGCGCCGGCGCGAGGAACTGCTCCTGGAACAGGTCGAGAAAGGTCTCTTCGCGATGGCCGAGCGTCATCACGCCGGCGCGCGTGAAGCCCACCGCGCGGGCGATCGCGAGCACGCGTTCGAGCGCGTGGCCGGTGCTGTCCTGCACGATGTCGAGATAGGCGGGCGCGCCCTGGCCCGCGAGGTAGTAGCGGCGGATGGGGTCGCCGTACATGCGCGGCGCGAGCATCGCGAGATCGCGGCCGGGCAGCGCGCGCACCTCGCCCTGGACCAGCGAATGGCCGTGCGCGACGCACATCAGCGCGCCTTCGCGCAGGTTCGGCGCGATCTCGGCCTCGAACACCGGGCCGTGCGCTTCGTCGGGGATCAGCAGCAGCACGACGTCCGCGCCGGCCACGGCCGTGCCGATGTCCGTCACGCGATGCCCTTCGTCGCGCGCGAGCGCGAAATAGTCGTCGTCGATGTTGCCGATGCGCACCTCGACGCCGCTGTCGCGCAGGTTGGCGGCGAAGGCGCGGCCCTGGATGCCGTAGCCGACGACGCAGACGGTGCGCCCCGCGAGAGGCGCCAGCGAGGCATGGTGGTCCTGATAGATGAAGTCGCTCATGGTGGTCCGTGGTGGTCAGGATTGCGTGTGAAGAAACGTGTCGTCGGCGTGGTCGCCGTCGGCCGCGACGAGGCGGCGCAGGTCGTCGTCGTGGCGGCACATGCCGTGCAGGTAGCGGCGCAGCAGCGCATCGTCGAAGTACGGCACGACGATGCCCGCCGCCTCCAGCTCGCGCTGGGTAGCGCTGCAGTCGTAGATCATCGTGGTCGCGTGGCGGTCGCGCGTGAGCTTCGCGAGCGCGTCGGGGCTCAGGTTCATCATCCACTGCACGACGGGTACGATCGGCAGCACCTCGCCCTGGTGATAGCGCGCGCGTACCGCGTCGAGCCAGTCGCGGTGCGACAGCATGCGCATCGGCGTCGCGAGCTGGCGGTTCATCATCTCGAACACGACGTGCATCGGCGTGACCTGCATCGACGACAGGTGGAACACCTTGCCGCCCGCCATGTGCGCCGCGCCGAGATGCGCGAGCGCCGTCGCGACGTAGTCGACGGGCGTGATCACGAGGTCGTAGCGGAAGTCGTCGAACGCGGCGCCCATCAGCATGCAGCTCTTGAGCAGCCGGTAGTACGACTGCAGCTCGTCGTAGTGGCCGTGTTCGGTGTCGCCCGTCACGAGGCCGAGCCGGAACACGTTGCACGGCACGCCGCGCGCGGCCGCGAGATGGGTCAGGTGCTCGCCCGCCCACTTGCTCGTCGTATAGCCGTGCGCGGCGAGATGCCGCTCGCCGTCGATCGGCGTGGCCTCGGTGAACACGTGTTCGCCGAGCCGTTCCTCCATGCTGAACACGCCGAGCGTCGACACGTAGTTGAAGGTCTTGGGCCGCCCCGTCACGGTGATGCGCAGCAGTTCGAGCACGCCCTCGACGTTCGCGCGGCGCGCCATCTCGAACGATTCGAGGTGGTTCATGCTGGTGCCGTTGTGATAGATCGCATCGACCGCATCGCACAGCCGCGCGTGATCGGCGTCCGACAGCCCGAGCCGCGGGCGGCTCAGGTCGCCCGGCACGGCGACGATGCGCGCCGCCGCGTCCGGCCGCCACAGCGACCAGTGTTCGAGCGTGTCGCGCAGGCGCTGTGCACCCTGCGCGGCATTGGCCGCGCGCACCAGGCAGTAGATCGTCGCGTCGGTGCGGTCGAGCAGCGCGCGCAGCAGGTGGCGGCCGACGAAGCCCGTCGCGCCCGTCAGCAGCAGGCCGCGCGGCGTGTCGGCGACCGCTGCGGCGAGCGGTTCGAGATCGTCCGGCAGCACGGCGGCCGTCGCGAGGTCGACGTAGGCCGGCGCCTGCGGCGCTTCCAGCAGGCGCGCGGCGAGCTGCCGCACGGTCGGCGCCATGAAGACGTCCGCCACCGACAAGGAAGCGTCGAACGCGTCGTTGATCCGGTACACCACGTTGATGGCGAGGATCGAATGGCCGCCGCGCTCGAAGAAGTGGTCGTCGATGCCGAGATCCGGCGCCTTCAGCGCATCGGCGAAGATCGCGAGCAGGGTCGCGTCCGCGTCGTCGCGCGGCGGCGCGTAGGGCGCGCACGGGCGCGCGGCGTCGGCGGCGGGCGCCGCGGCCTGGTCCTCGGCGTCGTCGCGGATCTCCGCGGCGAGCCGGTTCCATGCATCGCCGAGCGGCAGGCCGGCGCGCTGGAACGCGGTGCGCGCGACGTAGCTCGCGAGCGCCGCGTAGTACTCCGCCGTGAACGGTACGTGGCCCGCCGCGTCGGCGTGCGGATCGAAGACGTCGGCGACCGGATAGACCTCGGCCAGCTCGCGCCAGTGCACGATGTCGAGCGCAGGCACGTCGGCCAGCCGCGCCTTCAGCGCATGGCCCGCGTCGTCGGCGTCCGGGTGGGCGAGCGCCGCCGCGTCGTCGGGCAGCACCACGACGAGGGTCGGCACCGCGAACGCCGGCGCGGACGCGCGCAACGCGTCGGCCAGTTCGTCGACGTAGAGGCCGATCTGCGCGCGCGCGTCGGCGGCGTCGGCATCGAAGCGCAGCCAGTCGCGCGGGCGGACCAGCACGACGTTCATGCCGCGCCGGTTGGCGCGGAACGGCGAGGACGCGTCGTACAGCGTCTGGAACAGCTGCCCGTAAGGCGCGAAGTTCGGCGTCAGCGGCTGGCCGGCCACCTGCCCCCAGTAGCGCAGCGTGCTCGCGAGCGGACGGTCGGTGAAGGTCGAGGCGATCTCCAGCTGCAGGGGCGGCACCGCGTCGTCGATCGTTTGCGCGGACGCGGCCAGCGAGGCGGGCGCGGCGAGGCCCGCGAGCGGCAGCGACGGATACGCGAGCAGCGTGTGCAGCAGCTCCGCGTAGTAGGCGGCCAGCTCGTCGGCGGTGCCGCGGTCGAACAGATCCTCGCTGTACTGGAGCACGCCCTGGATCGCATCGTCGGCCACGAACAGCCGCACGAACAGGTCGTAGTCGAGCCAGCCGGAGTCGACCTCGAACGGCGCGACGCCCGCCGGAAACTCAGGCATCGGGATCACGTTGAACATCACCTGGTAGAGCGGGTTCGCGCTGCCGTGCCGGGTCGGGTTCAGCGCCTCGACGAGGCGCGGATACGGCACGCCCTGGTGGTCGAATGCGCCGAGCACGGTCTCGCGGACCTGCGCGATCGCGGCGTCGAAGGTCTCGCAGGCGTGGAGCCGCGTGCGCATCACGAGCGCGTAGGCGAGGCAGCCGATCATGTCGGGGCTGTCCTCGTCGGCGCGATTCGCGTACGGGCTGCCGACCACGATGTCGTCCTGGCCGGACAGCACGCGCAGCGCGACCTTGAACGCGGCCAGCATCACGACGTAGCGCGACAGCTTGCGCGCGCGGCAGAACGCGTCGAGGCGCGCGGCCAGCTCGGGCGGGAACGCGAACGGCACGCTGCGGCCGCGGTAGCTCGGCACGGGCGGGCGCGGCCGGTCGCACGGCAGGGGCAGCGGACGCGGCAGTCGGTCGAGGCGGTCGAGCCAGTAGGGCAGCGCGCGCGCGATCCGCTCGGGCAGCTGCGCCTGCTCGTCGGCCGCCCAGTCGGCGTACTGCCGGCGCGGTCGCGCCGGAGCCGGCGCGACGCCGCTGCGCGCAGCCTGCGCGAGCGTGCGCAGCAGGTTGGCGAGCGACACCACGTCGCCGACGATGTGATGCAGGTTCAGCAGCACGATATGCGCCTCGTCGCCCAGCTCGAGGACGGTGACGCGGCTCAGGCCGCCTCGTTCGAGCGCGAAGCCCGTGCGGCTCGCGTCGGTCAGGCAGGCGTCGACGCGCGCGGCCTGGTGCGCGGGCAGCAGCGCGGCGAGATCGTGGCGCTCGATGCTGGCGCGGCGTTGCGCAGCGACTTCCGCGCGCGGCTCGCCCTCGTGCACGACGAAGCGCGTGCGCAGGACGTCGTGTGCGTCGATCAGCGCCTGGTAGGCGGCCTCGAACGCGGCCCAGTCCCACGGCCCGTCGACGCGCAGCGCGCCGGGCAGATTGAAGGCGGGATTGCCCGGGTTGAGCCGGTCCAGGAAGAAGAACTGCTGCTGGTGGCTCGACAGCGCGGCGGGCCGCGCATCGCGTCGCGCTGGCGCGCCGCCGGCCGCGGCGGCGGCGGGGAGCGCCTCGATCGCGCGCACGCACTCGGCGAGCGTGCGATCGTCGAGCAGCACGCTGAGCGGGATCTCGATGCCGAGCGCGTGCTGCAGCATGCGGTGCGCGCGGGCCGCGCGGATCGAATCGCCGCCCAGCGAGAGGAACGACTCGGAGAGCGCGACGTCCGCATAGCCCAGCACGTCGGCGACGATGCCGCGCAGCACCGTGCCGACGTCGCGGGCGGCGTCGGCGGGCGCGGCGGGCATGGCGGCATCGGTGCGCGGCGGACGGGGGCGCGCCGCGCTGTGCGCCTCGCTGTCCTCCAGCCAGTGACGCTCGCCCTCGAACGGGTAGGTCGGCAGGTGCAGGCGCGTGCGCGGTGCGGCGTCGCGCGCGAGCGCGGCCCAGTCGAGGCCGAGACCCTGGCTCCACAGCGCCGCGAGCTTGTCGAGCTTGCCGGCGGCGATGCACTGGGCGACGATCGCGGTGCGCAGCTCGGCATCGGAATCCAGTTCCGCGAGGCCGGGGCGCGCCGGATCGACGTGATGCGCATGCCAGCGCGCGTCGTCGGCGTGGGCGGTGTAGGCGGCGAGGGTGGCGCGCAGCGCGTCCGTCGACGCGGCCACGCAGGCGAAGCGCCATGCCAGCTCGACGCGGCCCGTCTGCAGCGTGAAGGCGAGATCGTGCAGCCGTCGCGGCGCGATCTCGTTGCGCTCGAGCGTCGCGAGCAGCCGGGCTGCGCGTACGCGCAGCGCGCTTTCGGTCGCGGCGGACAGCACGATGAGCGCCGGCTGCGACGCGTCGTCGCCGAGCGTGCGCCGCTCGACGTATTCCTCTAGCACGACATGCGCGTTCGCGCCGCCCGCGCCGAACGACGACACGCCCGCGAGCCGCGTCTCGCCGTCCGGCACGGTCCATGGCTGCAGGCGTCGTTGCAGCGTGAACGGCGTGGCGGCGAAATCGAGATCCGGATTGACCTCGTCGACATGCAGCGTCGGCACCAGTTCGCGATGCTTCAGTTGCAGCAGGACCTTGGTCACGCCCGCGACGCCCGCCGCGCTTTCGGTGTGGCCGATGTTGGATTTCACGGAGCCGAGCGCGCAGAAGCCGCGCTCCGCGGTGTGCGAGGCGAACGCGCGGGTGAGCCCGGCCAGCTCGATCGGGTCGCCGAGCGCGGTGCCGGTGCCGTGCGCCTCGATGTAGCTGATCGCGCGCGCCGGCACGCCGCTGCGCGCGAGCGCCGCCTCGACGACCGCCTGTTGCGCGCGCGGGTTCGGCACGGTCAGGCCGTGGGTCTTGCCGCCCGCGTTGATCGCGCTGCCGCGGATCACGCCGTGGATCGCGTCGCCGTCGGCGAGCGCGTGCGCGAGCGGCTTGAGCACGAGCGCGCCGACGCCTTCGCCGTCGACGAAGCCGTCCGCGCCCGCGCCGAACGCGCGGCACGCCTCGCCCGCGGACAGCATCGTCAGCGCCGACAGGCCGACGAGGTGGCGCGGGCTCACGATCAGGTTCACGCCGCCCGCGATCGCGCAGTCGCAGCTGCCGGCGCGCAGGCTTTCGATCGCGAGATGGAGGGCGGTCAGCGACGACGAGCAGGCGGTGTCCACGGCGAGACTCGGGCCGTGGAAGTCGAGCAGGTGCGACACGCGGTTCGCGATGCTCCAGAACTGCGCGCCCGTCGGGTAGTAGGCGTTCATCGCGCCGACGAACACGCCGACCTGCCGGTTCGGCGCGAGCGACGCGGGCGTGTAGCCGGCGTCCTCGATCGCGGCCCAGGATTCTTCGAGAAAGAGGCGCGCCTGCGGGTCGATCTGCGCGGCGTCGTTCGGCGCGATGCGGAAGAAGCCGGCGTCGAACCGGTCGATCTGCGTGAGGAAGCCGCCCCAGCGGCTGTAGCTGCGACCCGGGACGCCTGGTTCCGGATCGAAGTGGGTGCGCCAGTCCCAGCGCTCGGCCGGCACCTCGGTGATGCCGTGGCGGCCGTCGCGCAGATGGGCCCAGAACGCATGCAGGTCGTCGGCCTGCGCGTAGCGGCCCGACATGCCGACGACCGCGATCGGCATCGGCTCGCCGGCGGGGGCGCGCGGTGCGGCGGCGCCGGCAAGCGCGGCGCGCGCCTCGCTGCGCGGAGCGGCAGCGGGTAGGGTCGCAGTCGCAGTCGCAGTCGCAGTCGCAGTCGCAGTCGCAGTCGCGCCGAGCGCGCGTTCGCAGGCCGCGCGGTGCGTATCGACGAGGAAGGTGGCGAGCGCATCGAGCGTCGTATGTTCGAACAGCGTCGCGTTCGACAGCGGAATGTCGAAGGTCTCGCGCAGCGCCTTGGTCAGGCCGATCATGAGGATCGAATCGACGCCGTAGCTGCCGAGCAGCTGGTCCGCCGCGAGCTGGCCGGCGGGCATCTTGAGCGTGCGCGCGACGAGCTGGGTCAGCGCATGCAGGCAGCGCGCGCGCAGATCCGCATCGGGCGCGGGGCGGTCGGGCGCGGCCGTTGCGTGCGCGGCCGGCGCGGCGGCCGGTGCGAGGGGGGCGGGACGTTCGGCCGGCTGCGTGATCACGCCGTCGCTGACCGCGACGATCACGCCCTGGCTTTCCGCCTCCGACGCCGCGGGCGAGCGCACGCTGAAACCCGCTTCGCGCAACGCATGGGTCCAGCCCTCGCGCGAGAGCAGCGGGCTGCCGGGCAGACGCCGCGCGCTGTCGCGGTGCCGCCACCAGCCGGACAGCAGGCCGAAGGTCGCATGCGCGAAGCAATGCGTGTCCAGCAGTTCGTTGATGACGAGATAGCCGCCCGCTTTCAGCAGCGCCTTCGCGTTGCGCAGCGTGACGTCGAGGTCCTGCGTCGCGTGCAGGACGTTGGTGGCGAGCACGATGTCGTAGCCGCCGGCGGGCAGCGCCTGCGGGGCGAGCGCCGCCTCGACGTCGAACAGGCGATAGCGCAGCCAGTCGCGGCCTGCGCCGAAGGCGCGTTCCGCGTTGAGCAGGAAGGCCTTGGAGAGATCGGTGAAGTCGTAGCAGTCGAGCCGCGCGCGGCGCGCGTCGAGCGCGTCCAGCAGCGGCGCGGTGGTGCCGCCCGTGCCCGCGCCGATTTCGAGCAGCGCGGCGGGGCGGGCGTCGGGCGCGTCGTCGAGCAAGTGCGCGACGACCGCGACGACCGCGCGATTGCAGCGGTCGGCCTGCGCGTTGCGGCGATAGACCGCTTCGACGCGATGCATGTCGCCGTCCGGGAACAGCACCGAGGTCGCGGCGACGCGGCCCTGCAGGATCGCCGGCAGCGCGTCGAGCGTGGCCTCGGCGAGCGCGAGATGCGCGTCGAGCAGACCGTCGGCTGCGCGTTTTTCGCAGGCGTCGCGCCAGGCGGCGCGCGCGGCGTCGGCCGTCGGCGCGGCCGCGAGCAGACGGCCGTGCCGGCCGTCCCAGTCGAGCATGCCGTGACGCGCGAGCAGCGCCAGCGTCTGCGCGCACCAGCGACGGGGCGGCGGCGCGATGCCCGCCGCGTCCAGCACGGTGTCGAGATCGAAGCGCGACGCTGCAAACCCGCCCAGCGCGGCCAGTTCCGCGAACAGGCGCTCGGCGATCGCGCGTTCCAGCGCGGCGGTGGCCGCTTGCCACGCCGGGCTGTCGGCGTCGTCCGGCAGCGTGGGTGCGCATGCACCCAGCGCCTCGGTGTGCGGCGCGATGCGGCCGGCCAGTTCGGCGGCGAGCGAGGGCAGTGCGACGGGGCCGAGCGTCGTCAGATAGGCGGCCTGGTCCAGCGGCCCGCGCAGCAGCGCGTCGAGCGCGACCATCGCGGCGGCGGGGTCGATCGAGCCGATCCCGAGCGCGGCCATGCGCTGCCGATACGCGTCGGTCGCGACCACGCCCGTGTGTCCCCAGTAGCCCCAGTTGATGACCTTGACCGGGTACGCGACCTGGGTGCGCAGCCAGTCTGCGAATGCGTCGCGGAACGTGCAGCCCGCCGCGTAGTTGCCCTGGCCCGCCGCGACGAAGCTGCTTTGCAGCGACGAGAAGAACAGCAGGAAATCGAGCGGCAGCGCGCCGAACACGCGCGCGAGATGCTGCGTGGTCGCGACCTGCGCGTGCAGCGCCGCGCCGAACTGCGCGTCGTCCTGCTGTGCGAGCGCGCCGTCGCGCAGCACGATGGCCGCGTGCACGACGCCGTCGACGCGGCCGAAGCGTTCGAGCACCGTGTCGCGAGCGGCGCGCAGCGCGGCCTCGTCGCTTGCGTCGGCGCTCAGATAGAGCGGCTGCGGCCCGTGTGCGGCCAGCGCCGCGCAGTGTGCGTCGAGTGCTGCGTCGCGCGGCCGCCGGCCGATCCAGACCACCTGCGCGCCCGCCGTGCGCAGCACGTGTTCGGTCCACACGCGCCCGAGGCCGCCTGCGCCGCCGATCACTACGTAGACGGCATCCGATCGGTACGGTGTGCCGGCCGCGGGCGGCGCCATTGGCGCGAGCGGCACCAGCCGGCGCGCGAACCACTGGCCGTGGCGCGCGAGCAGGAGCGGCCGGCCGGCCGGCGCGTCCTGCGTCAGCCAGTCGTCCGGCAGCGCGTCGCCGGCCGGCAGGTCGAGCACCCGGACCCGCCAGTGCGGATATTCGTTCGCGAGCGAGCCGCACAGGCCGGTGAGATCGGCGTGGGCGGGAAACGCGGGCGCAGCGCCGGGCAGCGACCACGCGCGCACCGTCACCACGGTCAGCGACAGCGGCCGCGTGTCGGCGCCGAGCGCGAGCAGGCGCTTGACGAGACGGAAGCCCGCGAGGCCGCTGTCCGGCGTGTCGGGCAGTGTCGCGGCGAGGTCGTCGGCCGCGAACCAGACCACGTGCGCGTCGTTTGCGTCGAGCGCATCGAGCGTATCGATCAGGCGCGGCGACGGGGCCGAGGCCGCGAGGCGCGCGCGTTGCGCTGCGCTGCCGCCGAGCACGGTCAGCGTGGTCGCGGGATGGGCCGCGCCCGATGCCGGAACCGGCAGCCAGGCCGGCGCGAGCAGGTGCTCGCCCGCACTGTCGAGCCGCTGCCCGGCGCGCCCGGCGCTCGCGTGCCGCGCGGCCACCGTGAAGCCGCGCAGGCTCGCGCGCGGCGTGCCCATGGCGTCGCACAGCGTGATGTCGAAGGTGCCGTGACCGGCCTGCGTGTCGACGGCGCGAATCCACGCGTGACGGGTGTCGGCGAGCGCGCCGCGCCGGCCGATGCGCGCGAGCGCGGCGGGCAGCCGGCCCGCGTCGATGCGCTGCGCGTTCGCGAGGCTCAGGCCGGCGATCGCCTGGAATGCGCCGTCGAGCAGCGCGACCGCGCGCGCGTCGCCGTCGAGCACGGCGAGGGCCGCCGGGTCGAAATCGGCGAGCACCTCGTCCGGGCCGACCGCGAGCGCGGCGAGCGGGCGGAAGCTCGGCCCGTAGTCGATGCCGCGTTCGGCGAAGGCCGTGTAGCAGGCATCGGCCGCGACTGCCTGCGGGCAGCGGGCGCGAAGCGCGGCGAGATCGATGGAGGCAGGTGCGCCCGCCGTCGTCGCGCAGGAAACTTCGCCGCGGCTCAGCGCCGCGCCGCCGACGCCCGCCACGCCCAGCTCGACGTGCGCCCGCGCGCCGTCGTATCGGGTCAGGGCGATCCGCAGCTCGGTGGGCGTGCCGACCGTGACGGGGGCGAGCCATTCGAGGTCGTGCAGCGTGAGGTGCACGCCGTCGCCGGACTCGGCCTCGAATGCGCGCCAGGCGAGCACGATCTGCGCGGCGGCGGCCAGCACCGGTTCGCCGGCGAGCCGGTGATCCGCGACGAGCGGCTGCGCGGGATCGAGCCGTACGTCGTAGGCGCCGTCGCCCAGCGCCGTCAGCGCAACGGCGGCCGGCGCGTCGGGCCAATGGCGCGCCGCTTCGAACGGATACGCGGGCAGGCGCAGCAGCGGCGTCGCGTCGTCCCAGGCGGCCGGCAGCGGGGCATCGTCGCCCGCGAGCCAGCCGGCATGCGGCGCCGCATGCGGCGTCGCGCCGGCGGCCGACGATGCGGCCGACGATGCGGCCGACGCGGCCCGCGCAGCCGCGAGCTGCGCGCGCAGATCGTCGAGCGACGCGCAGGTGAGGCCGAAGCGGAACGGCATCGCCTCGCGGCCGCGCGTCAGCGTTTTGGCGAGCGCGGGCAGCGGCGCGGCGTCGGGATCGACGGCGTCCAGCCACGCGGCGAGTTGCGCGATGCGTGCGCGCAGGGCCCGTTCGCTGCGGGCCGACAGCGGCACGAACCACGGGCCCGCGTGCGAGGACGGCGCAGCGGGGGCGTCGGCGGGCGCGGCTTCGAGCACCGCGTGCGCGTTCGCGCCGCCGAAGCCGAACGAACTGACGCCCGCGCGCGGCGGCTGGCCGTCGGCCGTATGCCACGGCGTCGCTTCGGTGACGACGTGGAAGCGTTCCGCATCGAGTTTCAGGTAGGGATTCAGCTCGCGGCAATGCAGGCTCGCGGGCAGCACGCGGTGCCGCATCGCCAGCACGACCTTGGCGAGCCCGGCGAGCCCGGCCGCCGCCTCCAGGTGCCCGATGTTGCTCTTCACCGAGCCGATCCCGCAGCGCGGCGGCGTGGCGGGGGCGGGCCAGCGTCGCGCGGCGGCCGCGAAACCCTGGTGCAGCGCCTGCGCCTCGATCGGATCGCCGAGCGGCGTGCCGGTGCCGTGCGCCTCGACGTAGCCGACGCTCGCCGGATCGACGCCGGCGTCGAGATAGGCGGCGTCGAGCAGCGCGGCCTGCGCGTTCACGTCGGGCGCGGTCAGGAACGCCGCGCGTCCGCCGTGGTTGACGGCGCTGCCCTTGACGAGCGCGCGGATCGGGCGCCGCTGCGTGAGCGCGTCCGCGAGCGGCATCAGCACCAGCGCGACCACGCCTTCGCCGCGGACATAGCCGTTCGCCGCCGCGTCGAAGGTCCTGCAGCGGCCGTCGGGGCTCAGCATGCCGGCGGCGGCGAGCGCGCGATGCAGGCGCGGCGTGAACATCAGGTTGACCCCGCCGACGATCGCGACGCGGCTCTCGCCGCGCCGCAGCGCCTGCACGGCGCGAGGCAGCGCGACGAGCGAGCTGGAGCAGGCGGTGTCGATCGCCTCGCTCGGGCCGTGCGCGCCGAGCAGATGCGACAGGCGGTTCGCGAGCATCGCGTGCGCGTTGCCGGTCGCGAGATGGCCGTCGGCGGCGGGCAGCAGGCTCATGTAGTCGGTCGTGCTCGCCCCGACGAAAACGGCCGTGTCGCTGTCGAGCAGGTCGGACGGGCGCAGCGCCGCGTCTTCGAGCGCGGACCAGGCGGTTTGCAGGAACAGCCGCTGTTGCGGATCCATCTGCTCGGCCTCGCGCGGCGAGATGCCGAAGAACGCGGCGTCGAAGCGGTCGGCATGCGGCACGAAGCCGCCCCAGCGGGTGGCCGGGTCGGCGTCCTCCTCGCGCCGGTGCCAGCGCTCGGGCGGCACCGTCGAGATCAGGTCGTCGCCGGCGAGCAGGTGCGCCCAGAACGCGTCGAGGTCGGCCGACTGCGGCAGGATGCCCGCCATGCCGACGATCGCGAGGTCGCCGCCCGATGCGGGCGCGGGCGCGGCCGGGGCGTCGTCGTCGGCGGCGGTCGCATCGGCCTCGGGCGGCGCGATGCCGTGACGCCGGGCCGCGGCGTCGGCGTGCTCGGCGACCAGATAGGCGGCGATCGCGCGCGCGGTGTGGACATGGAAGAACAGCGTCGGCGCGAGATCGAGTCCGTAGCATTCGTTGAGCAATCCGGACAGTTCGACATGGCGCATCGAGTCGAAGCCGAGGTCGTGCAGCGGGCGCAGCGCGGCGGCCGCGTCGAGCGGGCGGCCGACGAGTTCCGCGGCGAGCGCGAGCACCTCGGCTTCGACGGCGGCGGCGAGATCGGGGGAGAGGCGGGTGGAAGTCATGGGAGTCGAGAGAGTCGGATGCGAGGAAGGCGGGCGGGCGACGCGCTCAATGGCGCCACATCAGATGGCGCGGCTGCGTGTAGTCGGCGAGACCGAGCGCGGACAGGTCGGTCCCGTAGCCGGACTGCTTGGTGCCGCCGTGCGGCATGTCGGCGGTGTACGTGAAATGCGCGTTGACCCAGGTCACGCCGGCTTCGAGCCGCGCGGCGAGGCGCATCGCGCGCGCCGCGTCGCGGCTCCAGACCGACGACGCGAGGCCGTACTCGGAGTCGTTCGCCAGGCGCAGCGCCTCTGCTTCGGTGCCGAACGGCGTCAGCGTGACGACGGGGCCGAATACTTCCTCGCGGATGATCGGGTCGTCGTGCCGCACGCCGGCGATCACGGTCGGCGCGTAATGGCAGCCCTCGCCGGGCAGCGGCGCGCCGCCCGTCAGGAGCGTCGCGTGCGGCTGCGCGACGGCCTCCTGCACGAGGCGGTGCACGCGCTCGCGGTGGGCGCGATGGATCAGCGCGCCCAGCTCGGCGTCGGGCCGGTGCGCGCCGACGCGCAAGTTCGCCGCGGCCGCCGCGAAGCGCTGCGCGAATGCGTCGTAGACGCCGCGCTGCACGTAGAGCCGCGCGGCGGCCGTGCAGTCCTGGCCGGCGTTGTAGTACGCGGCGGCGCACAGCCCGGCGACGGCGCCGTCGAGGTCGGCGTCGTCGAACACGAGCGCGGGCGCCTTGCCGCCGAGTTCGAGGTGGGTGCGCTTCAGGTTGCCCGCCGCGGCGGCGAGCACCGCGCGGCCGGCGCGCACCGAGCCGGTGAGCGACACCATGCGCACGCGCGGATGCGCGGCAAGCGCGTGACCGACGCTGCCGTCGCCGAGCACCGTATTCACGACGCCGGGCGGAAACACGCGCACGAGGCTCGTTTCGAGCGCGACGATCGACAGCGGGGTCCACTCGGACGGCTTGAACACGACGGTGTTGCCGGCCGCGAGCGCGGGCGCGAGCTTCCACGCGGCCATCATCAGCGGGTAGTTCCACGGGGCGATCTGCGCGACTACGCCGATCGGGTCGCGCCGCACGGCGCTCGTGTGGCCCGGTACGTATTCGCCCGCGGCCGGGCCGGCGAGCGTGCGCGCGGCGCCCGCATAAAAGCGGAAGCAATCGGCGACGGCCGGCAGTTCGTCCTGCAGCACGAGCGGGTAAGGCTTGCCGGTGTTCGCGGCCTCGATCTGCGCGAGTTCCGGCGCGCGCCGTTCGATCTCGTCGGCCAGCTGCAGGAGCGCGCGGGCGCGGGCCTGCGGCGGCGTCGCGCGCCAGCCGGGCAGCGCGGCCTCGGCCGCCGCGACCGCGCGTTCGAGGTCGGCCGCGCTCGCGCCGGGCGGCGCGGCGAGCGGCGTGCCGTCGCCCGGCGCGACGAGCGCGAACGGCTGGCCGCCGCCGTCGAGGCGCTCTCCGTCGATCAGCATGCGGTTTCCTCCTGCGGCGCGAGCGCGGCAAGTTCGTCCTGCGTCCGCGTGAGCGCGGCTTCGAGGATCGTGCAGATCTCGTCGATGTCCGCGCGGGTCGCGGTGAGGGGCGGCGACAGGATGCACATGCTCTCGTACGGGCGCACGATCAGGCCGAGCGTCTGGCAATGCTGGTCGACGCGCTGCGCGATCGCGATGTCGGCGGGCGTGGGCAGCGCGCCGAGCGGCCCGCCCGTGCATGCGATGCAGGCCATCAGGTGGTCGCCGCGCACGTCGCCGACGATGGGGAAGCGGCGCAGCGCGCGCAGCCGCTCGATGAAGTACGGGCCGACCTCGCGCACGTGCTCGCAGATGCGTTCGCGCTGCATCACGTCGAGGTTCGCGAGCGCCGCCGCGCAGGCGACCGGGTGGCCGGAGTAGGTGAAGCCGTTGGTAAACACGCTGTGCGCGGGCGCGTTCGGCCCCGACACCGCGGCGACGAGCCGGTCGGAGATCAGCACCGCGCCGAGCGGCTGGTAGCCGGACGTGAGGCCCTTGGCGGCAACGATCATGTCGGGCTCGAGGCCGAAGTGCGCCTCGGACGCGAAGAAGTGGCCGAGGCGGCCGAAGCCCGTCACGACTTCGTCGGAGATGTAGAGGATGTCGTGGCGGCGGCACACCGCGCGCATCGCGGCGAGATAGCCGTCGGGCGGCACGATCACGCCGCCCGATGCGAGGATCGGCTCCGCGAGGAAGCAGGCGATGTGCTCCGCGCCGCGGGCGGCGATGCGCGCCTCGAATTCGTCGACGAGCCAGTCGACGAACGCGTCGGCCGCGACCCCGGGCGGACGCCGGTAGGGATTCGGCGCGGACAGGTGATGGACGAGCGTGGTGTCGTACTGGAAGCAGGTGCGGTCCCAGGCCTTGCCGGACAGCGACGCGCCGAGATAGGTGCTGCCGTGGTAGGCATCGGCGCGCGAGATCACGAGGCGCTTGTCCGGCCGGCCGGTCGCGCCGAAGTAGTAGTGCGCGAACCGCACCGCGGATTCGACGGCGGTGGAGCCGCAGGTGGTCAGGTGCACGCGCTTGAGGTCGCCGGGCGCGAGCGCGGCGAGCCGGGCCGCGAGTGCGGCGGCGGGCGCGTTGCCCATCGCGCCGAACGGCGTGTAGAACGGCATGCGCAGCGCCTGGTCGCGGATCGCGTCGGCGATCTCGCGGCGGCCGTAGCCGACCGTCATGCACCACATGCCGCCGATCGCGTCGAGGTAGGTGCGGCCGGTGTCGTCGGTGACCCGCACGCCGTCGGCCTCGACGATCATCATCGGGGTGTCGCGGCCCAGCGAGGCGAGGTCGGCCCACGGGTGCAGCAGATGGCGCATGTCCTGCGCGGCGGTGTCGTTGTGAAGCGTCATGGCGGTACCTCAGGCGGTCAGGCTGACGAGATGCATGCGCGGGCCGGAAAACGCGAAGCGCCCGTGCTGGATGTAGGCGTTGTCGAGCACGAGCACGTCGCCCGGCCGCATCGCGACCGCGCGCGAGGTGCGCCACAGCGCCGCGCGCAGCGCGGTGACGAGCGCGGGATCGATGGGCTCGCCGTCGCCGTAGGTCGTCGTCGCGGGATAGCGCGCGTCGTCCCAGTCCGACGGGAAATGCGGGTGATGCCGCCAGTACGAGCAGTGCAGCTCGGTCACCTGGTTGAACCACAGCGGCGCGCCCGTCGCCGGATCGGCGAGGAACGCGTCGTGCACGTAGCTGTAGCCGAGGCCGCCGTCGTCGAGCCAGCGATGGGTGTGGCCTTTCGCGCGCATCAGCGCCTCGATCCCGGCGGGGTCGTCCGTGCCGAAGGTGTCCTGCCAGCCGATCTGGGTCGGCGTCGACACGCGCGGCAGATAGCGGTGGTAGCCGATGCGCCGCCGCTCGAACGACGCGAGCACGTCGTCGGGGATCTGCGCTGCGCTCAGGCGGATGTCGTTGATCGGCACCTCGCCGCCTTCGTCCGCCGCCGCCGCGCAGAAAAAGAACACCTTGCGCGGATAGTTCGGCAGATAGGCCATCTCGTTGTGCGGGGCCATCGTGATGCGCGGATCCTCCTGGCTCGCGAGCAGCGCGTAGCCCGCGTCGCGGCCGCGCACGGCGATGCCGCCGCTGTAGCTGTGCGGCGGGTAGCCGAGCGCGCCCATGAAGGCGTCGAAGTCGGCGCGGTCCGCGAGCGGCAGGCCGCGAAACAGCAGCGCGCCCGTGGCGGGCAGCCGCGCGTCGATCGCGCCCCGGCAGCGCGTCGCGGCGTCGGCCGGGGTGTCGCACGGCGCGGCGAGGCCGAGCGCGAGGTCGTTCGCAACCGGAATCGTGAGCGGGACGAGCGCGCTGTCGGCGCCCGCGCTATAGGGTCGGCCGCGCACCGGCACCTGCCGGCGGTCGTGCTCCTTGAGTTCGATGAAGCTGTCCAAACGGGTTCTCCAAGCGTGACCGCGTCGCAGGCGCGGCGCGGGGTGCGCCGCTGCGGGCGGCGCGGGAAGCAAGCGGCGCGACGCTCAGGCGACGGCCGCGCGCAGCTGGGCGAGCAGCGCCTGCCCGGTCTCGTTCGGCAGCTCCTTCGCGCCGGTGATCCAGCGCCGGCAGTTCGGCGAACCGCACTGGCATTCGAACTGCCGCATCAGCACGTCTTCCGTCGACGCGTAGTCCATCGTGAGGATTTCCCCCGCGGCGATGTCGCGCAGCGACCACAGCTCGAACGCGGCCATGTCGAGCCGGACGTTGGGGTCGCACGCATGCAGCAGCAGGCCGCAGAAATGCGGGTCGTACAGATGCGTGTGGGTGTTGATCTGCAGCGTGTGCAGCCGGCAGAACGCGATCACCTGGCCGGACACGCGCGCGAGGCGGCGGCCGCGCGCGAAGGCCCGCCGCGCGCGCACGCCGGCGCCGCGACCGTCGTCGGTCTGGATGATCTGGAACGCCTCGGCCGACGGATAGCCGTCCTCGGCTTTCAGGTCGACGGAGGGATAGATCGAGGCGGGGTGGGTCGGATCGATAAGCGTTATCGCCATGCTGCTCTCCTTGTTCTCAAAGTCGTGCGAGGGGATCGAATGAGGCGGTGCGCGGCCCTAACCGGGCACGGCGGTACGCGCCGCGTCGCGCATGCGATGCGCGAGTTCGCCGATCTTCAGGTTGGGCGACGCGAGCATCGACAGCGGAAGCTGGACGCCGAACTGCTTGAAGAAACCGTTGCGCATCTGCGCGAGGTCGAGCGAATCGAGTCCGAGCGCGGCGAGATCGAGCCGTTCGTCCCAGCGGCTCACGTACGCCTCCAGGAAGGTTCGGACCGGATCGGCCGGCGCGCCGGCGCGCGGCGGCGCGACGACGATCGGAGTGGCTGAGGCGGCGGGCGACGCGAGCGCGGCGGGCGGCGTCGCGGCGGCCGGCCGCGGCAAGGCGGCGAGGATCGGCAGGTCGCGCCACGGCGAGCGCGGCCAGTCGACGTCGCAGACCGCGAACTGCCGCGCCGGCAGCGCGTGGCCGAGCCAGCCGGACAGCAGCGCGGACAGCGCGGCGAGCGCGGCGTCGGTCGCGAGCGGACGTTCGCCGTCCTGGGCGGCGCGGCGCAGCGCGCGCTCGCTGCGCGCACTCATGCCGGCTTGCGCCCAGCTGCCCCACTGGATGCTGAGTACGGGTACGGCGGCGTCGCGGGCCGGCCAGCACGCGAGCTGATCGAGCCAGGCGTTGGCGGCGGCGTAGTTGGCCTGGCCCGCGACGCCGAGCAGCGCGCTCGTCGACGAGAATGCGACGGCCCATTGGGTGCGCCAGCGCGCGGCATGCGCGAGCAGGGCGTCGAGGCTTTGCTTCGGCGCGAGCGTGCGCTGGAGCCGGGGGGCGTCGAGATGCGCGACGAGGCCGTCGTCGAGCGTACCGGCGAGATGGAACAGCCCTTCGATGTCGGTCAGCGCGGCGAGCGCCGCGTCGAGCGCGCGCGCATCCGTGAGATCGACCGCGACCTCGTGCGTGCCGCGCGGCGCGCCGCCGGGGCGTCGGCACAGCGCGACGATGCGCTGCGGGGCTACCTGCTGGACGTCGATCAGCCAGTCGATGAGTGCGCGGCCGATGCCGCCCGCCGCGCCGGTCACGAGGAAGCGACGGCCCGACGCTCCGAGGAGGCCGTCCGGCAGCGGCGCGCCGGCGTGCGGCTGGAGGCGCGGCGCGAGGAGGCGACCGTGCGCGCGCCAGAGCCAGGGCTCGCGATCGAGGCCCGCGGCGTCGCGCGCCAGGTCGGTCGCCCAGCGGTCGTCGACGGGCGTGCCGCTTGCATCGGGATGATCGTCCGCGAGCACGAGCTGCACGCCGAGCGCGGCGTTTTCGGCGGCGGCGACCCGCGCCGCGCCGACGAGCGGCCCGCTGCGCGCGGCGGCCGGCAGCAGCAGGCACAGCGTGCCTGCGCAGTGGCGCGTGGCCAGCGTTTGCCACAGCGCGACGAAGCCGGCGCACTGGCGCGCGCCGAACGGATCGGCGTCGCCGGCGAGGCACAGCAGCGCCGCGCGGTCGTGCGGCGCGCGCAGGCGGGCCGCGAGCCAGTCGGCGAGTGCGGCTGCGTCGCTCGTTTCGTCGCGCATCATCCAGCGCCGCAGCGCGGGCGGCGGCGCAGCGTGCGCAGGCAGGCGCGGCTGCCAGCCGAGCGCGTAGATCGGGGCGGGCGTGGCAGGGGCCGCGTCGCCGCCGTGCGGCCGGATCCAGTCGAGCACGCGCGTGAAGATTTCCGACTGGCAACGCATCATGAAATCGTGCCCGCCCGGATAGCCGTGGCGGTCCGCGAGCGGCGCGCGCGTGAGCCGCGACCACGCGTCGGCGTGCCGCCAGTCGAAGGCCGGATCGTCGACGCCGCCGTGCAGTTGCAGCGGGATCGTCAGCAGCGCCTGCCGGTGGTCCGCGCGCCCGCGCTGCGCGATGCGCTGCGCGGTGCGCGCGTCGGCGTCGAGGTCCGCGTCGAGGATCGGCCGGAAGATTTCCTGCCACAGCGGGTCGTCGCGCAGCTCGGCGGGCACGAGCAGCAACTGCTCCGCCGGCACGTCGACCACCGGCTGGTCGAGCAGCGGCGCGCGCCCGACCACGACGAGGCCCTTGACCTGGCCGCTCGCGGCCCAGGTACGCAGCGGGCCGCTCAACAGGTCGGCCGCCGCCGCGCCGCCGTAGCTGAGCCCGCAGAACGCCACCGGCAATGCGCCTGCGTCGGCCGCGATCGCCTCGGCGAGCGCCGCCTGCGCGGCCAGATCGTCGGCGTCGCCGCGCGCGAGCGGCGCATCGGCGCGCGCGTTGCGGCCAGGCCATTCGATCGCGACGAGGTCGAGCCAGGCGGGGGCGGAGCGCGCCCATGCGTCGAAGCTGCGGCTGCTGCCGCCCGCATAGGGGAAGCAATACAGCCGCATCCGCGCGGCCGGGCGCGGCGCGAGGCGGACCAGCCAGGGCGTCGGCGCGATGGGCGCGGGCGCCGCGGCGGGCGTGGGCGCGGCGGCGACATAGATCGACGCCTCCGGACGCGTCCAGAAACTGTCGCGCTCGAACGCATAGCCGGGCAGCGGCGTGCGCGCGAGCGGCGCGTCGACGGTCGCGGTCTCGCCGTCGTGATACGCGCGCCAGTCGAGCGCGACGCCCGCGCGCCAGAGTGCGCCGAGCGTGGCGTCGAGGTGCGCGGCGGCATCGGCGTCGCTGTGCGCGGGCGGCTGGCTCGACAGCACGCGCGGCGCATCCGCGTGTGCTTCGGCGGCCGGGCGCGCCTGGAGGTGCTGGCCGATCAGGCCGCCGAGCACCGTGCCCGGGCCGATCTCCAGCAGTACGTCCGGCTTCCAGCGCAGCAGCGTTGCGACGTTGTCGGACCATTGCACGGGGGCGAGCAGGTGTCGCGCCCAGTAGCCGGGATCGAGCGCGTCGCCGCCGAGCCACGCGCCCGTCACGTTGCAGGCCATCGGGATGCGCGGCGTCGCGCCCTGGAGCTGCAGCGCGTCGAGCGCGTCGGCGGCGGGCTGCATCAGCGGCGTGTGGAACGGATGCGAGACCGGCACCGCGCGGCAGCGGCAGCCGAGTGCTTCCAGCGCCGGCGCGGCTGCGTCGAGCGCCGGCGCGAGCCCGGCCAGCACCAGGTGGCCGGGCGCGTTGCGCACGGCGAGCCAGACGTCGGCGCGGCCCGCGAGCCAGCCGCGCACGGCGGCCTCGTCGCCGCGCACGGCGAGCATGCCGCCCTGCACGACGCGGCCGTCGGCCTGGGCGAAACCGTGCAGTTTCTCGGTCGCGCTCGCGCGCGCGGCGACGAGCCGGGCGGCCTGTTCGAGGGTCAGCGCCCCGGCGGCGACGGCGGCCGCGTACTGGCCGATGCTGTGCCCCGCCACGGCGATCGGCCGGATGCCGTAGTCCGTGAGCGTCGCGGCGAGCGCGTGCTCGACCGCGAACAGGCCGCATTGCGTGACGCGCGGCGCGCGCACGCTATCGGCGTCGGCATCGAGGAGGCGCGCGGCGATCGGGGCGTCGAGCGCCGCGTCGAGTGCGGCGCAGGCCGCGTCGAAGTGGTGGCGGAAGCGGCCGTGCGCCGCGTTCGCGCGATACAGGTCGCGCGCCATGCCGGCGTGCTGCGAACCCTGGCCGGCGAAGCAGAACGCGACGCTCGCGCCCGGCTTCGCGCGCGGCGGCGCGTCGTCCAGCGCGGCCGCGTGGGCGCGCAGGGCGGCCGCCGCGGCGACGGGATCGGCCGGCACGTCGAGCGCCGCGCGCAGCGGATGGGCCTCGCGGGCCACGTGCAGCGTATAGGCCGCGCGTGCGAGCTGGGCGGTGTCGCCCGCGGCGAGGTGATCCGCGAGCCGTTCCAGCTGGCGCACGAGCGCGCCGCGCGAACGGGCCGAGACGGTCAGCAGATGCCGCGCGCGCGGCGTGCCGGCGCGCGGCGTCGCATGCGCCGGCTCGGGCGCTTCTTCCAGCACGACGTGCGCATTGGTGCCGCCGATGCCGAAGCTCGACACGCCGGCCCGGCGCGGCAGCTGGGTCGCCGGATCGGCGACCGTCCATGCATCGAGGCCGCGTTGCAGGCGGAACGGCGAGGCATCGTGCTCGACGAACGGCACGAGTTTCGGATTCAGCGTATCGAGGTGGACGGTCGGCACGCGCTGCCGATGCTGGAGCTGCAGCACGGTCTTGATGAGACCGGTGATGCCGGCCGCGCAGTTCGCGTGGCCGATGTTGCCTTTCACGCAGCCGAGCACGCAGGCGCCCGCCGTGGTCGCCGTGGTCGCCGCTTCGCGGCGCGTGTCGGCGAACGCATCGGCGAGGCCCTTCAATTCGCTGGCGTCGCCGATCAGCGTGGCGGTCGCATGGCATTCGACGTAGGAAATCTGCTCGGACCCGACGTCGGCCATGTCGAGCGCATCGACGATGCAGCGCCGCTGCGCGTCCGGGTTCGGCGCGGTATAGCCGGCCTTCATGCGGCCGTCGTTCGACAGCCCGGTGCCCGCGATCACGGCCAGCACGGCGTCGCCGTCCGCCTGCGCGAGATCGAGCCGCTTCAGCACGACGGCGCCCACGGCGTCGCCGAACAGCGTGCCGCTCGCCGCGGCGTCGAATGGCCGCACCCGGCCGTCCGCGCTGCCGACGAGGCCGTCCTCATAGCAGAAGCCTACGTTCGGAAACGACAGCGCGGCCGCGCCGGCGACGGCCATGTCGCACTGGCCGTCGCGGATCGCCTGGGCGGCCTGCACGACCGCGACGAGCGCGCTGCTGCAGGCCGCGCCGACCGAGATCGCGGGCCCGCCGAGATCGAGCTGGTAGGCCACCCGCGTCGCGATGTAGTCCTTCTCGTTGCCGATCTCGGTCAGCATCAGCCGGCCGGGGTCGAGCGGCGTGTGCAGCCCGCCGCCTTGCAGGTGATGCACGAGATAGCCGTCGATCCCGCAGCTTGCGAACACCCCCGTGCGCTGCCGGTAGGGGTTGTCGGCGCGGGCGTAGCCGGCCTGTTCGAGCGCGCTCCACGCGGTTTCCATGAACAGGCGATGTTGCGGGTCCATCAGCACGGCTTCGCGCTGGCCGATCCCGAAGAAATGCGCGTCGAACTTGTCGGCGTCTGCGACGACCTGGCCGACCGGCACCCAGTCCGGGTGATCGAGCTGCTCGGCGGGGACGCCCTGGTTCAGCAGCTGCTCGCGCGAGAACTCGGAGAGGCTGTCGACGCCGTCGCGCAGATTGCGCCAGAACGCGTCGATCGAGGCCGCGCCGGGGAAGCGGCCGGCCATGCCGACGATCGCGACCTTCGCGTGCCGGCCGCTGCGCTCGGGCGCGTGGGCAGCGGGCGTCGCGCGCGGGTTCGGGGCGGCCTTCGGGGCCTGCGCGCGGCGGCAATGGTCGGCGAGGTCGCCGAGGCGGCTGTGCTGATACAGATCGACGACTGCGAGCGACAGGCCCAGTTGCGCGCCGAGCAGGCCGACCACCTTGGCCGCGGACAGCGAATTGCCGCCGAGTTCGAAGAAATGGTCGTCGCGCTGCACGTCGGCGACGCCGAGCACGTCGCGCCAGATCGCCGCGAGCTGGTGTTCGAAACCGTCGGGCGGTGCGGCCGGGGCGGCGTCGCGTGCCGTCGCGCGCGCCGGCGGGGCGGGCAGCGCGGCCTTGTCGAGCTTGCGCGAGCTGCCGGCGCGCAGCGGAAACGCCGCGAGCCCGATGAAATGCGCGGGCACGGCGTACTCCGGCAGTTGCGCGCGCGCTTGCTGGCGCAGCCGGGCCAGCAGCGTCTCGTCGGGCGCGCCGGCCGTGCCGACGACGTAGGCGGCCAGCGCCGCCGGCTGGCCGCCGTGCGGATCGTCGATCGGCACCACGAGCGATTTGCCGACGCCGTCGATCGCATCGAGCGTGCGCCCGAGCGCGTGCAGCGAGACCTTGAAGCCGCGAATCTTGACGGTGCTGTCGATCCGGCCGAGGATCGACCAGCGGCCGTCGGGATTCAGCCGCGCGCGATCGCCGGTGCGGTAGACCGGGTGGTCGCAGCCGCGGGCGACGAGCGCCGGCAGCGCGGGCAGGAAGCGCTCCGCCGTGCGCGCGGGATCGTCGAAGTAGCCGGGGCCGAGCCCGGGCGAGGCGAGGTACAGCTCGCCCGTCGCGCCGGCGGGCGCGATGCGGCCCTGCTCGTCGAGCACGACGAGCGTGCAGCCCGGCATCGGCGCGCCGATCGGCACGCCGCGCGCGGCGTGGCGCGGATCGGGCGGCAGCAGGTCCGCATAGCACGCGTCCAGGCTTTCCCAGGTGCTGTAGGCGTTGACGAGCTTCAGCGAGGGCGGGAACACGGCCGCGGCCTTGTCGATGAGCCGTTGCGGCACGACTTCGCCCATCAGGAACCACGCGTGCATGTGCGGCAGCATTGAGGACAACTGATCGCCAAGCCCCGGAAAATCCAGCACGCTTTCCAGCAGTGACGGCGTCACGACGAGGCGCGTGACGCGCTCGTCGCGCAGCCGCGCCACGAGTTTCGGCGGATCGAAGATCACGTCGTCGCCGATCGCGATCGCCGGCCGTCCGAACATCAGCGGTCGCAGGCATTCCCATGCGAGGAAGACGTTGACGCCCTCGCGCTCGCCGTCGCGGTACGGGTACAGCAGGTCGCGGGCGAGGAAGCAGTAGCTCGCGCCGAGGTGGGTGGTCAGCACGGCTTTCGGCTTGCCGGTCGAGCCGCTCGTGAGCGAGACGAATGCGCTGTCGGCCTGGCGCGGCGCGCGCGGCCGCCAGGCGTGCGGATCGGCGTGCGCGGGGGCGGGCGGTACGAGCGTGGCGCGTTCGGCCGGGAGATGGCGTTCGACGCGCGCTCGCCATGCCGCGGGCGTGACGATCTGCTTCACGCGGCAGCTCGAGATGAATTCGCCGAGCAGCACGTCGGGCCAGCTCGTTTCGAGCAGGCAGACCGATGCGCCGACCGACCAGGCGGCGAGGATCGTCAGCACGTAGTCCGCGCCGTGCGGCAACAGGACGCCGACGACGTCCTGCGGGGCGACCTCGGCGGCGCGCAGCGTATCCGCGAGCGCGGCGGCGTGCGCGGCGAGTTGCGCGTAGGTCCAGCTTCGCTCGCCGTCCTTCAGCGCGAGCGCGTCGGGACGGGCGAGCGCCCAGGCGCGGATCGCGGCGCACACCGATTCGGTGTCGCCCCAGTCCGCGCGGTCGCGCAGGCAGGCGGCGAGCGGCGAATCGGCCGCGACCGGCGTGCCGGCGAGGGAGGGCGGGCATGCGTCGAGGGCGCGCTCGGTGTGCGCCGTGATGCTCGCGCACAGTGACGCGCGGGCCGCTGCGTCGAGGAAGTGGAAATGGCCGCCGTCGAGGCGTTCGGTCGTGCAGGGAAAGCGCGCGTCGATATGCGCGCGCCAGGCATCGAGATCGTCCGGCGCGACGCTTGCGTCACGCGTGCCGCCGTAGACGACGCAGGGCGTGCGCAGCGCCGCGCCGGGCGCGTAGCGGTAGGTTTCGTCGAGGCGCAGATCGGCGCGCAGCGGCGGCAGCACATAGCGCATCAGGTCCGCATCGGCGAGCGTCGCGTCGGGAAAGAATCCCCAGCGCCGCCCGACGTCGATGAACGCGGCATCGGGCAGCGCATGGGTGCGAGATTCGGGCGCATGGCGGGGATTGCCGCGCACGGGCGCGGGATAGCTCGACAGGAACAGCCCGGCGAGCGCGGGGCCGCCGCGCGTATCGAGCCGTCGCGCCACCTCGTAGGCGAGCAGCGCGCCGAAGCTGTGTCCGAACAGGAACAGCGGAGTGCCGTCGTCGACGTCGGCGACCGCATCCGCGAGGTCGCCGATCAGCGTCGGCCAATCGGTGGGGAAGGGGCTGTCCTGGTGGGCGCCGCGGCCGGGCAGGCTCAGGGTCGTGAACGAGAAGGCCTCGCCGAGCGCCGCGACGAGCGGTGCATAGCTCGCGTGGCTGCCTCCCGCGAAGGCGAACGCGACGATGCGTGCGCGGCTGTTGAGCGTTCCTTCGCTTGTCGAAACAACCCGGCTCATGAAACCTCCCGCAATTGACTTGGCGGTAAATTATCAGAGCCGGTAAATCGAGCGACACTGCAACTTATTACAGTTTTTGATATATGCAAATATCGTAATAAGTATTGAAAATACTGAAACAATGTAGATTTCAAAAGGGCGATCATTTTGACTTGTGAGACAATTTGATCTGAATCGCATTCAATTATGATAACAATACGATCGTCTGTTTCGGATGATGGGCCATGGCGTCGAGAAATGCAGAATCGCCACTGCGTGAGGAGATGATGCAAATGTTGATCTCGATCAAAGTGCGATCTGGCACAATTTCTGTATACCGATGACTTGCGGAGACCGATGGACAGGACACAGTGCTGTCTTGTTTTTCGCGAACAGCTAAACACGAAAAAATTAACCCAATCTATTCGCGAAATAAATTGATAGAATTCTTTGAATATTTGAACTTTAATCTTTTCGTATTTGTCCTAGTGGCGGATAAGCCGCATTGAACGGACTCGGCACCAAGCTGCTGCGGTGCGCCGACGGGTCGTCCCCCTTGCATGACCGATGCGAATCGGATGTGACCGATGTGCCCGGCGCATTCGTTTTCGCGGTCGTCCAGACCGTCACGCGTCGTGGGACGACGTCCCTTCATCCGGTATCGCGAGCCGACGCGAGGCAGTGGCCCACACGCTGCCGTTCTGCGCGGCGCGTGCTGCTGCCGCCCGAGGTCGGCGCGGCAGGCATGCGCGCGACGGTCACATAGGGAGCAGATCGTCCGGACGACGCCCGGCTGCGGCATGGCGTCGACGCGTGGTGCCGCGTTGGAGCGATCACCTATCTTTCGTATTCACATTGGGCGACACCATGTACGAAGACTTGTCCGTTGAGTCGTTTAACGAAATCCTCCATGTGCACAGCGAGCGCGGCCTGTTCGATCACACGCAATCCCGCATCCGCCAGCTGGGTTTCAAGAACTTCGTCTATCGCTACCAACTGGCGGGCGCGTCCGCCAGCCGGCGCGCGTTCGACGGCTATCCGCCCGCGTGGAGCGCGCGCTACGAGGATGCGGGCTATGTCGAGATCGATCCGCTGATCCGGCAATGCCTGTCGCGCACCGTGCCGCTCATCTGGGACGACGCCCTGTTCACGGGGCCGGCGGTGCGGTTGCGCGACGAAGCGAAGGCGCACGGGCTCGTGTACGGCGTGAGCTGCCCGGTCCACGATCGCGGCGGCATGTTCAGCATGCTGTGCATGGCGACCGATTGCCCGTTCCAGCATCGCCAGGAGGACACGCTGCGCCTGCTCAGCCTCGCGCAGCTGCTCGCGAGCTTCGTGCACTCGGCGATGCGCAAGCTGCTCGAATGCACGGCCCCGAGCCAGGGCGCATGCGACCTGACCACGCGCGAGCGCGAGGCGCTGCAATGGGCGGGACGCGGCAAGACCGCGTGGGAAATCTCGAAGATCCTGGGCATCACGCAGCGGACGGTGGTGTTCCATCTGACGAACGCCGTGCGCAAGATGGGCGCGACCAATCGCGCGCAGGCGGTCGCGATGGCTTCGGCGCGCGGGGTGATTTGAGGCGGCGTGGCGATCGCGAGGCGCCTGGTCCCGGGTCGCGTCCCTACGCCGTGACGAGGCAGCGCGGCGAGCGCGTTCCCTGAGCGCGCGCCGCGGCCCTGTCGCTTGCCGAGGTGCGGAGTCGCGAACGCCGCTCGCGGTGTGCGGCAAGCATGCCCGCGCAGACGCTGTCGCGGCAGCCGATGCATGAAGGCCGCTGGACCTCCCCACTGAATGCAATATGTCCCGGCGCCGGTGGCGCGTGCCGGGTTTTGCCGGCCGAAGTCATTTCGTGCGTCGGGTGTCCCCGCGCATCCGCCACGAAGGGGCGCGGCGGACATTGCGTGCTGTTCCCGTTGTTTAAGTAAACACAATAAAAATCAGGGAAACTTCGCGATAGCCGCTGTGTAGGCTTTCGAGGCATGCTACTGTAAGAAAAGACAGCTTCTGTTATCGAAAATATATTTAGGAAA
The DNA here is from genome assembly GCF_010645215.1 of Burkholderia multivorans. Taxonomy (GTDB): domain Bacteria; phylum Pseudomonadota; class Gammaproteobacteria; order Burkholderiales; family Burkholderiaceae; genus Burkholderia; species Burkholderia multivorans_A. The sequence goes on along the minus strand of NZ_JAAGNW010000001.1, from coordinate 126,321 downwards.
CCAAAATGCGTAACGGAATGTTCCAGGCGGCGACGGCGGCCGTGATGGCGGCGTTGGCGATATCGGGGTGCGGCGGCGATTCGCTGGATACGACGCCGGCGGCGTCTGCGGCGGTGAGCGGCAATACGACGGCGACCATTCCGGACGGCAGCGCATCGAGCGGCGCGACGGCCAACGGTTCGAACGGAACCGGCAGCGCCGGCGGGAGCAACGGCGCGACGGCCCCGACCCGCACGGACATTCCCGGCCTGACGAAATTCGTCAACGTCCTGATCGGCACCGGGGCGCCGGATGCGGGCGGGCTCTTCCCGGGCAACGTGAATCCTGCTGCGCAGGCGCCGTTCGGCATGGTCAGCTTCGGTCCCGATACGCCGGGCAGCAGGAGTCCTTGGGGCAATGGCTCGGGCGGTTACTACTATGCCGACACGACGATCGATTTCTTCAGCCTCACGCATCTGTCGGGCCCCGGCTGCCGCGGGCAGGGCGCTGTCGCGATGATTCCGGGCGGACGTTCGCTGTCGTTCTCGCACAAGGACGAGGTGGTCGCGCCCGGCTACTACCGCGTGAAGACCGGCAACGGCATCCTCAACGAACTCACGGCGACGACCCGCACCGGCATGGCGCGCCTGACCTATCCCGCCGGCGCGTCGCCGAGCCTGGTGATCAATGCGCTGCGCAGCAACGGCATGAAGTCGGGCGTGTCGCCGAGCCTCGTGGACATCAAGGTCGACGTCGCGGCGGGCGTCGTGTCCGGCAAGACGGTGGTCGGCGCGTTCTGCGGCGGCACCTGGTACAAGCCCGTGTACTTCTACATCAAGCTGGATACGCCGCTCGATCCGGTTGCGACCAAGGTCGCGGGCGGGGTGGCGACGCTCGTGTTCGCGCCGCAAGCGGGCAGCGGTGCGACGACCGTACAGCTGAAGGCCGGCATTTCATCGGTCAGCGTGGCGAATGCCCAGCTCAATCTGACGACGGAGAACCCGGGCTGGTCGTTCGACGCGACGCGAAACAATCTGGACGCGGCCTGGAACAGCCGGCTCAACACGATCCAGCTCGACCTGGCGCAGCCGAATGCCATGAAGAGCCTGGGCAGCGCGCAGGCCAAGACGGCAAACGACTACGTCACGCAGTTCTATACCGCGCTGTACCGCACGCTGGCCGGGCCGACCGTCTATAGCGACGTCAACGGCGAGTATCGGAGCATGCGCCAGCTCGACCTCGGCGATCCCGGCAGCACGGCGCCGCAGCGCGAGACGGCCAATGTGTCGCAGGATCCGGTTCCCGATCAGCCGCGGGCGTACCGCACACACTATTCCAGCTTCTCGCTGTGGGACACCTATCGATCGGTGACGCAATTGCAGGCGCTGCTGTTTCCCGGCGAGGCGAGCGACATGATGCAGTCGCTCGTGGTCGATGCGAAACAGTGCGGCGCATTTCCCCACTGGGTGGACGGCAGCGACGACACCAAGCCGATGGAAGGCGATCATGCGCCGAACGTGATCGCGGGCGCCTATGCGTTCGGTGCGCGCGGCTTCGACCTCGCGACCGCGCGCAAGTACATGCTGCAATCGGCGTTCGGCACGGGCGGTCCGGGCAGTCCGTTCGTCGAGGGGGCCTGCAACAATCTGGGCAGCGTCGACGACGGCGCCGGCGTGAGCACGGTCAGCGACTTCTATGTGAAGAACGGCTATGTCTCGACCGATGTCGCGGGGGATCATCACGCGGGATCGATGACGCTGGAGCTGAGCAGGACGGACGTATCGGTCGGCGATTTCCTGGCGGCGCTCGGCCGGGCGGAGGATGCGGGCAGCGTCGCCGCGCTGCGCAAGCGCGGGCGCAACTGGATCAACATCTTCAACGCGAACATCCCGGCGAACAGCGGCTACTACGGCGAATCGAAAGGGCTCGTCACGAAGGATTCGAGCGGGCAATGGGACTTCAGCGAGAACAATAATCGCGGCTTCCACGAGTCGACCGAGCCGAACTACACCTGGACGATCGGTCACGACTACGCGGAGCTGATCAGGCAGCTGGGCGGCAACGCGGCGGCGATCGCACGCCTGAACACCCTGTTCGGCCTGAGTCAGACCGATCCGTTCAACGGCCCCCTGCCGAGTGCGGCGACGCTCAACAGCGGCGAATCGGGCAGCACGCTCTATATCGGCAACGAGCCCGCCTTGCAGACGCCGTGGGCCTACAACTGGGCCGGCAAGCCGCAGCTCACGCAACGCGTGATCCCGGTGGTGATGACGAAGACGTTCTTCAACACGCCCGGCGGTCTGCCCGGCAACGACGACTTCGGCGCGACCTCCGCGTTCTATCTGTGGGCGAGCCTCGGCCTGTATCCCGTCGTTCCGTCGGCGCCCGGCATGGCCATGTCCACGCCGCAGTTCAAGGGCATGACGATCTGGCTCGCCGACGGCACGAAGAAGCTGCGCATCGAGGCGGACGACGAGGCGCTGCTGAACGGCAAGCCCTACATCAAGTCGGTGCAGTTGAACGGCAAGACCTACCCGGGCTCGTGGCTGCCGGTTGCTGCCATCGCCGGCGGCGGCACGCTGACCTATACGTTGTCGGCCACCCCGACGAACTGGGCGACGGACCCGTCGCTTGCCCCGCCGTCCGGCCCCGGCGCCGACTATACGAAGCCGGCAACGAAATAACCGTCTTCGCTTTGCCGCGAATCGCGCATGGGGCCTGGAAGCGGCTGGATGGCTGCATCCCGGCTGCCGGCTCGATCCCGGATCGGTGCTTCGTCGGCGCGCCCGAGGGGTGCAGGTCATGGCGCGCGGCGCGAGAGGGGCGCCGCGGCGCCGGAGAGGCGGACAGGCATGCTCCAACACAACAACCCGTCATGAAACGGAGGCATGGAATGCGCCACACATCGAACTCCGCCGGCATGCTCCTGGCGCTCAGCGTCTGCGTCGCATCATGCGGCGGCGATCTGGAATCGACGCCGCTCGCCTCGACGAGCGCCGCGTCACCCGCTCCCGTACCGGGCGCTTCCGATACGGGGGCCGGGGGAGACGCGCATGACGAAACATCGGCTTCGACGGGCGGGAGAGGGGCTGCGTCACCGACGCAGGCCGTCGATCCGACGCGCGTCCTGCGCAGCGTCGACCCGATGATCGGGACGTCGAACCTGGACATCGCGGCGAACTGGCCCAGCGGGATTCGCGGCCATGGCCATACCTACCCGGGTGCGACGGTGCCGTTCGGCATGGTTCAGCTGGGGCCGGACACGGCGGGCGGGCCCAGCGCCTTGCCTTATGACTGGGATCGTACGGCCGGCTACCAGTACGACGACCCCTACATCACCGGATTCACGCACACGCATCTGTCCGGCGCAGGCATCGGGTCCGGCGGCGAGGTGCGTTTCCTGCCGACGCTCGCGCCGGTCGACAAGGCGACGCTGGCCAGGATCAACGGGACGTCCGTGACCTACAACGCGCGCTTCAGCCACGCGGACGAAAGCGCCGGCCCGGGCTACTATCGCGTGCTCATCTCGCCCGAAGGAACGGGCAATCCCCCCTGGAACGTCAAGGGCGCCGCGATCCTCGCCGAGATGACGGCGACCCCGCATGCGGGCGTGCATCGCTATACCTACTTCCCGAGCGCGGCCACGCAAAAGCGCAGCATGATCGTCAGCATCGCCAAGCCGATCGGCGGTTCGCTCAAGAGCGGAAAAATCCAGGTCGCGGACGATCGGACGATCTCCGGATGGCAGATCACCGACAACTGGGCGAACAACAAGCCGACGTATTTCGTGGCGCGGTTTTCCCAGCCGTTCGAGCGGGACGTCGTGATCAGCCAGGACGGCAGCACCGCCTACCTGACGTTCGCGGCAGCGGCGTCCGGTTCAGTTGCGTCGCTTGGCGTCGACGTCGGCATCTCGCCGTCGAGTGTGGCCGACGCCGCGGCGAATCTGTCCGTCGAGGTCGGCGCGAAGCCGTTCGACGACGTGAAGCGTGGAGCCGAACAGGCATGGGCCGCGGCGCTCAACCGCGTGCAGATCAAGGGCGGCACCGAGGACCAGCGAACCATGTTCTATACCTCGCTTTATCATGCGATGCTCGGTCCGACGCTCTACAACAATGCGGACGGCAGCTACGTCGGCATGGATTCGAGCAACGACGGCCGCACCGCGCCGCCGACGACCAGCAAGCATGCGAACCCCGGGTTCGACTACTCGTCCTCGTTTTCGCTGTGGGATACGTTCCGCGCCCAGTCGCCGTTGATGACCTTGATCCAGCCGGAGCGCGTCGACGGCTGGGTTCGGTCGCTGCTGGTCCAGTTCAAGCAGAACGGCAAGGGCGAGCTTCCGGTCTGGCCGCTGGCGCAGACGGAAACCTTCACGATGGCCGGCCATCCGGCTATTCCGCTGATCGCCGACGCCTATCTGAAGGGCCTCACGAATGCGGGCATCGACGAGATCTGGACCGCGCTGAGCACCACGCAGGGGGCCAGCGCCCACGGTTTCGATCAGTACCGAACCCGCGGGTATGTTTTCTCCGGCGACAATGCCTCGGTCTCCACGACACAGGATTACGCCTTCGCCGACTGGGCGACCGCCGCGGTCGGCAAGGCGGCCGGCAAGGACACGTCCGTCTTCACGACTTACCTGAAGCGCAGCCTCAACTATCGCAACGTATACAACCCGACGAAGAACGATGGCTGGACGTTTGCGCAACCGAAGGGCAGCACCGGCGCCTGGGTCTCTCCGTTTGATCCGGCCGGCGCGGAGAAGGACGACTACTCCGAAGCGAATTCATGGATCGACACCTGGAACGTGTTCCACGATTTTCCGGGGCTCATCGCCGTACGCGGCGGCAAGGCGCAATTCGGCGCCCAACTCGATCAGACCTTCAATCCGAAGAACCCGCTCGGCTTCCGTTTCGGCCAAGGCTTCCCCGATCTCACCGGCCGGATCGGCCAGTTCGTCGCGGGCAACGAGCCGGCCAACCAGCTTCCCTATCTGTACAACGTGATCGGCCAGCCGTCCAAGAAGCAAAACCTCGTGCGCACCGTGATGGACGACATGTATTCGCTCACGTTGACGGACCGCGATCGCGCCGAGCTGAGCCGCACCAGTTTGAAGGCGGCCCAGGACGATCCGCGCAGGGTGCGGGCGTCGGCGATTCCCGGCAATGACGACTTTGGTCAGCTGTCCGCATGGTACGTGCTGTCGGCGCTGGGCATTTATTCGCTCAATCCGGTGGGCGGCGTGTACTACTTCGGCACCCCCATGTTTGCGGAAGCGAGCATCGACATTCCGGTCGCGTCTTCCGCCGCGCAGGGCGGCGCGCTGAAGTTCGGCCAGGTGCGCCGCTTCACCATCACGGCGCACACGACGAGCGGCGGGCCGCCGTCGACGGCCAATCGTTACGTGCAATCGGTCACGCTCAACGGCAGCCCGTTGCATCGCCCCTACATCACGCACGATGAAATGCGCGCCGGCGGTACGCTCGATTTTGTCATGGGCCCGACGCCGAACGATGCGTGGGTCGGCCCATGGGACGGCACCGATCCGAACAGCGCCTTCGCGCCTTCCGTGGTTTTCGGTGGGGGGCGGTTTTAGGAACGCGGGGGTCGGTCGACAGGTGGCCGCGCCGGCTGCCGGCAGGGACGCCGCTGCGCCGGACGCGGTCGCGGCGGCGCTTCGAGGGCGGCCGACGGCGGCGGCTGGCTGAGCGGCCGGGCACGCCGGCCGAAGCACAGGCCCGGTGCGGCCGCGTCTTCGCATCAGTTCGGGGCAGGCTCTGCTCATCGGGTTTCATGTCCGCTGCCCGCTCGCGCAGCACGGCGATTTCGCGCAGGCTCGCGCTGAGCCGCGCCGCTTACGTCGCTTACACCACTCACACCACCCAATGACGTGACGGCGGGCAGCCTCGCCGGGGGCTGGCCCGGCTGCGGATGTTCGTCGCACCCGCATCG
>NZ_JAAGNW010000001.1:116779-120377 GCF_010645215.1 Burkholderia multivorans | reverse complement strand
GATGTTGTCAATCTTCATATTTGTTGCGCAAGGCGTTTCGGGTGCATCATGATGGCCCATCCCATTCGAAGAGGCAGCCGATGAGCGGGCCTTCGTTACACGAGACGTCGCTGCGCCCGTTGGTCGACGGTCTGGACGCGCTCTGCGCGGCCGGCGCGAACGAGGCGCGGATCCTCGCCGAGGGCGAGGCGCTGCTCGCCGCGCTCGTCGCGCGCGACGACTGGCTGCCCGACGCGTTCGCGCAACCCGATCCCGAGCGCTACCGCCAGTATCTGCTGCATCTCGATCCCGACGCCCGCTTTTGCATCGTCAGCTTCGTGTGGGGGCCCGGCCAGACGACGCCGATCCACGACCATACGGTGTGGGGCTTGATCGGCATGTTGCGCGGCGGCGAGTTCTCGCAGCCGTACCGGCTCGACGAAGCGGGCCGGCCCGTGCCGTCGGGCGATGCGGTGCGATTGCGGCCGGGCGGGGTCGAGGCCGTGTCGCCGCGCATCGGCGACATCCACCGCGTGTCCAATGCGTACGCGGATCAGGTGTCGATCAGCATTCACGTGTACGGCGCGGACATCGGCAAGGTCAGGCGCGCGGTGTACCTCGACGACGGCACCGTGAAGCCGTTCGTGTCGGGTTACTCGAATGCGTGATGCGCGGCGCTCCCTTGCGTGCGTCGATCCGGGATTCCCTTCATCTTCCTCACCGACTTCAACCGATATCGTGACGTCATCCGCTGATTCCACTTCACGTTTTCCCGTCGCGTCCTACCAGGACGTGCGCGCGCGTTTGCTCGCCCGCGACGAGCTTGCGCTGCTCGACGTGCGCGAGGAGGATCCTTACGCGCAAAGCCACCCGCTGTGGGCCGCCAACTTTCCGCTGTCGAAGCTCGAACTCGATGCGTGGACGCGGATCCCGCGCCGCACGACGCCGATCGTCGTCTATGGCGAGGCCGACGGCGAGGATCTCGCGCCGCGCGCCGCGGAGAAACTCGCGCAGCTCGGCTATACCGACGTGCGGCTGCTCGAAGGCGGCCTCGCCGGCTGGCGGGCGGCGGGCGGCGAACTGTTCCTCGACGTGAACGTGCCGAGCAAGTCGTTCGGCGAATGGGTCGAGGCCGAGCGGCATACGCCGTCGCTGTCCGCGCAGCAGGTGAAGGCGCTCGTCGACGCGCGCGCGGACGTGATGATCGTCGATGCGCGGCGCTTCGACGAATACCAGACGATGAGCATTCCGACCGCGACGAGCGTGCCGGGCGCGGAACTCGTGCTGCGCGTGCGCGCGCTCGCGCCGGACCCTGCGACGCAGGTGATCGTCAACTGCGCGGGCCGCACGCGCAGCATCATCGGCACGCAGTCGCTGCTCAATGCGGGACTGCCGAACCCGGTGGCCGCGCTGCGCAACGGCACGATCGGCTGGACGCTCGCGGGTCAGGCGCTCGAGCATGGCGCGGCGCGGCGTGGCCCCGACGAGATCGACGCGGCGTTGCGCGCCGACGCACGCCGCGCCGCGCGCGCGGTGGCCGAGCGGGCCGGCGTGCCGCGCATCGCGCTGGCCGCGCTTGCCGCGCTCGATGCGCCGGGCCGCACGCTGTACCGCTTCGACGTGCGTACGCCGGAGGAATACGCGGCGGGCCACCTGCCGGGCTTCCTGAGCACGCCGGGCGGCCAGCTCGTGCAGGAGGCCGATCATCACGCGGCCGTGCGCGGCGCGCGGATCGTGCTGGCCGACGACGACGGCGTGCGCGCCGACATGAGCGCCTCGTGGCTCGCGCAGATGGGCTGGGAGGTGAGGGTGGTCGAGCCGGTCGACGCCGCGGCGCTGGTCGAGCGCGGCGAGCCGCCGCGCGACGCGCCGGCGCCGCCGCACGCGGCGGAGGCGTCGCCCGCGACGCTCGCCGCCTGGCTGGCGCAGGCCGCGCCCGGCGAGATCGCCGTGATCGACGTGACGGCGAGCGCGAACTACGTGAAGCGCCATGTCCCGGGCGCGTGGTTCGCGGTGCGGGCCCGGTTGCGCGGCGCGCTCGCGACAATCCCGCCTGCGAAGCGCTACGTTTTCACGTGCGGATCGAGCCTGCTTGCGCGGTTCGCGGCGGACGATGCGCGCGCGCTGCTGCCGGGCTCGGCGGAAATCGCGGTGCTGGCGGGCGGCACCGCGGCGTGGTGCGATGCGGGGTTGCCGCTCGAACACGGCGAGACGCGGCTCGCGTCGCCGCGCGTCGATCGCTATCGACGGCCGTACGAGGGCACCGACAACGCGGCTGCCGCGATGCAGGCGTATCTCGACTGGGAGTACGGGCTGGTGGATCAGTTGAAGCGGGACGGCACGCATCATTTCAAGGTGATCTGAGGGGGCGAGCGGGCGGTTGCGCCGGTTGGTTGGCGTACGGCCGATTGCGCGAGGCCGGCTGCGGCGGCGAGCCATGCTTCGATGGCGCGCCTTGGCGGGAGCTCGCCGTCAACCGGCGTTCGGGGGGAGGAGCGGCAGATGTCCATCGGTACAAGCGAGCCATGATGAAAAAAATCCCAATGAACACGTGGACAACTGTCCTCGCCTTGTGCGCGGGCTTCACGATGATGTCCGCTCATGCGCAGGGCGCGGTGGACTGTCGGCATCTGAACGACGCAACCGGCGGTCCCGATGACAATTTCAGGCCGCCGCTTGCCGCGACGGTCATTGGGCAGGGGCGCGCGTATTTCTATTCCGCCCCTGCCTCCCCGTGCATGATCAGGCGGACATTCATCGTTCCCGGCGACACCGTGACCGTCTACAAGCCCTACAAGAAGTGGTATCAGGTGATGTATGTGAACGGGAAAACGGGAGAGGATGTGGAAGGCTGGATCGAGGAAAGCCGTTTGCGTCTGGGCGGCAGCGTGGGGGGCGATCAATAGTCGGGGCGGGCGACGGCGACGGCGGAGCGGCGTCCGGCGCGTTGGGAGAAGGGTTTCGTTGAGCGATCATTCATGCGAAATGATAAGGAATCCGACTCATTTCGTCATGGCACTCGTTGCTCGTCGGCAGCGTTCGAGGACGTGGAGATAGCGCCGCATCTGCGGATGCGTGCCGCGCAGGCGGATCGGCTAGTCCGACAGAAGGATCGACCGGGAGTCGGCTGGCGCGACGATGCATGAGAACCCGCCGCGTAGCGAGAACGTCCCGCACCCGATTCTCGCTCGCCGGAACAGAGTGAATTGATCGTTCATCTTTTTGAGATGAAATGGATGATTGGAATTTCAATGCAATGAATTATCGTGAGATGAATAAATGGCATGATAAATAATTTTATCGCTGCCTTTGCAGTGAGTTCGTGGCGGTTGGTATTGAGTAAAATTATTTCATTTAATTGTAATATGCATATTTGATACAGATATATCGACAGCGCCGGCTTAAAGATGATAATCTTGCGACCATGTTCGGTTTTAAACGAAATGTCCGCTTTATCGTGCTTGATGTGTCATGAATTAAAAATGTTCGTGTGTCTGTGTTGTGATTTTGGAAATATTCTGCATGTCATTATTGACGGGCGCAGGCGGCCTTGCGCGGTAGGTCGGGCAGGAGCGGCTGCTCCCGAGTGGGCGCGGATTGGATTCATCGCGTATCGTGA
>NZ_JAAGNW010000001.1:105155-116769 GCF_010645215.1 Burkholderia multivorans | reverse complement strand
GGATTGGGAGTCGATGATCGTGATGCTTATTTGAATTGAATTGAAATTTAAATACATGAGCTTGCGCTGATTCATGGTTTGTTCAATGAAATGTGGTGTTCCGGGGTGCGTTTCCATTAAGCTGGATTCGATACCCGCCATGTTGTGCCATCGGTAGAGCGTGCCGCATTTCGCATCGCCGGCACCGCCGCAATCTGTCGATTGCCGCCGGCCTTGATGTCAAGCCGGCCGGCGCCAGGCTTTCGCTTGCGCGTCGCATGAGCCCCGCTCATCTCGGGTTGCCGAGTCAATCCCTCATCCTCACAACAACAAATCCACGATCCGGCTGACCTGGTCAACGTCAGCCGAGCGCGATCGTGTCCGAGACAACACGCGTGACGCCGGCCCAGGCGGCGTCATGGCGGTTCGCCGGTATTCGGGAGCGGCTCAGGCATCCCGGATATCGGCTCATATATTCGCATACCTAAATAATGTCGAGTCAACACGGAGATTTTCGATGAAGGTCGAATTGAAGCGACGGGTCGACGGCGCCGGGCGGAACCCGGTCCGGAACGGATATGGGCCAGGTCGGGCAGACCCGGCGGTGCGCACGCGCGCGTGCCGGAACGGCGGCCACATCACGGAGAACGCGCAATGAATGCCTCATCCAACGGCGTGCCGCGTCGCGACGTGTTGTCCATCGCCGGGCGATTGATGTCGCGTGCGGAAGCGACGCCCGATCTGCTCGCGTATGCGTCGGCCGATCCGGCGCGGGATGTGACGCTGACTTACGCGGCATTGTGCGAGCGCGCCTCCGCGATCGCGGCGCGCCTTGCGCGCGAGACCGCGATCGGGGACCGCGTGATGCTGGTCTACCAGGATCCGCTGGACTTCATTCCCGCGTTCTTCGGCTGCTGTCTGGCCGGCGTGATTCCCGTTCCCATCACGCCTCGCCATGGTCGCGACACGATGATCGCGATCGCGCACGACTGCGGCGCGGCCGTCGCGCTGACCGCCGAAGTGCGCGACGCGCTGCCGGACCTGCGCTGGATGCGCACGGACGACGGCGAGCGCGGTGCGCCGTTCCTGCGGGTCGTGGCCGACACCAGCCCGGCGCTGCTGCAATACACGTCGGGGTCGACGCGTACGCCGCAAGGCGTCGTGGTCACGCATACGGGTTTGTGCGCGACGATCGACGATCTCGCTCGCGGCGCGATGCACGACGCGAACAGCGTGATGGTCAGCTGGCTGCCGTATTTCCATGACATGGGCCTCGTGTACGGCATCCTCACGCCCCTGCATTGCGGTTTTCCCGCCTATCTGATGGCGCCCGAGAAATTCGTCGCGCAGCCGATGTCCTGGCTGCGCGCGATCGCGGCCTGGCGCGGCACGCACACGGCCGCGCCGAATTTCGCGTACGCACTGTGCGCGGACCGCGCGGCCGATCTCGCGCCCGGCACCGACCTGTCGTCGCTGCGCTATGCGCTCAACGGCGCGGAACCCGTGCGCTGCGACACGGTGCGCCGCTTCACGGCGGCGTTTGCGCCGTTCGGGCTGGGCGAGCGCGTGGTGGTGCCCGGCTACGGCCTGGCCGAGGCGACCCTGAAAGTGACCGCCGGACACTGCGGCGAAGGCACGCCCAGCGTGCGTTTCGAGCGCGACGCACTGGCGCGCGGCCGCGTGGCGACGGATGCGGAAGGCGTGGAGCTGGCGGCTTGCGGCGCGAGCCTGATCGATACGCGCGTGCGGATCGTCGACCCGGACACACGCGTGCCGTGCGCGCCCGATGCGATCGGCGAAATCTGGGTGGCGGGGCGCACGGTCGCCGACAGCTACTGGCGTCGCCCGGAAGAATCGCGCGCGATCTTCGGCGCGCGGCTGGCGGACGGCGAGGGCCCGTGGCTGCGGACCGGCGATCTCGGCTTCCTGCATGACGGCGCGCTGTTCGTGGCCAGCCGCCTGAAAGACCTGATCATCGTCGGCGGCCGGAACTTCTATAGCCATGACCTCGAAGACACCGTGTCGGCCTGCCATCCGTCGATTCGCATGGGGCGCGTGTTCGCGGCCGCGGTCGACGGCGCGGACGGCGAAGGGATCCTGGTCGGTGCGGAGGTGCGCGCCGGCTGCGACGAGGCAGCCGCGCGCGCGATTCTGCCGGTGATTCGCGCGGCGCTCACGCAGGCGCACGGCGTGGCGCCGGCGCGCATCGTGCTGTTGTGGCGCGGAAGCATCCTGCGCACCTCGAGCGGCAAGACCCGCCGGATCGCCACGCGCGACGCGCTGCTGCGCGGCGAACTGCGGATCGTGGCCGACGACGGCGCCGATGCGGCCGACGACGCGCTCCTGGCCGAGATCGCCCGCTTCGTGCCCGGGGCCGCGGCCGATTCCACCGCCCGGCTCATCGACCGCGGGCTCGATTCGCTGTCGGCTGCGCGGCTGGCCGCCGCCGTGCGCGCGCGTCACGGCGTGGAACTGTCGTTCGCGACGCTGTTCGCGGCATCGGCCGGGCAGCTGCGCGACCTGATCGCCGACGGCCCGCGCGCGCCGGCCGCCGCGCTCGCGACGCTGCGACAGTACGCGGCCGGCGAGCCGTTCGAACTGTCCGAGATGCAGCAGGCCTACTGGATCGGCCAGCAGGGCGGCGTGCCGCTCGGCAGCGTGGCGCCGCACATCCGCGTCGATTTCGAAGTCGACGCCGCGCGCGTGTCCGGGCTGGGCCAGCGCCTCGCGCAGCTCGTCGCGCGTCATCCGTCCTTGCGGATGACGGTGTGCGCGGACGGGCGCGGGGTGTTCGACGCGCAGGCCTACGAGCTGCCCCTGCCGCAGCAGGATCTGCGCGGACTCGACGCGGCGGCCGTGGCCGAATGCCTGCGCGCGACGCGCGCGCTGCTGGCCGAGCGCGATGCGCAGCCCGTCGTCGCGGCCGTCACCCGTCTCACCGACAGCACGGCGATCCTGCACGTCCGGCTCGGGCTGCTGGCGGGCGACCTGCGCAGCTTCCTGCTGCTGATGCACGAACTGGTTCACGGCGCGGCCGACACCCCCGCGCCCTTCATTGCGCCGCTGCCGCCGCTGGCGCTGCCCGACGCGCACCGCGAGGCCTGGCTGCGCCGGGTCGAGTCGATCGCGCCCGCCCCCGAACTGCCGATGACGATGGCGCTCGCCGAGGTGGCCGAGCCGCGCTTCGAGACCCGGCGCACGGAACTGAGCGCGCCGCTGTCCGTTGCGCTGACGGCGCGCGCCCAGGCGCTCGGCGTCACGCTCACGTCGCTGTGCATTGCCGCGTTCGCCGATGTGCTGCGGCTGTGGGCGGCGTCCCACGCCTTCACGCTCAACGTGACCTGCAACACGCGGGCGGCGCAGGCGGGGCAATCGATCGGCGACTACACGAGCAATACCCTGCTGACGCTGGGCGAGCATCACGCATCGTTCGGCGCGTTCGCGCAGGCGGTGCAGCAGCAGGTATGGGCCGATCTGGATGCGCCGTGGTGCTCGGGCGTGTCGATCCTGCGCGAGCTGGGCCGTCGCAACGGCGCGCCCGTGCTGATGCCGGTGGTGCTGACGAGCCTGCTGTCGGGCGACCCGGCCGACGATCTGGCGATCCTCGACGGCATCGGGCGCGTGGTCGACATGGCCAATCCGACGCCGCAGGTGTCGCTGCACGCGATTCTCGGCCGGCGCGGCGAGCAGCTGGTCGTGATGTGGGAGTCCGTCGCGCAGCTGTTCCCCGACGGCCTGGTCGATGCGATGTTCGCGACCTTCCTCGGCGCGCTGGAGACGATCGCGACCGAACCGGCCGCCGTCGAACGGCCCACGCTCGCGCGGCTCGCGCCGGAGCAGGCGGCGCGGCGCGCGGCCGTCAATGCCACCGAGGTCGCGCGCGCGCCGCGCCGGCTGGAGACGCCGATCGTCCGTCATGCGCAGGCGACGCCCGACGCGATCGCCGTGATGCAGGGCGGGACGACGCTGACCTACGGCGCGCTGCTGCGCGACGCCGAGCACATCGCCGGCGCGCTGCGGCAACGCGGCGTCGCGCGCGGCGAGGTGGTGGCCGCGATCGTCGCGCCGGGCCCGCGCGCGGTCGCGGCGCTGCTCGGCATCGTGCTGGCGGGCGCGGTGTACCTGCCGATCGAGCCGTCCTGGCCGAGCGCGCGCATCGAGGAACTGCGCGGCGAGGCGGGCGCCCGTCATGCAGTCGTGACGGCGGGCGGCCTGGCGCTGCCGGTGCCGACGCTGCGCCTCGATATGCCGCTGCCTCACAGCGCTCCGGAGCCGATCGCCGACCCGGAAGCCGGCGACGCGGCCTACGTGATCTTCACGTCGGGTTCGACGGGGCGGCCGAAGGGCGTGCTGATCGCGCACGACGCCGCCGCCAACACGATCGACGACCTCAACGCGCGCTTCGCGGTCGGCCCGGCCGATCGCGCGCTGTGCGTATCGTCGCTGGCCTTCGACCTGTCGGTCTACGACATCTTCGGCCTGCTCGCGGTGGGCGGCACGGTGGTCTTCCCCGAGCGCGCGCGCGATCCCGACGCGATCGCGCAGGCGCTCGGCGACGCCCGGGTCACGATCTGGAACTCCGTGCCGGCCGTGCTCGAACTGCTGCTCGACGTGGCGGCGCCGCGCTCGCCGGATCTGCGCCTCGCGCTCCTGAGCGGCGACTGGATCGCGCCCGGGCTGGCCGCGCGGCTGCGCGACGCGTTTCCGGCGCTGCAGCCGATCAGCCTGGGCGGCGCGACCGAGGTGTCGATCTGGTCGGTCGTGCATCCGATCGCGCCCGCCGACGCGGCGCTCGCGTCGATTCCCTATGGCCGGCCGCTGTCGAACCAGCAGTGCTTCGTGCGCACGGCCGACGGCCGCGAGCGGCCGGACGGCGTGGTGGGCGAGCTGCTGCTCGGCGGGCGCGGCCTCGCGCTCGCCTACCTCGGCAACGACGCGGAAACCGCGCGCCGCTTCTTCCTCGACGCCGAGGGCCGGCGGCTCTACCGCACGGGCGACCTCGCGCGCTGGCTGCCCGACGGCGAACTCGAACTGCTCGGCCGCATGGACGGGCAGGTCAAGGTGCAGGGCTACCGGATCGAGCTGGGCGAGATCGAGGCGGCCGCGATGCGCGCGGGCTGCGTCGCGCGCGCGGTGGCGTCGGTGGCCAGGCGCCACGGCGCGACGGTGATCCAGCTGCACGTGGTCGCGCGGCCGGAGGCGCACGGCGACCTCGTCGCGGCCGTGCGCACCGAGCTGGTCCTGCATCTGCCCGCCTACATGCAGCCGCATCACGTGATGGTGCTCGATGCGCTGCCGCTGACGGCGAACGGCAAGGTCGACCGCGCGCGCCTCGCCGCCACGGCCGCCCCGGCCCAGGCCTCGGCCACGGCGCCGTCCGCCGCCCCGGCCGCGGCGCGCCGCGACGCCTCGCTCGAAGCGACGATGCTCGCCGCGTTCGCCGAGGTGGTCGGGGTCGCGATCGACCCGCAGCAGGGCTTCTTCGATGCGGGCGCGACCTCGATGCACATCGTGCGGCTGCGCGCGCTGCTCGCGTCGCGCGGCGTCGCGGTGCCGCCGCTCGTCGAATTCTTTTCGCTGGCCACGATCCGGGCGCTCGTCGCGCGCGCCGGTTCGGGCGACCCAACCCTTTCACCTACGACTGACGTCGAGGGCGTGCGCGCCTATCGACAGCGCGTACGCGCACGCAAGGAGGCTTTGTGATGACCTACGAAACACCCGTCGACGCCGTTGCCCTCATCGGCGCGAGCTGCCGCTTGCCCGGCGCGGCCACCCTCGAACAGTTCTGGTCGATGATCGCCGAGGGCCGGGTCGGGATCGAGCGCTTCGGCGCCGACGCGGCGCGCCGCGAGGGCGTGCCGGAGACGGTACTGGCGCAGCCCGGCTTCGTCGGCGCGGGCGGCCCGCTCGACGGCGTCGACCAATTCGACGCCGCGTACTTCGGCATTCCGCCGTCGCAGGCGGCGGCCATGGACCCGCAGCAGCGGATCTTCCTCGAATGCGTGCACGAGGCGCTCGAACGCGCCGGGCACGGCGCGGTGCGCGGCGCGCGCGTCGGCATCTGGGCCGGCTCGGCCAGCGTCGACTATCTCGTCGACCACGTGCGCGACCGGCTCGATCGCGCCTCGCCGAATCGCTACCTGCAGCAATGGGTCGGCGTCGACAAGGACTATCTCGCGACGCAGGTCGCGTACCGGCTCGACTTCGGCGGCCCGGCCATCACGCTGCAGACTGCCTGCTCGACCTCGCTCGTCGCGGTGGTCCAGGCGCTGCAGGCGCTGCTGAGCTTTCAGTGCGATTTCGCGGTCGCGGGCGGGGTCAGCGTCGCGCTGCCGCAACGGCAGGGGCATGTATACGAGGAAGGCAGCATCTTGTCCGCGGACGGTGCGTGCCGCCCGTTCTCGACCGACAGCAGCGGCACCGTGTTCGGCAACGGCGCGGGCGTGGTGGTGCTGCGCCGCCTGGAGGACGCGCTCGCCGACGGCGATCCGATCATGGCGGTGATCCGCGGCGGCGCGGTCAACAACGACGGCGCGGCGAAGGTCGGCTTCACCGCGCCGGGCGGGCGCGGGCAGAACGACGTGATCCGCCAGGCGCTCGCGCTCAGCGAAGTCGACGGGGCGTCGATCGGCTACGTCGAGACGCACGGCACGGGCACGGCGATCGGCGACGAGGTCGAACTGGCTGCGCTGCGCGCGGCGCTGGGCGAGCGGCCCGCCGCCGACGCGCGCTGCGCGCTCGGCACGCTGAAGGCGAACGTCGGGCATCTGAACGCGGCGGCGGGCGCGTGCGGGCTGATCAAGGCCGCGCTCGTGGTGGAGCACGCGCAGATTCCGGCCGCGCTCGGCGCGGCGCACGCGATCGACGCGCTGCGCGGCGAGTCGGCGTTCTATCTGCCGGCGACGACGACGCCGTGGGACGCGCCGGTGCGGCGCGCGGGCGTGAGTTCGTTCGGCATCGGCGGCACCAATGCGCACGTGATCGTCGAGGCCGCGCCGCCGCGCGCGCGTCGCACGCCGCACACCGCGCCGCTCCTGCTGTTGTCGGCGCGCGGCGGCGCGGCACTCTCCGCACTGTGCGCGGACTACGCGGCGTTTCTCGAGCGCGATCCCGAACTGCGGATCGAGGATGCGTGCCTGACGGCGGCCCTCGGGCGTCGTCATTGGGAACAGCGCGCGGCGTTTCGCGCCGACACCCGCGCGGAACTGATCGGTGCGCTGCGCGCGTTCGCCGCCGGCGAGCGCGAGGCGGGCGTGCTCGCGGCGGAGCTGCCGGCGCGTGTGCCGGAAGTCAGCTTCGCATTCGGCGGCGTGCGCGACCTCGATGCGGCGCTGGCCAGCGTGCAGGCCTGGCAGGCGAGCGGCGTCACCCCGGCCAGCGTATGCGCGACGGGCGACGGCGTGTTCGCGGCGGCCTTCGCGGCGGGTGCGCTGAGCCTCGACGATGCGCGGCAGCGCCGCGCGGAACGCGCCGTCGCGCCGTCGCTGCTGTGGATCGGCGCGGCCTCGGGCCTGCCGCTCGACAGCGCCGAGGCCGTGCGCGACGAACTGGCGAACGCGCCGACGGACGCCGCCGCCGCGACGGCGGCGCTGGAAGCGGCGGGCGCGGAATACGTGCTCGACTTCGGCGACGTGGCGCTCGGTGCGCAGGCGGCCGGCATGGTGTCGCTCGATCCGGGCGCGCCCGCGGCGCTCGCGCAGCTGTGGACGGCCGGCGTGACGCTCGATCTCGCCCAGCATTACCGCGACGGCAACCGGGTGCTGCTGCCGACCTATCCGTTCCAGCGCGAACGTCACTGGATCGACCGCGCGCCGCGCTTCGCGACGGGGGGTGCAACGCCGTTCCTCGGACGGCGCACCGACGCGCCCGCGCTGAACGCGACTTTCTTCGACGCCGAGTGGAGCGTGGCCACGCTGCCGTTCCTGCAGGACCACGTGATCTACGACAAGGTCGTGGTGTCCGGCGCGGCGCTCGCGGTGATGATCGCCGACGGCGTGCGGGCACTCACGGAAGCGGACGCGTGCGTGCTGAGCGACCTGCGTTTCCCGGCCGCGCTGGTGATTCCGCCGGGCGCGGCGCGGCACGTCCAGTTGCAACTGGTGCGGGACGGCGAGGGTTTCGAGGCCACGGTGCTGACGCCCGATTCCGCCGACATCCATGCGACGGCGCGGGTCGACGCGGGCGAGGCGCCGGGCGTCGCGCCGGCGCAGCCGGTGCAGGGCGAAGCGATTTCCGCCGAACTGCTGGACAGCTGGCTGCGCGCGCGCAGCGTCGTCATGGGGCCGACCTTCCGGCGGCTCTCGGAGATGGTCGTCGGGAACGGCGAAGCGTCCTGCGCGATGCGCGCCGACGCCGACGATGCCGGGTGGCAGCTGCACCCCGGGATTCTCGATTCGGTGCTGCAGCTGGTGGCGGCCGCCGCGCGGCCCGACGGCAGCAAGGCGTTCGTGCCGACCCGCATCGCGCGGCTCGCGCTGCACGGGCGCACGGGCGCCGGGATGCGCTGCCATGCGTCGGCCGGACGCGGGCAGGCGAGCGTGTTCGACGCCGGCCGGATGCTGATCGAACTGACCGGCCTCGAATCGCGCGAGGTCACGCGCAACGAATTGCTGCGCATCGAGCCGCTGCGCGAGGGCTACGCGGTCGAATGGCGCGACGTGGCGGACGGCGCGCGCGCCGCCTTGCCGGAGCCGGTCGTGATCCTGCGCGACGCGGGGCAGGTCGCGGCGGGCCTGGCGTCGCTGTTGCGCGACGAGCGCAAGGAAACGCTGATCGTGGCGAGCGTGGACGAGATTCCGTTCGACCGGGCGGGCCTGATCGTCGATTGCCGCGGGGTCGAGGCGCGCGCGGACGCGCCCGATCCGGCGCTCTACGAAGGGGCGCTCGCGTTGTTCGCGACGGCCGCGCGACGCGACCAGCCGTGCCGGATCGCCGTCGTGCTCGCGCCGGATGCGCCCGCGGCCGCGCCGCTGCAGGCGCTGTCGCGCGCGGTGGCGATGGAAACGCCGCATCTCCAGACGCTCGCCCTGCATGCGGGCGACGCCCGCGCGATCCGCCGCGGCCTCGACTGCTTCGACCGGGAAACCGAGGTCGCGGTGCGCGGCGAGGCGGTCACCGCGCCGCGCTTCGACGAGCGCGCGCTGCCGCGCCGCGCGGAGCTTGCGCTCGCGGGCGAGGCGACCTGGCTGATCACGGGCGGCCTCGGCGAGCTGGGCCTGCGCGTCGCGGGCTGGCTCGCGGCGCTCGGCGCGCGCACGCTGGTGCTGACCGGCCGCCGGCCGGCCGATGCCGCCGCCGAAGCCGTGCTGGCCGCGCTGCGCCGCGACGGCGTCGAGGTGCGGGTGAAGCAGGCCGACGTGGCGGTGGCGGCGGACGTCGAGGCGCTGCTCGCCGAGATCGACGCGACGCTGCCGCCGCTGCGCGGCATCTGTCATCTGGCGGGCGTGGTCGAAGACCGTCTCGTCGTCGACGTCACGCCCGAGTCGCTGGCCGCGACCCTCGCCGGCAAGGCCCAGGGCGCATGGCTGCTGCACGAGCGCACCCGGCGTCATCCGCTCGAACACTTCGTGCTGTTCTCGTCGGCGGCCGCCGCATTCGGCGCGGCGGGGCAGTCGACCTACGCGATGGCGAACGCCTACCTCGACGCGCTCGCCGCGCACCGTCGCGCGCACGGGCCGCCCGCGCAGTCGATGGCCTGGGGGCCGTGGCAGGACGTCGGCATGCTGGCCCGCACGAGCGCGACCGCGAAGCGGCGGCTCGCGCAGCTGGGCATCGGCCAGATCGACACCGAGTGCGGCCGCGCGACCTTCGAGATCGCGCTGGCGGCCGAGCTGCCGCCGCACATCGTGCTGCTGCCGGTCGACTGGCCGCGCCTGATCGAGCAGTGGCCGCCGCATGTGCCGGCGAGCCGTTTCGCCGGCATCGCCACCGCGCAGCCGGGCGCGGGCCTCACGTCGTCGGTCAGCGAGCTGCTGGCGTTGGCCGCGGACGAGCGGCGGCCGCGCCTGTTCGCGCTGCTCGCGGAAGACGCGGCGGCCGTGACCGGCACGCCGCTCGCCTCGCTCGATCCGGAGCGCTCGCTGTTCGACTACGACCTCGATTCGCTGCTGATCACCGATCTGCGCGTGCGGCTCGAAAAACGCTTCGGCCGCACGATCTCGACCACGGTGATTTTTTCGAATCCGACCATCGCCGCGTTGGCGGACCATCTGGCGCGCACGCTGTTCGGCGCGGCGGACAGTGCGAGCGCGACGCCCGCGGGGCCGGTTGCCGCCGCGCGGTCGGACGCCGCCGAGGTCGAGCCGCCGACCGATACGGCGCAGCTGTCGCAGGAGGAGATCGTCGAAATGCTGTCCGCGAAACTGGACGAACTTCGCGGAGCGGGGGCGCAATGAGCCAGATCGATACGACTGCCCTGATGCAGAACGCGCTGCGCGAGATCGAGCGCCTGCAGCGCAAGCTCGGCGGCGTCGAGCAGCAGCTGCACGCGCCGATCGCCGTGGTCGGCATGGGCTGCCGCTTCGCGGGCGCCGATTCGCCGGAGGCGCTGTGGCAGCGCCTGCTCGACGGCGCGGACGGCGTGCGCGAGGTGCCGGCCGAGCGCTGGGACGCCGCACGCTACTTCGATGCGGACCCGGACGCGAGCGGGCGCATCTACTGCCGGGCCGGCAGCTTTCTCGACGATGTCGCGTCGTTCGACGCCGGCTTCTTCGGGATTTCGGCGCGCGAAGCGGCGATGCTCGATCCGCAGCAGCGCATGCTGCTCGAAGTGGTGTGGGAAGCGATCGAGCGCGCGGGCATTCCGGCCGCCGAGCTGAAAGGCTCGGCGACGGGCGTGTTCGCGGGCGTGATGCACCAGGACTACGCGCACCGCTTCCGCGACGCGGACGACGTCGACCTGTACACCGCGTCGGGCAACGCGCCCAGCGTGCTCGCGGGCCGCGTGTCGCACGTGCTCGGCCTGCACGGGCCGACGCTCACGATCGACACGGCCTGTTCGTCGTCGCTGGTCGCCGTGCACCTCGCCTGCAATGCGCTGCGCGCGGGCGAATGCGACATCGCGATCGTCGGCGGCGTCAACGTCGTGCTGTCGCCGCTGTCGACCGCGGCCGAGTGCCGGGCGCACATGCTGTCGCCGAGCGGCCGCTGCCGCTCGTTCGACGACGGCGCGGACGGCTTCGTGCGCGGCGAGGGCTGCGGCGTGGTCGTGCTGCAGCGGCTCGCCGATGCGCAGGCCGCCCGCCGCACGATCGATGCGCTGATCGCCGGTTCGGCCGTCAACCACGACGGCCGCAGCGCGGGCCTGACCGTGCCGAACGAGCATGCGCAGCGCGAACTGGTGCGCACCGCGCTGCGCGCCGCGCGCATCGACGCGTCGCAGGTGCGCTATGTCGAGGCGCACGGCACCGGCACCGCGCTCGGCGATCCGATCGAGGCGGCGGCGCTCGCCTCCGTGTTCGCGGGCCGCGCGCCGGACGCGCGCGTGCTGCTCGGGTCGATCAAGAGCAACTTCGGGCATCTCGAAGGCGCGGCGGGGATCGCCGGGCTGATCAAGGCGGCGCTCACGGTGCGCCACGGCGTGGTGCCCGCCACGCTGCACGTGCGCACGCCCAATCGCGGCATCGAGTGGGACACG
>NZ_JAAGNW010000001.1:101960-105145 GCF_010645215.1 Burkholderia multivorans | reverse complement strand
CATCGCCCGCGGCGACGCGCCCTGTATCGCGGGCGTCAGTTCGTTCGGCTTCAGCGGCACCAATGCGCATGCGGTGGTCGTCGCGCCGCCGCGCGTCGACGCGGGCGGGACGGCGGGCGCAACGGCCGAGGCGGGCGTGCAGTTGCTGACCGTCTCCGCCAAATCCGATGCCTCGCTGCGCGGCAACGCCATGCGTTATGCCGATCATCTGGCGGATCTCGACGTCTCGGCGTGGGCGGCCGCATGCCATGCGTCGCATGTCGCGCGTTCGCATTTCCCGCACCGGCTCGCGGTGGTCGCCGCGAGCGCCGACGCGATGGCGCACGAGCTGCGCCGCTTCGCGCGCGGCGAGGACGCGGCCGTCGTCAGCGGCGTGTGCGGCGCGATGCCGTTCGGCCGTACTGCGGCGTCAGCCGAGACCGATGCGGCGCAGGACCCGGCCGTGCGCCTGCCGGCGCTCGCGCAGCGCTACGTAGACGGCCTGCCGGTCGACTGGCAGGCGGCGGGCAGGACCGGCGGCCGGCTTGCATCGCTGCCGACCTATGCCTTCGACCGCCAACGCTACTGGGTCGACGAACGCCGTGCGAACGCGTCGTCGCCGCTGTATCGCGTCGCCTGGCAGCCGGCGCCGACGCCGGCCGTCTCGCACCGTTCGGGCGGGCGGATCGTCGCGGGCGATCCGGCGTGCTGCGCCGCGGTGGCGCGCGCGCTCGACGCCGCGGGCGAGCGCTGCACGATCGTAGCCGCCGAGATCGAGGCGATCTGCGCGGCGGGCTCAGCCGAACTCGGCATCGTGCTTGCGTTCGACGGTGCGGAGCACAAACACGCGCACGAGCACGAACCGGTGGCGGCCGTCGCGCGTCACGGCGCGCTGCTGGGCGCGCTCGCGCGCCATCTGGCCGCGACGCCGTCTGCGGGGCCCGTCACGGTCGTCACGCGCGGCGCGCTGGCGACCGGGCCGGTGGAGGACGTCGATCCGGTCGCTGCCGCGTTGAGCGCCGCCGTGCGGGTGGCGCGGCGCGAACAGGGCCAGGCGTGGCGCGGCACGATCGACGGCGACGGCTCGCCGGCCTCGTTCGACACGCTCGCGGCGCTGCTCGCCGATGAATCCGCCGAAGAGCAGCAGGCCGTGCGCGGCGCGACCGTGCTGGTTCCGCGCCTGCGGCGCGCGGGGGCCGGCGCGGCCGACGCGGTGCCCGCGCTCGACGCCGACGCGGCCTATGTCGTGACGGGCGGCACCGGCGCGCTCGGTCTCGCGACCGCGCGCTGGCTCGCGGGCCGCGGCGCGCGTCACCTGCTGCTGATCAGCCGCGGCGGCGAAACCGGCGACGCCGTGCAGGCGGCCTGCGCGCGCTTGCGCGCCGACGGCGTGGAGGTGTGCGTGGCGTCGGCCGACCTCGCCGACGAAGGCGCGCTGCGCGCTGCGCTGGCCACGGCCGGCCGGCCGATTCGCGGCGTCGTGCACTGCGCGGGCATCGTGCGCGGCGCGCCGCTCGACACGCTGGACGCCGCGGCGTTCGCGGACGTGCTGCGCGCGAAAGTGGACGGCGCGCGCCTGCTGGAGCGTCTGACCGATGCGCAGCCGCTCGACTTCTTCCTGCTGTACTCGTCCATCTCGGTCGTGGTCGGCCGCCACGGGCAGGCCGCGTACGCCGCCGCGAACGCATATCTCGACGCGCTCGCGCAGCGGCGCTGCGCGCGCGCCCGCCCGGCGCTGTCGATCGGCTGGGGACTGTGGGCGGCCGGCATGGGGGCGGCGGATGCCAGGACGGCCGGCCGGATTCGCGCAAGCGGCTTGCATCCGCTCGGCGAAGCCGAGGCGTTCGCGGCGCTGGAGCAGGCGTTCACGGGCGAGCCCCACGTGATCGTCGCGGCGATCGATCTCGACCGGATCGCCGCGCAGCCCGACCTGCCGCGCCTGATCGAAGGCCTCACCGGCCGCGCGCCGGCCCCGCGCGCGCGGACCTTGTCGTTCGAGCAGTTGCGCGGCCGCACGGCCGACGCGCGCCGCGCCCTGGTGGCCGAGTATCTCGACGCCGAATTGCGCGCGGTGCTGTCGAGCCCCGCGGCGCTGCCGCATCAAACCTCGCTGCTGGATCTCGGCGTCGACTCGCTGACCGGCGCGGAACTGCGCAATGCGCTCGAACGCGCGCTGGGCGTGTCCGTCGCGATCACGCACCTGATCGACGGCTCGTCGCTCGACGCGCTGATCGCGCGCGTCATGACGCAGGTGGAGCGACGGCTCGTGACCGAACAGACCTCGGCCGCCGGCGCCGACACGGAGGAAATCACGCTATGACCATGGTCAGACTCATGACCGATCTCGCCGACGCGGGCATCACGCTGCATCGCCGCGGCGACCAGCTTCACGTCCAGGGGCCGCCGGGCGCGCTCGACGGCGCGCTCGTCGCACGGCTGCGCGACGCCAAGGAAGCGCTGCTGCGCGTGCTCGACGACGAGGCGTCGCGCGCGATGCCGCTGGCGCCGGCGCGGCCGGGCGAAGGCGGCGACGCGGCGGCGCTGTCGCCGGGACAGGCCCGCCTCGTCGCGGCGACGCAGCTCGGCGATCCGGCGATGTACAACGAACAGGCCGCGATCGAACTCGCGGACGCCGTCGACGCGGCGGCCATCGCCCGCGCGGTCGCGTCGCTCGCGCGCCGGCACGACATCCTGCGCACTGTGTTCGTCGACGGCAAGCCGCAGCGGCAGACGGTATTGCCCGAGCCGGTCGTGCGGCTCGAACGGTGGGCGGTCGACGGCGACGACAGCTTGCGCGCGCGCGCCGCGGAGCTGGCCCGCGCGCCGTTCGCGAGCGGCGCGCCGATGTGGCGCGTCGATCTGTTCTCGACGCCCGAGCGGGCGGCCGTGCTCGTGCTGACGATCCACCACGCGATCTTCGATCGCTGGTCGATGAGCGTGCTGATCCGCGACTTCAGCGCGTATCTCGCGTCGCCGGATGCGCCGCAGACGTCGGCGCCGCATCTGAGCTACCGCGACTTCGCGGCCTGGCAGCAGCGCTGGATGGCGACGCCGGACTATGCCGCGCAGCTCGAGGACTGGGTCGACACGCTGGCCCCCGTCGACGAGGTGCCCGCGATCCGCGGTGACCGCGCCCGGCCGCCCGCGCCGAGCGGGCGCGGCGGCACCCTGCGCGTCGAGCTGCCGGCCGACTGCATCGAAGCGGC
>NZ_JAAGNW010000001.1:83033-101950 GCF_010645215.1 Burkholderia multivorans | reverse complement strand
ATCGCCGGCTACTTCGTCAATCTGGTCGCGCTCGCGGCGGAGCTGCGCGGCGACGACAGCTTCGGCGCGCTGGTCGGACGGATGCGCGAGGTCACGGCGCGCGCCTTCGCGCAGCAGGCCGTGCCGCTCGATGCGATCGTCGAGCGGCTGCGCGCGCGCGGCGGGCCGCGGCACGACCAGTTCGCGCAGACCGTCTTCGCGTTCCAGAACGTGCGCCTGCCCGCAGTGCGCACCGCGAGCGGCACGGCGAGCCCGTTCCATCTCGACAGCCCGTTCGCGCGTTTCGATCTCTACCTGTCGATCGAAGGCGACGAGCGCGGCACCTTCGCGGTCTGGCAATACAACACCGACCTGTTCGACGCGGACACCATCCGCCAGCTCGGGGCGCACTACGTCGCGCTGCTGCGCGCGGCGCTGGCCGCGCCCGAGGCGGATGCGCACGCGCTGCCGATGCTGTCCGGCGACGACGAGGCGCGGCTGCGCGCATGGGAGCGGCATGCCGAGCCGTATCGTGCCGATGCCACGATCGTCGAGCTGTTCCGCGCAGGCGCGGCGGCGCATGCCGAGCGCATCGCGCTCGAACAGGGCGCCACGCGCTGGTCCTACGCCGACCTCGATCGCTGGTCGGAGCGCGCGGCCGCGAGCTTGCGCGCGGCGGGCGTCGCGCCGGGCGCGGTGGTGGGCGTCGCGGGCGAGCGCTCGCCGCGCCTGCTCGCCGCATTTCTCGCGGTGCTGAAGGCGGGCGCGGCCTATCTGCCGCTCGATCCCGGCTATCCGGCGGCGCGCCGGGGGGCGATGCTGGCCGACGCGGCGCCCGCGCTCGTGATCGTCGCCGATGGGCTCGACGCGGGCTGGCTCGGCGACTACGCCGGGCCGGTGCTGTGCCTGTCCGACTGCGAGGCCGGGGCGGAACCTGCGCAAGGGGAGGCCGAACGCGATGATGTCCGGCGTGCGAAGGCGGACGACCTGGCCTATGTGATGTACACGTCGGGGTCGACCGGCCGGCCGAAGGGCGTGGCGATTGCGCATCGTGGCGTCGTGCGGCTCGCGACGGGCGGCGCGTATGCGCGGCTGGATGCCTCGACGGTGATGCTGCAGCAGTCGCCGCTCGGTTTCGACGCCTCGACGTTCGAGATCTGGGGCTGCTGGCTCAATGGCGGGCGGCTGGTGCTCGCGGCGTCCGGCATGCCGTTCTTCGATGCCGTGTCCGCGGCGATCGCGCGCGACGGCGTCACGACGATGTGGCTCACGGCCGACCTGTTCCGCATGATGGTCGAGGAGGAGCCGGCCGCGCTCGGCGGCTTGCGCGAACTGCTGACGGGCGGCGATCCGCTGCCCGTCGCGAGTTGCCGCGCGTTTCTCGAAGCGTGCCCCGGCGTCGCGCTGATCAACGGTTACGGCCCGACGGAGAACACGACGTTCACCTGCAGCCAGCGCGTGACGGCGGGCGACGTGCGGCGCGGCGCGATCCCGATCGGGCGGCCGATCGGCAACACCGAGGTGCGCGTGGTCGACGCGCGGGGCCGCCGGGTTCCCGTCGGCGTGCCCGGCGAGCTGTGGGCGGGCGGCGACGGGCTGGCGCTCGGCTATCTCGGCCGCGCCGATCTGACGGCCGAGCGCTTCGTCGACGTGCCGCCACCCGACGGCGGGCGCTGGTATCGCACGGGCGACCTCGTGCGCTGGCGGCGTGACGGGGTGCTCGAATTCCTGGGCCGGATCGACTCGCAGATCAAGCTGCGCGGCTACCGGATCGAACTCGGCGAGATCGAGGCGACGCTGGGTCATCACCCGGCGCTGAGCGGCTGCGCGGTGGCGTTGCGCCGCAGCGCGGCGGACGAGAAGCAGCTGGTCGGGTATCTGGTCGCGCGGCCGGAGGCGGGCGAGGCCGCGGAGGCGGGCGCGGTGCAGGCCTGGCTCGACGCGCGGCTGCCGGGCTATATGGTGCCGCGCACGTGGGGATGGCTCGATGCGTTGCCGCAGTCGGCGAACGGGAAGGTCGATCGCAAGCGCCTGCCGGAGCCGGCGATCGAGATCGGCGCGGCGGCGGCCGGGAATGAGGCCGAGGCCGCGCTGGTGGAGATCTGGCAGGGCCTGCTCGGGCTGGAGCGCGTGGGGGTGCGGGACAACTTCTTCGCGCTCGGCGGCGATTCGATCCTGAGCATCCAGATGGCGTCGCGGGCGGCGGAACGCGGGCTGCGCATCAGTCCGCAGCAGGTGTTCCGTTATCCGACGATTGCGGAGCTGGCCGCGCAGGGATGCGAGGCGGAAGAAGTTGCGGGCGTGACGGCGGAGCAGGGCGAGGTGCAGGGCGAAGTCATGCCGGGCCCGATCCAGGCGTGGTATCTCGGCTGGCCGGGGCAGGACTGGGAACAGTTCAGCCAGGGCGCGTATCTGGGCCTGAGCGAACAGCTTGCGCCCGAGGTCTTGATCGCCGCGCTGCAAGCGGTCGCGCAACGTCACGATGCACTGCGCAGCGCGTGGCGGCACGATGGAAGCGCCTGGCATCAGGAAAGCGCTGCGGGTGCGCCGGTGGAGGTGCGCATCGAGGATCTGCGCGGCTGTACGGAGGCCGAAGCTGAAACGCGGCTGGAAGCCAGCGCGGCCGAACTGCAAGCCGGCCTCCGGTTGAGCGGCCCGAGCCTGTGGGTAGCGCGGCTGTACCGGATGGAACGAGGCTGGCGTCTGCTGTGGCTGGTGCATCACGCATCGGTGGATGGCGTGTCGTGGCGGATCCTGTCCGAAGATCTGTGGCGTGCATACGCGGCGCTGCAAAAAGGCGAGGCGGTGAAGTGGCCGGCCAAGACCGTGTCGTACCAGGCGTGGTCGCAGGACATGTCGGCGTGGTCGCGTGCGTTGCCGGAAACGGCGTTGCGGTACTGGCAGGAAATGGACGTGCCGGGTACGCCGCTGCCGCCGGATGGCGGCGATGCAGCGGCAAACACGGTCGCCACGGAGTCGCGCATCTCGCTGGACTGGGATGAGACCACGACCGAACGCTGGTTGCGGCAAGCGGGCGAGGCCTACCGGATGCGCCCGGAAGAACTGCTGGTCGCGGCGCTGGCGCGCACGCTGTCGGACTGGACCGACGCCTCGGAATGCGTGCTGGATCTCGAAGGCCATGGCCGGGACGGTTTGACGGGCGTGGACGTCTCGCGAACGGTCGGCTGGTTCACGAGCCTGTATCCGCTGCGCCTGCCGCTGAGCGGCGACCTGTCGTGCGACCTGAAATCCGTAAAAGAGCGGATGCGTAGCGTGCCGCATGGCGGGATCGGCTACGGCGCGCTGCGTCACGGTGTCCAGGCCCCGGAACTGGGCGCGCACGACCGCACGGTCTGCTTCAACTATCTGGGCCAATGGCGGCTCGACGAAGGCGGCGAGTCGCGCTCGACCTGGCTCGGCGAACCGCCGGGCGGCACACGCTCGGCCGCGATGCAACGGCGCTACGTGCTCGACGTCGTGGCACAGGTCCACGACGGCCGGCTGCACGTCGACTGGTGCTACAGCACGGCGCTGCACGACGCGGCCACGATCACGGCGCTCGCCGCGCGGTTCCGCGCCGCGCTGGACGCGGTGCTGGCCCACTGCCTGTCGCCGCAGGCGGGCGGCCTCACGCCGTCGGACCTGCCGCTCGCCCATCTCGACCAGCACGAGATCGACGCGATCGAGCGCGACCACCCGCGCCTGGAAGCGCTGTACGGCGTCACGCCGCTCCAGCAGGGCATCCTGTTCCATTCGATCGCCGACGAGAACGCTTCGCTGTACGTCGAGCAACTGCACTGGAAAATGACCGGCGCATTCGAGGCGGCGCGGTTCCAGCGCGCCTGGTCGGACGTGGTCCAGGCGCATGCGTCGCTGCGCACGACCTTCCGTTGGCGCCACCTGAAAAGCGCCGTCCAGCTCGTCCACGACCGGCTCGAACCGGACTGGGAGGTGCTCGACTGGCGCGCGCTGTCCGCCGACGCCTGCGTCGGCCGCTTCGCCGCGCTGGGCGAGCAGGACCGCGCACGCGGCTTCGATCTCGAACGCGGCCCGCTGCTGCGCGGCACGCTGATTCGCGAGCCCGGCGCGGCATGGCGCTTCCTGTGGAGCTACCACCACGCCGTCGTCGACGGCTGGTCGGTGCCGCTGATCCTGAAGCAGGTGCTCGACCGCTACGCCGCGCTGCGCGCGGGCGACGCGCGCCCGCTCCCGGGCAGCCGGTTCCTGCCGTTCGTGAACTGGCTGGCCGCGCGCGATCCGCGCGAGCAGGCCGCGTACTGGAAGCAGGTGCTGGACGGCATCGACGAGCCCACGCCGATCGGCTTCGCCTCGCCCGCGCGCGGCCCGCAGCCGCAGGGCCAGGGCCAGGGCCGGCGCGCGTTTGCGTTCGACGCGGCGCTGCGCGAGCAGGTCGACCGCGCCGCGCGGCAGGCCGGCGTGACGCGTGCGAGCCTGCTGACGGGCGCGTGGGCGCTGACGCTGGGCTACGCGGGCGGCGGGCGCGACGTGGTGTTCGGCACGACCCTGTCCGGCCGCCCCGCGACGCTGCCCGGCGTCGAACAGATGGTCGGGCTGTTCATCAACACGGTGCCGGTGCGCGTCGGCATCGACGACGACGCGCGGGTGTCGGCGTGGCTGCAGGACCTGCATCGCGGGCAGGGCGAGCGGGCGCGGCTCGGCGCGGCGTCGCTCACGGACATTCAGCGCTGGGCGGGCTACGACGGCGGCGAGCTGCTGAGCAGCCTGTTCGTGGTCGAGAACTACCCGGTCGACCGGACGCTGGCGCGGCGCGACGTCGGGCTCGACGTCAGCGAGTTCGCGGCCGCCGAGACGCGCACCAACTATCCGCTCGTCGCGCAGCTGATCCCGGGCGCGGAAACCGTGCTCTACGTCGACTTCGATACGTCGCGTTACGACGACGCAGGGATCGGCCGGCTCGGCGCGAGTTTCCTGCACGTGCTCGCGCAACTCGCCGCGCAGCCGGACGCGCGGCTCGGCGAGATCGCGCTCGTCGACGACGCTGAAGCGCACCGGTTGATACACGCGTGGAACGCGACGCCGCCTGTCGGCGAGGGTGATCTGCTGCATGCGGGCATCGAGCGGCACGCGCGGCTGACGCCGCTCGCGCCCGCGATCGTCGGCGCGGACGACGCGATGAACTATCGCGAGCTGGCCGACGAGACGCTGCGCGTCGCGCGGGCCGTGGCGGCGGCGGGCGCGCGGCGCGAGCCGGTCGCGGTGCTGCTGCCGCGCGCCGCGCGCACGGTCGCCGCGTATTCGGGCGTGATGCGCGCGGGCTGCGCATACGTGCCCGCCGATCCCGCGATGCCGCCGGGACGCCTGCGCGATCTGCTCGCGACGGTCGGCTACGTGCTGACGACGCGCGCGCATCTGCCGCTGCTCGACGGCGTCGCGGCGCGCGCGATCGTGCTCGACGAGATCGCGCCGGCCGGTGCCGCGGAAATCGGTGCGGCGGCGGCCGCAGTCGCACTGCCCGAGGTCGCGCCCGACGATCTCGCCTACGTGATGTTCACGTCGGGTTCGACCGGCAAACCGAAGGGCGTGATGATCACGCACCGGGCCGCGGCGCTGACGATCGAGGCGATCCTGCAGCGCCATGCGATCGGCGCGTCCGATCGGCTGATGTGCGTGTCGGCGGCGGGCTTCGACCTGTCGGTGTTCGACTTCTTCGGGGCGTTCGCGGCGGGTGCGGCGGTCGTGCTCGCGCCGGAATCGTCGACGGTCGCGCCGGGCGTCTGGCTCGACCTGATGGCGCGAGAGCGGGCGACCGTATGGGAATCCGTGCCGGCCGTGATGGAGCTGCTGCTGCTCGAGTGCCGGCAGAGCGGGCGCACGCTGCCGCCTGCGTTGAAGCTCGTGATGCTGAGCGGCGATCGCGTGCCCGTCGGGCTGCCCGCGCAGATCCGCGCGGCGGCGAGGTCCGACCTCGACGTGTTCGCGCTCGGCGGCGCCACCGAGGCGGCCATCTGGTCGTGCTGGTACGACACGCGCGGGCTCACGCCCGATGCCGCGTTCGTGCCCTACGGCCGGCATCTGCCGGGACAGCGGCTGTATGTGCTGTCGTCGTCGCGGCAGGCGGTGCCGGTCGGCGTGCCGGGCGATCTGTGGATTGCCGGCGCGGGGGTGGCGCTCGGCTATCTCGGCCAGCCCGACCTGACGGCCTACCGGTTCGTCGACAACCCGTACGTGGCGGGCGAGCGGATGTACCGGACGGGCGACCGTGCGCGCGTGCTCGCCGACGGCAACCTCGAATTCCTCGGGCGGGTGGACGATCAGGTCAAGATCGGCGGCTTCCGGATCGAGATCGGCGAAATCGAGGCCGCGCTCGCGGCGGCGCCGGGCGTCGAACGCGGGGTGGCGTCGGTGATCGAGCGCGAGGGGCGGCGGATGATCGCGGGCTACGTGCTGCTGCGCGCGGACGCGAGGTTCGACCTTGACGCGATTCGCGACACGCTCGCGCGGCGTCTGCCGCCTTACATGCGGCCCGCGTCGGTCATGGCGCTCGAGAGCGTGCCGTTGAGCGCGAACGGGAAGGTCGATCGCAAGCGCCTGCCGGAGCCGGAGATCGAGATCGGCGCGGCGGCGGCCGGGAATGAGGCCGAGGCCGCGCTGGTGGAGATCTGGCAGGGCCTGCTCGGGCTGGAACGCGTGGGGGTGCAGGACAACTTCTTCGCGCTCGGCGGCGATTCGATCCTGAGTATTCAGATGGCGTCGCGGGCGGCGGAGCGCGGGCTGCGCATCAGTCCGCAGCAGGTGTTCCGTCATCCGACGATTGCCGAACTGGCCGCGCAGGGATGCGAAGTGGAAGAGGCCGCGGGCGTGACGGCGGAGCAGGGCGAGGTGCAGGGCGAAGTCATGCCGGGCCCGATCCAGGCGTGGTATCTCGGCTGGCCGGGGCAGGACTGGGAACAGTTCAGCCAGGGCGCGTATCTGGGCCTGAGCGAACAGCTTGCGCCCGAGGTCTTGATCGCCGCGCTGCAAGCGGTCGCGCAACGTCACGATGCACTGCGCAGCGCGTGGCGGCACGATGGAAGCGCCTGGCATCAGGAAAGCGCTGCGGGTGCGCCGGTGGAGGTGCGCATCGAGGATCTGCGCGGCTGTACGGAGGCCGAAGCTGAAACGCGGCTGGAAGCCAGCGCGGCCGAACTGCAAGCCGGCCTCCGGTTGAGCGGCCCGAGCCTGTGGGTAGCGCGGCTGTACCGGATGGAACGAGGCTGGCGTCTGCTGTGGCTGGTGCATCACGCATCGGTGGATGGCGTGTCGTGGCGAATTCTGTCCGAAGATCTGTGGCGTGCATACGCGGCGCTGCAAAAAGGCGAGGCGGTGAAGTGGCCGGCCAAGACCGTGTCGTACCGGGCGTGGTCGCAGGACATGTCGGCGTGGTCGCGTGCGTTGCCGGAAACAGCGTTGCGGTACTGGCAGGAGATGGACGTGCCGGGTACGTCGCTGCCGCCGGATGGCGGCGATGCAGCGGCAAACACGGTCGCCACGGAGTCGCGCATCTCGCTGGACTGGGATGAGACCACGACCGAACGCTGGTTGCGGCAAGCGGGCGAGGCCTACCGGATGCGCCCGGAAGAACTGCTGGTCGCGGCGCTGGCGCGCACGTTGTGCACGTGGACCGGAGACACCGAGTGCGTGCTGGATCTCGAAGGCCATGGCCGGGACGGTTTGACGGGCGTGGACGTCTCGCGAACGGTCGGCTGGTTCACGAGCCTGTATCCGCTGCGCCTGCCGCTGAGCGGCGATCTGTCGCACGACCTGAAGTCGGTGAAAGAGCGGATGCGCGGCGTGCCGCATGGCGGGATCGGTTACGGCGCACTGCGTCACGGTGTGCGCGCCCCGGAACTGGGCGCGCACGACCGCACGGTCTGCTTCAACTATCTGGGCCAATGGCGGCTCGACGAAGGCGGCGAACCACGTTCGACCTGGCTCGGCGAACCGCCGGGCGGCACACGCTCGGCCGCCATGCAACGGCGCTACGCGCTCGACGTCGTGGCGCAGGTCCACGACGGCCGCCTGCGCGTCGACTGGCTGTACAGCACCGCGCTGCATCGCGCGCAGACCGTCACGGCCCTTGCCGCGCGGTTCCGCGCCGCGCTGGACGCGGTGCTGGCCCACTGCCTGTCGCCGCAGGCGGGCGGCCTCACGCCGTCGGACCTGCCGCTCGCCCATCTCGACCAGAACGATATCGACGAAGTGCTACAGCTATTGAACGAGCAACCATGAATCCAACCTTGTCGAACACCGCCCAGCAAGCCCGCTCGAATGTCGAGACGATGCTGCCGCTGACGCCGACGCAGCAGGGCCTGCTGTTTCACACGCTGAAGGCGCCGGATTCCGGCGTCTACTACGAACAGGTCGGCTGCACCTTCCAGGCCGCGCTCGACGTCGCCGACTACCGGCGCGCGCTCGAAGCGGTGGTTGCGCGCCACGGCGTGCTGCGCACCGGCTTTCTGTGGGACGGGCCGTCGAAGCCCGTCCAGGTCGTCTTTCGTCACGTCGAACTGCCGTGGGTCGAGGAAGACTGGCGGCACCTCGAGCGCGACGAACAGCAGCGCCGCCTCGCCGCCTATCGCGAGGCGGACCGGCGGCCGGGCTTTCACCTGAGCCGCGCGCCGCTGATGCGCTGCGCGTTGTTCCGCACCGGCGAGCAACGCTACGAATTCGTCTGGAGCTATCACCATCTGCTGCTCGACGGCTGGTCGGTGCAGATCGTGCTCGGGGAAGCGCTGGCCTGCTACGACGCGTACCGGCGCGGCGACGCGCCCGCCCTGCCGCCGCCTCAGCCGTACAGCGCCTTCCTGCGCTGGCTCGACGCGCAGGACGGCGCGGCGGCCGAGGCTTTCTGGCGCGCGCGCCTGGGCGACGTCCGCGCGGCCACGCCCCTGCCGCTCGCCGACGCTGCGCGGCCCGGCGACGCAAGTGGCCACGGCATGCTCGAACGGCCGCTCGATCCGAGCGCGAGCGAGGCGCTGCAACAGCTGGCGCGCGCCTGCGAGGTGACGCCGAGCACGGTGATCCAGGCCGCGTGGGCGCTGCTGCTCGGGCGTGCGAGCGGCCGCGACGACGTGGTGTTCGGCACCACCGTGTCCGGCCGGCCCGCGGGCCTGCGCGGCGTCGAGCAGATGGTCGGGCTGTTCGTCAACGCGCTGCCGACGCGCGTGGCCATCGACTCCACGCTCACGCTCGGCGACTGGTTCCGGCATCTGCATCGCCAGCACGTCGAGGCCGAGGCGTATGCGTACACGCCGCTGCACGTGATTCCGGGCTGGAGCGGCGTCGCGCCCGGCGCGCCGCTGTTCGAGAGCCTCGTGGTCTTCGAGAACTATCCGGCGCACGCGGCGGCGAACCGCTATCGCGAGCAGCTGGGCGTGGCCGACGTCGAGGTCGTCGAACAGACCAACTACCCGCTGACCGTCGTCGCGATTCCGGGCGAGCGCCTGTGCCTGCGCGTGCACTTCGACCGGCAGCGTCTCGCGCAAGCCTCGGCGGCGCGCCTGATCGAGATGCTCGCGACGCTGCTCGACCAGTTCCTGCGCGGCGGCGCGGCGCTGCGCGTCGGGCAGGTCTCGCTGCTCGGCGACGAGGCGGGCCGCGCGCTGGTCGCGCAGTGGAACGCGGCGGCGCAGCCCGCCGCCGATCCGGCGCGGATGTGCCTGCATCGACGCTTCGAGGCCCAGGCGCGGATGCGGCCGGACGTGATCGCGGTGCAGTGCGACGGCCGCTCGCTCAGCTACGCCGAACTCGAGCGTCGCGCGAACCGGCTCGCCGGGCGGCGCGATGCGGCAGGCGTGCGCGGCAACGTGCCGGTCGCGCTCGCGTTCGAGCGCGGCATCGACAGCATCGTCGCGATCCTGGCCGTGCTGAAGGCGGGTGCGTTCTACGTCCCGCTGGATCTCGACCATCCGCCGGAACGGCTCGCGTGGATCCTCGACGACATACAGGCCGCCGTGCTGATCTGCGACGACGCGCAGCGCGAGCGCTTCGAGGGTTTCGGCGGCGTGCGGCTCGCGCTCGGCGCTGATGTGGAGACGGCCGCCGTGGAGACGGCCGACGTGGCCACTGCCGCCGTCCGCGCCGAAGCGCCGCCGCCGCGCGACGCCTCGCCCACCGACCTCTGCTACGTGATCTACACGTCGGGTTCGACCGGGCAGCCGAAGGGCGTGTGCATCGAGCATCGCAACGTCGACCACCTGTTCGCGTCGACGCGGCAGACCTACGGCATCGGTCCGTCGGACGTCTGGACCCAGTTCCACTCCTATGCGTTCGACTTCTCGGTATGGGAAATCTGGGGCGCGCTGCTGCACGGCGGGCGGCTCGAAGTCGTGCCGTACGGCTGCTCGCGCACGCCGGCCGCCTTTCTCGCGCTGCTGGCGCGCGCGGGCGTGACGATGCTGAGCCAGACCCCGACCGCGTTCAAGCAGCTGCTGCGCGCGCTGGACGACGCGCGGCAGCCGCTGCCGGCGAGCCTGCGCTATGTGTTCTTCGGCGGCGAGGCGACGATTCCGAGCCAGTTCGCCGCCTGCCTGAACGACGCGCACGGCGTCACGCTCGTCAACCTGTACGGGATCACCGAGACCACGGTCCATGTGACCGAGCGCGTGCTCGGCCCGGGCGACGCGCAATCGTCGCGCAGCCCGGTCGGCCGGCCCTTGCCCGGCTATCGCGTCTATCTGATCGACGATCAGGTCAAGATCCGCGGTTTCCGGATCGAACTGGGCGAAGTGGAGGCGACGCTGGCCCGGCACCCGGAGGTCACCCATGCGGCGGTCATGGTCGACGACGCGACCGTCGACGGCCATGCGCAGCTGGTGGGTTTCATGGTCCTGCGCGACGCCGGGCGCGTGTCGGGCGCGGCGCTGCGCGACTGGCTCGCGCAGCGCCTGCCGCCGCACGCGCTGCCCGCGCGCCTGATCGCACTCGATGCGATTCCGCTGACGACCAACGGCAAGCTCGATCGCCGGCGGCTCGCCGATGCGCTGGCGGCCGACGGCGACGCGGAGCGGCCGCACGTCGCGCCGCGCAATGCGGTCGAGCAAACGCTCGCCGACGTGTTCGCGTCGGTGCTCAAGCGCTCGACGGTCGGCGTCACGGACAATTTCTTCGAGCTGGGCGGCGATTCGATCCTAAGCATCCAGATCCTGTCGGCGGCGCACAAGGTCAGCATCGACTTCTCGCTCGACGACCTGATGCAGTCGCTGACCATCGAGCGGCTCGCGCCGCGCGTGCGGCCCGTCGGGGCGGCCGTACCGACCGCGGCCGCGGCCGCGCCGGCTGCGCGTGCGACGCCGCCGCGCGACCAGGCCTACGACGACGCCTATCCGCTCAGCGCGATGCAGATGGCGATGCTCGCCAACGAGATGCGGCACGGCCACGACTCCGCCTATCACAACGTCAACGACCAGCGCCTGGCCCTGCCGTTCGCGGCCGCCGCGCTCGACGCGGCGCTGCGCGGCGCGTTCGAGCGCCATCCCGCCTTGCGCACCGCGTTCGATCTGGCGGCCGACGACGAGCCGCTGCAGTACGTGCATCGCCGCGTGCCGCTGCCGTTGACCGTGCGCGACTGGCGCGGTCTCGATCCCGCGCAGCAGGACACGCGGATCCGCGACTGGCGCGCGGCCGAGCAGCGCCTGCGGTTCGATGTCGCGCGTCCGCCGCTGATCCGCTTCACCGTGCATCGCCTGAGCGACGACACGATGCATATCGGCGTGACCAAGCATCACGCGATTCTCGACGGCTGGAGCTTCAATCTGCTGCTGTCCGAATTGATCTCCGACTACGCGGCGCGGCTGGCCGGCCGGGCGCTGAGCCTCACCGCACCCGCGAGCCGGTTTCGCGAATTCGTCGAGCAGGAGCGCGCGGCGGTCGGGTCGGACGCGCTGCGCGACTGGTGGCGCGCGCGGCTCCAGGCGCTGCCCGTCACGCGGCTCGCGCGCGAACCGGACGGCGCTGCGGCGCCGATGGCGGTGCCGATCTCGACCGAGCAGTCGGCGCGCCTCGAAGCGCTCGCCGCGCGCGCGGGCGCATCGGTGAAGAGCGTGCTGCTGACGGTGCATCTGCTCGCGCTGTCGCGCATCACGGGCATGCATGCGGTGACGAGCGGGGTCGTGTTCAACGGACGTAGCGAGGGCGTCGACGGCGACCGCGTGCTGGGCCTGTTCCTGAACAGCCTGCCGCTCAGCTTCGATCTGACGGCCGGCACCCGCGACGCGGTCGCGCTGGTGCGCGCAGTGCACGCGGCCGAGATGGAAATTTTCAGTCGTCGGCGCTACCCGTTGATCGAACTGCATCGGCAGATCGGCACCGTGTTCGACGTGCTGTTCAACTTCACGCACTTCCGCGCGTTGGAGGAGGCCGTGCGCGACATCGACGTGTCCGAAGGCTACGCGACCGACATGACGAACGTGCCGCTCGTCGTGCAAAGCAGCTTCGACGGCCGGCACGGCGTGCTGCGGATCACGCTGGTGCCGTCGCGGCGATATTTCTCGGCGGGGACCGTCGGCCGCTTCGTGGGCCACTACGCGGATGCGCTGCGCATGATGCTCGGCGAATCCACGCCCGCCAGGCAGGACGCGGACCCGGCGGGCGCGGGCGACGCCGTCCGCCGCAGCGAGGCCTTGGCGCATGCGGGATCGGCCGGAGGCGGGACGGCCGCGGCCAATGCGCCCGCCGTCGCGCGGCCGCATGGCGCGGCGCTGCGGCGCGAGCTGGGCGCGCTGTGGGCGGGAGTGCTCAAGCGCGAGGTGCCGTCCGACACGGCGGATTTCGGCGCGCTGGGCGGCGATTCGCTGCTGATGCTGCGGATCTGCTCGCGCGCGGGCCGGGCGTTCGGGCTCGACGCGCAGGTGGTGGCGCGCCTGCTGACGGCGCAGACGGTGGCCGAGCAGGCGCGCATGATCGAGACGGACGGCGCGGGCGGGGACGGCGCCCAGGTGGGCGCGCTCGTTGCGCGGGCCGCGCCCGGCGATGCGCCGCCGCTGTTCTTCGCGCCGGGCGCGGGCGGGCAGGTGTCGTACCTGCGCGCGCTCGCGGCCGAACTGTCGGACGCCTTCGCGGTATGGGGCATGGCGCTGCCCGGGCCCGACGAAGGCGGCTCCGAGGCGAGCCGCCTCGAAGCGATCGCGGCGGCGCTGCTCGCCGACATTCGGCGCGTGCAGCCGAGCGGGCCGTACCGCCTCGGCGGCCATTCGTTCGGCGGCTGGGTGGCCTTCGAGATCGCGCGGCAACTGCGCGAACAGGGCGAGGCGGTGGACTGGGTCGCGGTGGTCGACAGCTTGCCGCCGGGCCTCACGACGCAGCAGTCGCTCAAGTGGAACTGGTCGGGCGGGCGCTGGGTCGCGGAGATCGGCAACAGCTTCGCGCGCCTCGCCGACGTCGCGCTGAGCTTCGATGCACGCGAATTCGACGGGCTCGCCGACGCGCAGCAGGTCGAACGTCTGCGTGAGCGCCTGATCGAGGCGGGCATCGTGCCGGACGAACTCGGCCTGCCCGAATTCGCGGCGCGCGTGCGCGCCTTCATCGCGCATTCGCTGACCGACTACGCCCCGGCGACCCGCTATGCGGGCGCACTGCGCGTGATCGTCGCCGCCGACGATCCGGATCGCGACACGGATGCGACGCCGCACGACGCGCTCGTCGACGGATGGCGCGCGGCGGCCGCGGGCGAGGTGACGGCGCTGCGCTTGCCCGGCGACCACGTCGGCATCATGCGCGCGCCGTTCGTGGGCGGGCTGGCCGCCGCCCTGCGCGCCTGGCGTGAGCCGGGCGCGGGCGGGGGCGCGGCGCGCCGCGTCGTTTCAGTCATGGAAACCGAGGGAGAACGATGAATACACGAGTCACGGCATTCGCCGCCGTCGAGGCGGCGCTCGCGGAACCGGAAGCGGCGCTGGCGAACGGCGATTTCGAGGCGGTCGAACGCCTGATGAGCGGCATCCGCGCGGCCAACCGGATGCGCGGCCTGTGGCTGCCGCAGGTGTCGCGCGCGGACGGCGGACTGGGCTTGAACCTGCTCGAACTGGTCGAGGTGGGCGAACTGCTCGGACGCTCGCCGCTCGGCCACTATGCGGTCAACTACCAAGCGCCCGACGCCGGCAACATCGACGTGCTGCTCGACTACGCGACCCCCGCGCAGCGCCGGCGCTGGCTCGACCCGCTGTTGCGCGGCGAGGTGCGCAGCTGTTTCGCGGCGACCGAGCCCGAGTCCGCGGGATCGAATCCGTCGTCGCTGAAGACGAAGGCGGTGTTCAGCGACGGCGCGTGGCACCTGAGCGGTCGCAAGTGGTTCGCGTCCGGCGCCGATCGAGCGGGATTCGCGATCGTGCTGGCCGTCACCGACGAGGCCGCGCCGCTGCATGCGCGCACCAGCACCTTCATCGTGCCGACCGACGCACCCGGGTTCCGCCACGTCCGCAACCTGCGCGTGATGGGCGACGAGGGCTACGGCTGGGCGAGCCACGGCGAACTGGCGCTGGATGCATGCCGGGTCGGCGAGGAGGCGCTGCTCGGCCAGCCCGGCGAAGGCTTCGTCGTGCTGCAGGCGCGGCTCGCGACCGGCCGGCTGCATCATTGCGCGCGCTGGATCGGCGTGTGCGAGCGCGCGTTCGCGATCATGTGCCGGCGCGCGTGCCGCCGCGAACTTGCGGCGGGCGAGCTGCTGTCGTCGCGCCAGACCGTGCAGAACTGGATCGCCGAGAGCCGCGCCTCGATCGACGCCGCGCGGCTGCTCGTGACCCAGGCGGCCACGCGCCTGCAGAACCGCCACGAGCGCGCGCAGATCGACATCTCGATCGCGAAGTTCT
Organism: Burkholderia multivorans; assembly: GCF_010645215.1. GTDB lineage: Bacteria > Pseudomonadota > Gammaproteobacteria > Burkholderiales > Burkholderiaceae > Burkholderia > Burkholderia multivorans_A. Next base: position 87,149 of record NZ_JAAGNW010000001.1, on the reverse strand, counting down.
TCGTGGCCGGCGTGACGCAGACCGTCCTCGATCATGCGCTGCAGGTGCAGGGCGCGCTGGGCGTGAGCGGCGACACGATCCTCAACGTGCTCTGGCGGCACGAACGCGCGGGGCGCATCTACGACGGTCCGGACGAAGTCCACAAGGCGCTGGTCGCGCGCCATGCGCTCGCCGGCTTCCGGCGGGAGGCGTCATGAACGCGCGGATCGCGGAACAGGCCATGGCGGCGCTCGGCCGCCCCGGCACCGCCGCGCGCGCGACGCGCATCGGCGGCGGGCGGGCCAGCGAAGTGTTCCGGGTGCAGGGCGGCGAGCGCGATGTGATCGCGTACTGGCTGCCGGAGGGCGGCGCGCGGGAGGCGCAGCGCCGCTTCGCGGTCCTGGACCGGCTGGCCGGGCAGTTCCGTCTCGCGCCGAAGCCGCTGGCGGTGGGCGACGCCGGCGACGCCGCGCTGCTGCTGGTCGAACGGCTCGGCGGCGTCGCGCCGGCCGCATGCGGGCCGCTTGCGCCCGACACCGTGCGCCGCCTCGCGGAACATTTCATCGGGACGCTCGCGGCCTTGCATGCGCTCGAGATCGCGCCGGCCGACCGGCCGCCCGACTACCTGCGCCGCATCCTGGGCGAGTGGCGGCGGCGCTGGAACGCGGAAGCCGCGGGCCCGGCCGTCGACGCCGATTTCAGGGCCGTGGCGGACTGGCTGACCGAGCGGATTCCGGACGCCGCCCCCGCCGCATTCCTGCACAACGACTACAAGCTCGACAACATCCTCGTCGACCCGGGCGATCCTGCACGCGTGGTGGGCGTCGTGGACTGGGAGCTGGCGGCCGTCGGCCATCCGCTCGCCGATCTCGGCGCGGCGCTCGCGTACTGGATCGAGCGCCACGATTCGTCGCTGCTGCGGCTCGACGCGCCCGGGCCGAGCTGCGCGCCGGGCGCGCCGACGCGCGCGGCGCTGGTCGACCTGTACGCGGCGGCCGCCGGGCGGGACGTGACGGAACCCGCCTACTGGTATGCGTACGGCCTGCTGCGGCTCGCGGTGATCACGCAGCAGCTGGCGCTGCGGCGTCGCGACGAAGGGCAGCGCGTGCCGCGCAGCGCGCTGATCGTGCGCTGGCTGCTCGATCGCGCAGCGCAGGCGTGCGGGAGCGGCCGGCTGTGAGGGCCGCCCGTTCGCGCGCCACCCGATTCACCCCTGACCAAGGACACCTGATCCATGAACTCTGAAGCTTCCGCGACGCCCGTCGACGTCATCGTGATCGGCGGCAGTCACGCCGGACAATCCGCCGCGCTGCAGATCGCGCGCGCGCGCCGGCGCGTGCTGGTCATCGATGCGGGCGCGCGCCGCAACCGCTTCGCCGCGCACTCGCACGGCGTGATCGGCCAGGACGGCCGCTCGCCCGACGCCATCGCGGCGGACGGCAAAGCGCAGCTGCTCGCCTATCCGAATGCGCAATGGCGGGCGGATAGCGTGGTCCGCGCGGAGCGGACCGACAGCGGCTACGCGCTCCACTGCGCGTCCGGACAACGCTACGAGGCGCGCCACCTGGTGCTCGCGTTCGGCGTGGTGGACGAACTGCCGGATCTGGAGGGCTTGCGCGAGCGGTGGGGGCAAACCGTATTCCACTGCCCGTACTGCCATGGCTACGAACTCGATCAGGGCCGCATCGGCGTGCTCGGGAGCGGACCGTTGTCGTATCTGTCGGCGATGCTGATGCCCGAGTGGGGCGAGACCGTGTTCCTGACCGACGGCAGCGTCGAGCTCGACGCCGCGCAGCGCGAGGCGCTCGCGCAGCGGGGTGTCGAGATCGTGCCCGAGCGGGTCGCGCGCATCGTCGAGCGGGCGAGCGTCGAACTGGTCGACGGCCGCCGCCTCGTGTTCGACGGACTGTTCACGATGAATCGCATGCGCCTGTCGAGCGTCGTCGCGGAACAGCTGGGCTGCGTGATCGAGGAAGGGCCGCTCGGGCCCTACGTGCGGACCGACGACGCGATGGAGACCTCGGTGCCGGGCGTGTTCGCCTGCGGCGACATCACGCACCGGGGCGGCACCGTGGCGCTCGCGATCGGCAACGGCGCGCTCGCGGGCATCGCCGCGCATCGCAAGCTGGTGTTCGCGTGACGCGCCCGCGCGCCGTGTGGTTCATCGCGCCGCGGCGCGTCTTTTTCTCTTTCTCGGAAACCGATCTGTGAGTTGGCAAAACGTGTGTTTCTCGTGGCTGTTGCGCAGGACGGCCAAATCCCTGACCCGCAAGCCGGGCCTGACGGCCCAGGAAATGCGCGTGCGCAGCGCGAAATGGGCGCGCGGCGGGGCGAAGCCGCCGCGCGGCTGGCGCGTGCGCCGGCTCGACGCGCAGGCCGTGCGCGGCGAGTGGATCGAGCCGGACGCCCAGGCATCGCGCGACGCGCCCGGGCGGGTCATCCTGTACCTGCACGGCGGCGGCTATTGCTTCTGTTCCCCGCTGACGCACCGGACCGTGGCCGCCGCGCTCGCGCAGGAAGCGGATGCGCGCGCGTTCTCGCTCGACTACCGGCTGGCGCCCGAGCATCCGTTTCCCGCCGCCGTCGACGATACGCTGGCGGCGTATCGCGCGCTCCTCGACGACGGCGTGAGGCCGGACCGGATCGTGGTCGCGGGCGATTCGTCGGGAGGCGGGCTGGCGCTGGCGCTGCTGCTGTCGCTGCGCGATGCGGGCGAGCCGTTGCCGGCCGGCGCGGTGCTGTTTTCGCCGTGGACGGATCTGGCGGCGACGGGGGCGTCGCTCGCCGCGAACGATGCGTCCGACGTGATGCTGACGGCCGTCGCGGTGAAGAATTTTTCCCGCTATTACCTCGGCGATACCGCGGCCGATCATCCGGTCGCCTCGCCGCTCTATGGCGAGTATGCGGGCCTGCCCGCGCTGTTCATTCAGGCGAGCGATTCCGAGGTGCTGCTGGACGACGCCGCGCGCGTGGCCAGGAAGGCGAGCGAAGCCGGCGTCGCGGTCGATTTCAAGGTGTGGCGCCGGCTGCCGCATGCGTGGGCCACGTTGACGCCCATGCTGCCCGAGGCGCGGGCGGCGATCCGCGAAGCCGGCGGGTTCATCCGCAAGGTGGCGCCATGAGCTACGCATGGACGCCGGCGCGGGGCAGCGCATGGGTGGATGTCGCGCCGGCCGGGCGGCATGCGACGCTGCGGCTGTTCTGCTTCCCTTACGCGGGTGGGAGCGCGACGGTGTTCCGGGGCTGGGCGGAACGTTTCCCGGCCGCGGTCGACGTGCGGCCGATGCATCCGCCGGGGCGCGGGCGGCGCTTTCACGACGCGCTGCTGTACCGCCTGGATCAGCTGGCCGAGGAGGCGGCGGACGCGATTGCGCCGCTGCTCGATCGTCCTTATGCGCTGTTCGGGCACAGCATGGGCGCGAGCGTGGCGTTCGAGGTGGCCCAGCGCCTGAGGGAGCGGCACCTGCCGCAGCCGGCGTGCCTGATCGTGTCCGGGCGGGGCGCGCCGCATCTGGACGCCACGGATCCGCCGATCCATGGTCTGCCCGATCATCGCTTCCTGGAGGAGGTCATGCGGATGAACGGCACGCCGGACGACGTGATGACGCAACCCGACATCGTCAAGATCATCCTGCCGGTCCTGCGCGCGGATTTCGAGGCCATCGAGACTTACTGGAGCGCGCCGCGTCCGCCGCTCGGTTGCCGGATCGTCGCGCTGGGCGGGCGGGACGAAGCGGGGAGCGTCGCGGCGGTGGCGTCGTGGCGCGACTACGGCACGGGCGGGTTCCGCGAGGAAATCGTGCCCGGCGACCATTTCTTCCTGCGTGGACGGGCCGAGCGGGTGTTCGAGATCCTGAACGAGGAACTGGCGCGGATCGGTTCGCCGGGGCGGGAGAACGCGCAGCGTTGACGCCGCTGATCGGGAGCGTCGCGGTGGGCCCGCGGCCGCACGCATCGAAGCCGGTTCCTCGATGCGCATGCCGCCCCGATCGTCCGGATGCGCAGGTCGATCTCATCGCCGACGTCCGGCAACGCGGATGGCCGCGGGTCGGACGGGGCGACGTCGCGCGGGATTGCGTCCGCGGATTCGATCGCGGATGAGGAATCGCGATCGGATCCGTGCGCGTTGCATCGCAA
>NZ_JAAGNW010000001.1:52758-83023 GCF_010645215.1 Burkholderia multivorans | reverse complement strand
GGAAATCGGGCGATGCTCCCTGGGGCCGGCCGCGTTCACCACGTGACAGGCGCATTGCGCAGCCTCGTTGCCTCATTCAGTCGCACAACGTCTGCTCGCGCCGTCGCGCCGGGATAGGCCGGCTGTCGAGCGTTCCGCGAGCAAGGCCAATCCCGGAGCCGCCGATTCATGCGCGGACTTGTCCGTCATATCCGTCATCAAAAAAAACATCATCGATGCCCAGACTCGGGCCACGGCATCACTCGTTGCCCTCCCGGGAGAAAACCATGAAACTATCGACGTTGCTGTACGCTGGTTGCGCCGCGCTCGCACTCAACCTGCCGAATTTCGCCGATGCGGCGAGCTTCACGCCTATCAAGACGACCGTCGTGGCCACCGGGTCGTTGTTCTTCACCGATGGCTACTACTTCCACATCACCTGCGATTATCAGTTCAACGGCATCAATTTGCCGGGCGGCGTGATTGAGCTGACTTCCGGTACGCGGACCGGCGGCCCGGGATGCGGTAACGCCCAGACTGATCTGGTGGCGACATTCCCGTGGTACATCACCGCACAATCATCCAGCCAGGCCGATATCTACGTTCGATTCGCAGCCAATCGGCCCCTGCTGAGATCTGCGCAGACTTTCTCGGGCGCCTGGAACAACGGAACGTCGCAGCTCACCATCACGAATTCGCAGCCGAGCAATCGCGCCGGGTTGTCCGGCACGATCACGATCTCCCCCACGATGATCGCGCAATAAGGCGGGTTTTTCCCCAGGACGGTCGGGTTCCAAGCGCAGCGATACACGCCTGCCGTGGTCGCCGGGGCGCGGTTTCACGGACGGCGGTCATTTCAGGACCAGCCGCACGCATCGATTCGACTGTATGAGTGCGCCGGCCGGAGTCATTGACACGTGACTCCGGCCGCACGGCCAGTCGGAGGTCGTCTGTCATCGCACGCGCCGCCAGGAAGGTCGGGTGAGGGCGATTTTGCTGGACGCGGCAGGCGTCCTGTTGACGAGCGCCGAACCGATGGGCACGTACGCGCGCGCAAGGGGAGGTTGTACTGCCCGCCGCGCTCGAAGCGGGCAGAGTCCACCTCGAGACACCGGCCGTGGGTGCTCGATCTCGACGTCCAGCGGCGCGCGCCGGGTGAAGCGATGCTCGCGAGCCGGCTCCCGGGTTCGACGCAGGCCGCCTTGCTGTGCAATATCGGCGGGTTCGCCAGGTGTCCGACGTAAACCGCGCTTTCTTCATTCGACGATTTCCAGGTCGACCCGGACGGGCCCATGACCTTGATCACGCATGCGGGCAAGGCGGGGTATCGAAGCGAGATCAACCTCGGTGATCACGGACAGGTCACGGTCAACAGGCATGCCACGCCGCCGCATTCACTGCGACATGCCGGGAATGGCGTCCCGGCCAGGGGTGACGACGGGCCCGGGATTCGACGTGCGGCCGAGCCCGAACCATGGCCGGCTTCGCGGCAGCCGGATCATGCACGGATTGTTGATAGGATGGTGGTTTCCTTCACTATTTTCGTTGAGATATCCATGGATTTCACGCCCCAGGTCCCGGTAGCGGTGGTGATTCTCGATCAGCCGGTCTCACTCGATTTTCAGCACCTTCGTTCCACGTTATCCAGTCGCCACGCCGACGTTCCGTTCGATGTCGTGTCGCCCGCGGACGCGGATGTCCTGATGATCCGCACCGGCGGCCATGTCATCACGGTGATGCAGGTCGATCTGCCCGTCCCCGGCGGATGGGAGCCTGCCGCCAAGCGGGCGGCGGTGCACTGGCAAGACGCCCAGGCCGCGTTTGCGCGGCATCGCGCCCATCTCGTCGTTTCCGCGCTGTCCGGCGCAGAGGATCACCTGGCGTCGGCACGCTGCATCACGGCGGTCGTCGGCGCGCTCGCGGAAGCTTATCCGGCGTGCAGCGGCGTGTTGTGGGACTCCGTCGTCGCGCATGCGGCAGCGACCTATGCCATCGGCGCGCGCAACGCTTTCTCCCCTTATCCGGATTTTCCGAGCACCTTGTGGATCAGCCTTCAACCATTTCAGGACAATGCGGAAACGGTGGGTGTCCTGACATTGGGTTTGCGGAACTTCATCGGCCGTGAAATCGAGCTCGACGGCCCGATCTCGCAGTTGAAAGTCATGCTCGAGCGGACCGAAGGCCTGGCCGTTTACCTGATGCAGCCCGGCGTGACCCTGCGCGACGGCGATACGATCGGCGTGTCCGGGGCCGAACGGATTACGATCCGGCACACGCAGTCCGGACGATTCCAGGGGCTGCCGGTCCTGGCCGGAACGCTGGTCTTCAAGTGAGCGCCGGGCGGTTGCTCAAGACCGCATCCGTGCATCTCGAGCCGGGCCGATCGTGATTCGGCACGCGTCGTTCACAGGACGCGATCGACGTTCCCGCGAACCGCCAGACGCCAGTGGACGGACAGTATCCGGACGGCTCTCGCGAACAAGCATGCATGCGAGCCGCGCGCAAATTGTCCGTAGCATTCCTCTATAAAAATTCACTCGACGGGGAAGGCGTTCGGATTCCTAATACGAGGAGCGGGCACGGAATCGCCGTGCCGATCCGAGATGCCGGGAATCGACGCATGAAAATAACCGCTACACCTGCATATCAAGCAACGCCGCTGCCTGATATACGCGGAAGACTGCATATGACCGATCAATCGCCAAAGCGCGTCACCGCTGCCATCCCGGATCAATCACGCCGAACGGCCAAAGCGCGAAAATTCTATGCCATCAGCGAAGATTACGTGAAGGGCGGAGCGGCGGGCTACGAGATCGCGAATCGCGATGCGGTTCTGGAGGATCGCATCGTGTTCGACCGCCCGCTCGGCGGGCGTGGATTCCCTGATTATCCTGTTGCGCCAAGGCTCCTGTTTGACAAGAAGTTCGGTCGCCCCGTGCGTGACCTCGAACGTCGAGAAGGATTCTGGCTCGTCTCGGATCGAACCAAGGCAGTCTTCGAAAATGTCGATCCCGATGCGTTTGCCTTTTTGCGCTGCGACGTTCAATTGCCCGATGGCTCGGAAGGCCCGCGCCACTGGTTATGCGACGTGCTCCCCGATCTGGATGCGGTGGATGAAGGGCGATCAACAGTCAAGATCGAGTATCAGTCGAGTGGGAAAAAACTCTACGACATCATGGCCCCTACTTCACTGAGGTTTCGTGAAGAGATAGTCGGGAAGCGTCATATTTTCAGATTGACCCACTTGATTACTCAAATCATTTGCGACGAGATATTCCGTCAGGCCTGCAAGGATGCAGGCCTGACGGGGATCCGGTTTCGTGAAGCCAGCACGTCATAGCCGCTTTTTATATCGGTTTTTCACTCGTACATGTTGCTTTGCGACCGGAGTCGCTGATGGCCACCACTGCGCTGCAAGATCACCACCTGATCTCCACCAACATTGGAAACAACGATCAGGTTCTCCAATTCCTGAACCAGAAGGGGCTATTCAACGTCGCTGACACGTTGAATCGGCTGTACCTGCCGTCGACGTCGGAATTGGCGGCAGAACTCGGGACGATCACGCCGCATCCTGGCGGGCCGCTGGATTCATACGAAACTGGAGTGCGGAATTTTCTTGGCAAGCTCGCCGGGTCGGACGATTACACGGAGGCGCGAGCGGGCGATCAAGCGGCGTTACAGCGATTATCGGCAAAAGTCACCGAGCTTCGCGATGCGATGAAGGTGGCGGTCCTCAACGGCGATTTGTTTACCAATACTCCCGCGGCGAGCGTGGGGATAGATCCGAATGCCAGGAACGCGGCCTTTTTCAGCGACGTGACTGGCTATGCGAGCCGCAATACGGCTCGCATAGCTGAACTGAGCGCGCTGCAGACCAGTCTCGGGGGAGACGCCGCCAAGATGATTGCGCTCGATACCCCCGAGAAGGTGGCGACCACCCTCGCATACGCGAAGAAAAACAGCCTGAATCTGGCGGCAAAAACACCCCTCGATCCCACCCTGGCGAACAGCGGTTTACCGACCGCGCCGGCCGAACTGCAGCGTTTCATGGATGCGCGGAGCATTACGCTGTCGGTTGCCGAGGATGCTGCCGATGTGTCGAGCATCACTCGCCGCATCACGAGCCGCGAGGCGGGGTTTGTGACGACGGGCCTTCTCAAGGACGCGACGCTCGGTGCGGCCAGCGTGCTGCTGACGACCGGCGAGGCGATGGGAACGTATGTCCGCTCGCGCGCTCAAGGCGAAACCGTTCTGTCCGCCGATCTCGAAGCGGGCAAGGTCGTCCTCGAGGCGCTGGCCGTGGGGGCCGTGATCGCGGTGGCGGGCGAGGCTGCCGCGCCTGTCCTGGTCGCGGCCGCCGCCGCGGTGCTGGTGAAGTCGGTGGCCGACAGCGCGTGGAGTTATCTGGCCAAGCCGGTCGGCCAGCTGGGCCATGCGCTTGGCGCCGGCGATCTGTCCGATGCCGTCGCGGCCGCTTCGGAAGCGTCCGGTGCGCTGGTTCGCTGGGTGGAAGAGTCGGTGACGCCGTTCATTCGATCCCTGCAGGTCAACGCGGATGCGTTCGCGGCCAATCCGGCCGGCTATCTCGATACGCTGGCCCAACAGATCTGGACCGGCACGAAGGGCGCACTGCAGAAATTCATTGCCAACACGGGTCAGTTCCTGAACGAGAACCACGACCAGTTGATGCAGATTCTCGACCGCGGCATCCAGCAGCGCATGCCGGGTGAGGCGACGCTCGCGAGCCAAACGCTGGGTTCGACCCCGGCGGCGCTCACGGCCAGCGTCGGCGGGTTCGCGAACCGTCTGGCGCAAACCGCACCACCCACGGTCGACACGCTTCAAGCCAACGCCGATGGCTCGGTGACCGTGAATACGCATATCGGCAACGCGGGGTCCCAAAGCCGGATCATCCTGGGCGCCAACGGGCAGGTGTCGGTCAATACGCAACCCACGTCGCTTTATTCGGCGGCGGGCTCGGCGGTTCAGAGTTTCAATGCCGCCCAGCAGTTCGTGAAGAACACGGTATCGAACCTGACTACGCTGTCGCAGAACACGAATCAGGTCAGCATCCAGGATGCCGTCAACAACGAACTCAATCAGTTGTTTACCGGGATGCAGGTGCAGTTCAACTCGACCGACTGGGCAACGATCCAGAATGGCGGGACCGCAACCTTGCAGGCCGGGCCGTATGCCGTGAAGGTGCGGATGGTGAACGCCCAGTCGGACGGGAACGGCGGGATCACCGGCGAGATGCTCGTGACGGGCCCTGACGGCAGCAGCACGGTCTATGACGATGCCGTTCATCTGCATTCCGCCAGCGTCGATCATTCCGGCTTCTGGCTGGGCGCACCGGGCGCCGGCCCGGATCAATCGGTCGGGGTTTCGCTGTCAGGCACGACGGCCGGGGCCTACCTGAACGGCATCGGGTCGAGCGCGATTCCGGTGCAGTCCGTCGCGGCCGGGTCGACACCCGGCGACTATACGATCGCGGGCAGCGACGGCAACGGGCTGAACTATCAGCTCACGCTGGGCCAGCACGGCACGTTCGAGCTTCAGACGACGGGCACCACGGGTTCCTCGGCCGGCAATACCAGCGACATCACCGGCAATATCGGCGACATCGCCAGCTTCGGCGTCGGCGCCGGGCTGACGCTTCGAACCGTCACCGGAGGGCAGATCCAGATCGGAGACGCGACGGGCCTGGCCATGCTGGGCACCGCCAATCCAGTCTCGGCCGGATCGAATCGGGTCGATGTCGGCTCGAGCGCCTTCGATGTCGGAGCCGGGCCGGGTTCACTGGGCACGGTCTATGGATTTGACGGCAGCGGCGCGTTGTCGGGCGTGTCGGCGGGGTTCCTGGGCCAACCCTTCACGGGTAGCTGGTCGGATGTCGGCACCCAGGCGAACGGCCTGTTGAATTCGGTGAACACCAAAATCCCGATGAGCGCGGCCACCGGCACCATCAACGACAGCCTGCTCGGCACCAACGTCCATCCCCTCGACGTGGCGGGTCAGCAAGCGCCCGGCACGGGCGGCGACGGCACGCCGCTCGGCGCGGGCAACCTGGTGTTTGCCTCGGGCGACGCGTCGGTCAGCGCGGCCGGGCAGGCGGGCACGGACCTGGCAAGCGAGTCCGCGTCGTCGATCGCGAGCGGCAACTGGCGCCCCTACTATCAGAGCCTGCTCGGCGATTTCAATGATGTGCCGGCCGCCACCGGACTGTTCAATCATCCCTGGGGCTTGACCGGGCTGCCGGGCACGCCGCAGATCCCGATCGCCGATCTCGTGCCCGGCGCTGTCGGCACCAATCCGACGCCGAGCTACACCGATCCGCTGCTGCTCGATCTGAGCGGCGCCGGCATCAGCGTCTCCAACTGGATCAAGAATCCGGTCTACTTCGATACCAACGTGCTGCCGGTCGGCAGCGGCGCGGCGGCGACTCCGGACGGGATGGAGCACGAAACGGCCTGGATGAACGCCGGCACGGGCATGCTGGTGTTCGAGGCCAAAGGCGTCGTCTCGCCGATCACCCATATCACGCAGACCGTCTCCGAATTCCTGAACGCGGGCTCGACTCCCGGCCACTATGCCGACGGACTGGCCGCGCTGGCCGCGCTGGCGCAGGCCGGCGCGACCACCTTCAGCGCAGCGACTTCGCTGATCGACAAGACCACGGGCGTTTCGTATTGGAACGAGATCATGGTGTGGAACGACACCAACCACAACGGCGTCAGCGATGCCGGGGAAATCGTCAGCCTCGGTTCGCTCGGCATCACGTCGATCGGTCTCGCCGGGAGCGGCAACCAAGGCGAGAACATCAACGGCAGCGCCGTCACGAACCGGACGATCTTCACCCGGGCCGACGGGAGTACGGGGCAGGCCGCCGCGGTCAACTTCCAGAATGACAGCATCGGCAACGTCACGACCACGGCGAGCGGCGGCATCCTGATCCGTTCCCAGTCGGAGGGCGGGCCGACACAGGCCAGCACCTTCGTCGCGCAGGACCCGGCCGCCCATCGCTATGCGGTCAAGAACGGCACGCTGACGGACAGCGTGTCGGGGCAGCAGGTCGCGTCCGGTGTGTCCGCGATCCTGAGTTCGGCCCAGAACGACGCCATCACGGTGGCGGCGGACGACACCGGCACCTACTGGCTGGGTGGCGGCACGGGCGCCGATACGCTGACGGGCGGCGGCGGCACCAACGTGTTCCTGGTCAACGCATCGACGGTCGTGCATGGCGGCACCGGCGCCAACAGCTTCAACATCGCCAAGGTGGTCGGCAACCACGGCGTGACGCTCGATCTCGCCAAGTCGCAGCTGAACGAAGTCATCGGCGGTTCGGGCGGCGACGTTCTCAATGCGTCGGGCACCAGTTGGAATGTGTTCATTCAAGCGGGCAGCGGCAATAACATCATCATTGGCGGCGCAGCGACCGATGCAATTTCCGGCGGCACGGGCAACGATCTGATCGTGGCAGGCTCGGGCGGCTCGGTGATCCACGCGGGCACCGGCAACGACGTCATCTACGGCGGCAACGCAACGCGCGCGCGTCCCGCCGACGTCAATGCGGGGGACGCGTCCAACGCGGCCTATGTCGAGCGACTGTACAACGGCGGCCTGGGCCGCGAAGCGGACCCGGGCGGCTTTGCCGGCCATACCCAGGCGCTCGAGGCCGCGACGAAAAAGCGGGTCGACGTCGCGGCGGATTTCCTGAACAGCGCGGAATGGCAGGGGCACTACGGCACGCAGACCGACGCGCAATTTGTGACGAGCGTGTTCGTGAATTTCGTGGGCCGGCCGCCGGGCGCATCGGAACTCAGTCAATTCACCGGCGCACTGGCGAACGGTCAGACGCGCGCGGCGATCCTCGAAAACGTTGCGGACAGCAGCCAGGCGCTGCATGACTGGGGCGCCCGGCACCCGGGCGCCAGCGACCTGATCTACGGCGGCCCGGGCCGCGACACGGTTATCGTCGGGACGCACAATACCGTGGTCTACGACGGCACCGGCGCCTTGACCGTGGTGGGGAATGCCGCGGGCTTCTCGGTCCTGGCGCTGCACGGCAGCTATGCGGATTACACGCTGAAGCAGAATGCCGACGGCACGCGGACGATCACCGACAGCGGCGCGGGGCGCGATGGGGCGGTGACGTTCAGCAATATCACGTCGCTTGATTTCGGTGATATCGAGCAAGTTCCGATCGCCAACGCGCTCGGCATGCCTGTCAGCGACCGGCTGAACACCGGCAATGCCGCTCAGGTTGCCGTGAACGGAGCGGGACAGTACGTCATCCAGGCCGCCACGCTGCTGGCGAACGACGAGGACTACGCCGGCAACGCGCTGGCGATCCGCGAATTGCTCGACAACAACGGCCAGGCGATCGCGCGCGGCGCAAGCGGTATCGTGAATGGCGGGACGGCCTCCTTGAGCGCCGACGGTTCGACGATCATCTTCGCGCCGACGGCGGGCTTCGGCGGCGTCATGAGCTTCCGCTATCACGTGGCGGACAGCCACGGCCAGAACGGCATGCTGGTTCAGCAGGTCGGCACGGCGAGCACGGCCGAGATGGCCGCGACCGTTTATCTGAATACGCCCTCGCAGCCGAACGATCCGATGCTCGACACCGAATGGTTCCTTCAGGCGGCCGACGTGCTGCCGGTCTGGCAGGACTATACCGGCGCGGGCATTCACGTCGGGGTCTTCGATCCGTCCGGCAATGTTGATTTCAGGAACCCGGACCTGGTGAGCAACGCCGGGCAGTCGTTCAAGAGCGACCGGACTCCGGGCGTGGGTTCGCTGGGCACGCACGCCACGCTGGTGGCCGGCGTCATCGGCGCGGCGCGCAACGGGGCCGGCGCCGTGGGCGTCGCCTACGACGCGACGATCGGCAGCGAGGCCCTGGGCAATGGCGTCAACGCCACGCTCGCGCCGATCCTCGACTGGGATCACTACGACGTCGTCAATAACAGCTGGGTCAATTCAGCCCTGTTCCAGGATAACGCGCTGACCAATCCGGCATTCGGTCAGGCCTATTCCATGGCGGCGATGTACGGCCGCGGCGGCAATGAGGCCACAGGTCAGACCGGCCTCGGCACCGTGGTGGTGTTTGCCGGCGGCAATGCTCGTACCAACGGCGACAACACGAACTATCACAGCGAGAGCAATTCCCGCTACGCGATCAACGTGGGCGGGATCAATGCGCCGAGCGACCTCGGTTCGCTCCAGATCTCCGGCGCGCCGTTCAGCAATCCCGGCGCGTCGCTCCTCGTGTCGGCGCCGGCCAACAACATCAGCTCGACCGGCATCAGCTTCACGAACGACTACGGCCAAACCTTCGGCGCCAGCTACCAGACGACGGCCGGCACGTCGTTCGCCGCGCCCATCGTATCCGGCGTGGTCGCCTTGATCCTGCAAGCCAACTCGACGCTGGGTTATCGGGACGTCCAGACTATCCTGGCCGAGTCGGCCGTCGAGATCGATCCGGCCGGATCGAACTGGGCGTGGAACGGCGTGACCACCTGGAACGGCGGCGGCATGCACACCAGCGAGGATTACGGCTTCGGCGAGGTCGACGCCCGGGCTGCAGTCAGGCTCGCGGAAACCTGGCAATGGCAGTCGACCGCCGCGAACGAAAAGGTGGATGCCAGTGTGCAGGGGCAAACCAGCAAGACGCCGAATGCTGCTGCCTTGAATCTGGCGATTCCGTCCGAGCAGGGCATCACGTCGGCCCAGATGCGCAGCTTCACGATTCCGAACGATACGCAGCACGCACTGAAGGTCGAACACGCCGAGGTGGAAGTCGATCTCCTGGGCGTCAACCCGAACAATCTGATCGTCAAGCTGATCTCGCCCAGCGGGGTAGTGAGCACGCTGGCGAATCGCGCGCCCGCCCGTCTCAATGCGCCGGGAACGACGAACCCGCAGAATCTCGCGTTCACGTTCGACAGCGTGCGGGACTACGGCGAAAGCGCGGTGGGCACCTGGACGGTCGAGGTCGCCTATGCGCCGGGCACGACGCCCCAGGGCACGATCGGCGGCCTTGCGCTGAATCTCTATGGCAGCGCGCCGGACAGCGCGCAGGTGTTCGTCTACACCGACGAATTCGCCTCGCTGGGTGCGGGTGCGCGCGCAACGATCCAGGATGCGAGCGGCGCGGGGGACACGATCAACGCCGCGGCAACCACGGGGGCGGTCAAGCTGGATCTGGCGGCAGGCAGCTCGGACAGCACGATCGATGGGCGAGCGCTGACGATCGGCAGCACGACGCACATCGACACGGCTTGCCTGGGCGACGGCGGCGGCACGCTGATCGGCAATGACGACGGCAATATCCTGGCGGCGGGCCGTGGTGCCGCGACCATCATCGCCGGGAACGGCAACAACACGATTTACGGTGGCGGGACCAACGGCATGGGATCGACGACCGCGCATGACAGGTTGACCGGCGGCGCCGGCGACGATGTGTTCTATCTCGGCACGGCGAGTGCCGATGTAAACGGCGGCGGCGGGATGAATACGCTCGATTTCCAGTACGCGAAGGGCGCCGTGACGGTCAATCTGATGACGGGTATCGGCGGCGGCGCGGCCACCGGCGATACCTTCGCGAATATTCAGGGGGTGCTGGGCTCGGCTTACGACGACACCGTCGTCGCCTGGGGCGGCAAGATTCTCGACGGCGGCGCCGGGACGAACACGCTGGACTACAGTTCGGCGGGATCGGCCGTGGTGGTCGATTTCAACGCCGGCACCGCCCAGGTCGGCAGCCTCGCGAAAGATACGATCCGCAATTTTCAGAATGTGATCGGATCGGCGGGCGACGATTATTTCGCCGATGGCGTGCTGCTCCGGTCGGTCGACGGGGGCGCGGGATCGAATGCGTTCGATCTGGGCCAGGACCCCGGCAGCGTGTCGATCAACCTGGCGACGGGAACGGGCACCAACGCCTACGGCAATGCGCTGACCATCCGGCATATCCAGACGATATTCGGCGCCACCTACTACGGGAGTACGCTGATCGGCGCGCGCGACACGCAAGCGATCGTCGGCAGCAACTATGGGGGCGATCACATCACGGCAAACAGCGCATCGACGGCGGTGATCTTCCGCGGGTCCTCTTCCGGCGTGCACGTCAACCTGGCGACCGGCGCGAACACCGGCGGCGGCGCGCAGGGCGACGTACTGACCAACGTCGAAACCGTGGTGGGCTCCGCCTACAGCGACACTCTCACGGGCGACAGCCGGAACAACGCGTTCGACGGCTACCTCGGCAACGACACCCTCACGGGCGGCGGCGGCTACGATACGTATTACTTCGCCAGCATGGCCGGCTACGGCCAGGACACCATCATCAACGGCGTGGCGAGCAGCAACCAGGCGGCCGGCGAGCTGGATCTCGGTACCGCCGGGACCTATGACGTACTGCCGTCGGCGATCTGGCTGCAGCGTTCGGGCAACGACCTGCAGGTCGATGTGCTGGGCACGACGTCGCAGATCACGGTCCGGGGCTGGTTTTCGAATGCGTACAGCCAGCTCGCCAAGATCGTCGCGAGCGACGGCGAGATTCTCGGCACGCAAGCGGTCGGCAAGCTGCAGCAGGCGATGGCGGATTTCCAGGTCGCCAATCCCGGGTTCAAGCCGCAATCCGCAGGGCAAGCCATGCCCGCCGCGCTCGCGCGCGAGCTGGCCTCGGACTGGACCGCCGCGGGGGGCAGCGCCGCGCCCATGGCGAAGTCCGCGGCCGCGGATGGCGCGCCGGCTTCGGGGCCCGTCCTCGCCGCGCATTCCTCGGCATCCGCGATCCGCGCGGGTAATCTGCTCCAGGCGATGGCAGCGTTCTCGGCGGCGCCGGCGGGGAGCGTCGGCGCGATGCCGGATCAGCCCAGGTCAATCTCGCCTGTCTTCGCGGCGACGCCTATGCATTGACCGGCACACCTGTTCCGGTGCGTCTTGCCCGCGACCCCGGGTCGCGGGCGCTTCCTCGTGCGTTGTTCCATGTGTGGTCGATTGCCTGCCATGAATGCTCCCGATTCCGATCTGCCCCGGTTGGAGGATCCCGGCTTGTCGGCGCTGGTCGTGATTGCCCAGTTTCACGGTATCGCCGCGCATGCGGATCAGCTCCGGCACGCGGCCGCCTGTCCGTCCGGGGCGCTGGCGGCGCGGGAACTTGAACTGGCCGCCCGTTCCCTTGGGCTCAAGACCCGGCGGGTTCGTGTTGCGCCGGATCGGTTGCCCAAGACGCCGATGCCCGCGCTCGTGATCGATGAGCGCGGCGAACATTTCATTCTCGCGAGCTGCGAGGCCGAGAAGGCGCTGATTCTCGAAGCGGGCGCGGCCGGCCCGATCGTGACGACGTCGGCCGACGTGCTTGCCCGCTCGGGCGGCCAGCTCCTGTTGTTCGCGTCGCGTGCGTCGCTGGCGGGCGAGCTCGCGCACTTCGATTTTTCATGGTTCATCCCGGCGGTCGTCAAGTACCGGAGCGTGCTGCTTGAAGTGCTGCTGGTCTCGATGGTGCTGCAGTTGTTCGGCCTGATCTCGCCGCTGATGTTCCAGGTCGTGATGGACAAGGTGCTGGTCAACCGCGCGTTCGACACACTCAACGTGGTGTGCAGCGCGCTGCTGGCAAGCGCCGTTTTCGAGGTCTTGCTGACGGGGGTCCGCAACTATGTGTTCGCGCACGCCGCCAGCCGGATCGACGTCGAACTGGGCGCCCGGCTGTTCCGGCATCTGTTGGCCTTGCCGCTCGCGTACTTCGGCGCGCGTCGGGTAGGGGATACCGTCACCCGCGTGCGCGAACTCGAAAACATCCGCAGCTTCCTGACCGGACAGGCGCTGACCGCGGTGATCGATCTGTTCTTCTCGATCATCTTCCTGGCCGTCATGTGCCTCTACAGTGTCTGGCTGACCCTGGCGGTGGTGATCTCGCTGCCGGTCTACATGGGAATCTCGATGCTCATCACGCCGATCTTGAGGGTTCGGCTGAACGAGAAATTTGCCCGCACCGCCGACAACCAGTCCTTCCTGGTCGAAGCGGTGTCGGGCGCGGAAACCGTCAAGTCGATGGCGGTCGAGCCTCAGTTCACGCGCCGCTGGGACAACCAGCTCGCCGGCTACGTGGCGGCCGGCTTTCGCGTCAGCACGCTCGGCAACGTCGGCCAGCAACTGATTCAGCTGGTCGGCAAGCTTGTCTCGCTGGTGACGCTTTATCTTGGGGCGAAGTTCGTGATCGAAGGCAAGCTGTCGGTCGGCCAGCTGATCGCCTTCAACATGATGTCGCAGCACGTGGCCGCGCCCGTGCTGCGCCTGGCGCAGCTCTGGCAGGAGTTCCAGCAGGTCGGCATCTCGATGGGGCGTCTGGGCGACATTCTCAATACCCGGACCGAACTGCCGCAAAGCCGCCAAACCTTGCCCGCCGTGCGCGGGGACGTCAGTTTCCAGAACATCCGTTTCCGGTATCGCCCCGATGGCCCCACGATTCTCGACGACGTCTCGCTGGAGATCGCCGCCGGCGAGGTGATCGGCATCGTCGGCCGGTCCGGTTCCGGCAAGAGCACGCTGACCAAGCTGCTGCAGCGTCTCTACCTCCCGGAGCAGGGCCGGGTGAGGATCGACGGCATCGATCTCGCGCTGGCCGATCCGGCGTGGCTGCGCCGTCAGATCGGCGTCGTCCTGCAGGAGAATTTACTGTTCAACCGTTCGATCCGCGAGAACATCGCCGTGACCGCCGAGCTGACCGAGGGCTACGACACGCTCGTCGGCGAGCAAGGCTCGAACCTGTCGGGCGGGCAGCGGCAGCGGATCGCGATCGCGCGCGCGCTGATCACGAACCCGCGCATCCTGATTTTCGACGAGGCGACCAGCGCGCTCGATTTCGAAACCGAACGCATCATCCAGAACAACATGCGGGCGATGTGCGAGGGGCGAACCGTCATCATCATCGCGCATCGGCTCAGTTCGGTTCGTCATGCCAATCACATCGTCGCGATGGACAAGGGCCGCATCGTCGAGATCGGCACGCACGATGTGCTGCTCGAGAAGCGCGGCTATTACGCGCATCTGGTGTCGCTTCAGCATGCGTAATCTCTCTCCCGATCTTTCATGACGATCCCCTCCCTGCAGGCGACCAGGGCATTGCTGGCGCGATATGTCGCCGTGTTCCAGGCGTCGTGGGCCGTTCGGCGCGAACTCGACACCCAGCCGCGACTCGCGCACGAACGCGCGTTCCTGCCCGCCAATCTCGAACTCGTCGAGACACCCGTTCATCCGCTGCCGTTGTGGACCCTGCGCATCATCGTCGCGATGGTTGTCCTGGCCGTGTCGATTGCGTGCCTCGGGCAACTCGACATCGTCGCGACGGCGCCGGGCAAGCTGATTCCCCGCGAGCAGGTCAAGACGATCCAGCCCGCCATCACGGGTGTCGTCCGTCGCATTCCGGTCAAGGACGGACAACGCGTGGCGGCCGGTCAGTTGCTGATGGAACTCGACACCACGCAAGCCGCCGCCGATTCCGACAAGGCGCACCTGACCCGGCTCGACGCCGCGCTGACGGCCGCGCGCTCGGAAGCCTTGCTGGACGCGCAGGCGCACGGGCAGCCGCCGAGGGTGGCGATGATCGACGGCGCGACCGGGGCGCAGTGGCATGAGGCCCAGCATTTCGCGGAAGGCTTCTATGACGAATACCGCGACAGGCTGGGCAGCGCGCAGGCCGAGTTGGTGAAGCGCGAGGCGGAGCTCGATACGACACGGCAGCAGATCGCGAAGCTCGACGCCATCGCGCCGCTTGCCCGCCAGCAGGCCAACGACTACCGGGCGCTCGCGGCCGACAAGTATGTCGCCAGAAACGAGTATCTGGACAAGGAACAGACGGCGCTTGGACAGGAACACGAACTGGCGGCCCAGCGCAGTCACGCGCGGGAACTGAGCGCGGCTATCGCTGAACAGCGCGCGGAGATCGCATCGACCACCTCGCAATTCCGGCGGCAGCAACTGGACCTGCTCGACAAGTCCACCCAGCAGCTCGCGCAGAGCCGCAACGACGAAGCCAAGGCCGATACCCGCCAGAAACTGCTCAGCCTGACCGCGCCCGTGGCGGGAACCGTCCAGCAGCTCCGCATCCATACGCTCGGCGGCGTCGCGACGGCCGCGACAGCCGTCATGGAAATCGTACCGGACGACGTGATCGAGGTCGAAGCCAACATCGAGAACAAGGACATCGGCTTCGTCAAGGCGGGCCAGCCGGCGATCGTGAAGATCGAAGCCTTTCCTTATACGCGCTACGGATTCCTGAAGGGGACGGTGATCTCCGTGTCGAACGATGCCGTGCAGGATCAGAAGCGCGGGTTGACCTTCGTGACCCGCATTCGTCTGCCGACCAACCGGATCCGGGCAAACGACACGTGGATCAACCTGACGCCGGGCATGGCGGTCACCGCGGAGATCAAGACAGGGAAGCGCAGTGTCGCGCATTACTTCCTGGATCCGGTGATTCAAACGGGACAGGAGAGCCTGCGTGAGCGTTAAGCCGGGCCGGGGCCGCGTGGTTGCCGCATGGGGCGTGATGGGGCTGACGATCGCGTGCTTCGCGCCTGCGGTGCAGGCGTTCGATCCGCTGAGGACGGCTCATGCCGTGCCGCCGACAGCCGCCGCCGGCATGCTCGAGGCGGCGCGTGGCGGCGTGTGCGCGTTCGGCGCGCTGCCGAACCCGCTGCGATTGCTGGATGCGGTCGAACGGGCGCTGTGCGGCAATACGAAGACGCGGCAGGCGTGGGCGAACGTCAAGATTCAGGCGGCCGCGGTCGGGGTCGGACGTGCGGCATTCTTGCCGACCTTGTCCGGTACCTGGCAGGGGACGCGCGACCATGCGACGAATCACGTGACAGGCTATCCGCAATACGACTCGAACTACCAGACGAACGCGCAGAACGCGAGTGTGTCGCTGAGCTGGGTGCTATACGATTTTGGCGGACGGGCGGCCGCGCTGCGCAGCGCAACGGCGCTGCTGGAGGCGGCGCAGGCGACGCAACAGGCTACGCTGGAAACCGTATTCGCAACCGTGGCGAAGGATTACTACGCGGCGCAGGCCAGCCAGGGTGCATTCGTTGCCGCGCGCGAGGTCGAACAAACCGCGGGGAACAGCGCCGTCGCGGCCACGGCTCGGGTCGATCGAGGCGTCGCCGCGATCAGCGACCAGTTGCAGGCGCAGACCGCCTATGCCGAGGCCATCGTGAACCGGACCAAGGCCGAAAGCGATTGGCAAACCGCGTTGGGCACCTTGGCGAGCGACATGAGCCTGCCCGCGAATTCGGCGCTGACCCTGCCCGACGTCGGCGAGGGCGTGGTCGCCACGATGGAGTTCAGCGCTTCGATCGACGCGCTGATCCAGGAGGCGCAGCGGACGCATCCGAGCATTGTTGCCGCCCAGGCGCAGGTTGCCGCCGCCCGGGCGAAAATCGACCAGACCCGCGCGGAGGGAATGCCGAAACTGAATCTCGTGGCGCAATATAACTACAACAATCAACCCACCAGCTTGCAGCTCGGCTACCCCGTTTTTCCCGCGACGCATCGCGAATGGTATCTGGGTGTCCAGGTCACGATTCCGATTTTCGAGGGCTTTGCCCGAACCTACCAGGTCCGCCAGGCCGAGGCGCAGACCGAATTGCAGCAGGACATGCTTGACGAGGCGCGCCAGCAGGTGGGGTTGGATGTCTGGACGAGCTATCAGACCTTGCAAGGCGCGACGAAGAATCTCGACAACAGCGCGACGCTGCTGACGCTTGCGCAGCAAGCGTATGCCGCCACGCAAAAGCGCTATCGGATCGGCGTCGGGACGATCCTGGAACTGCTCAATGCGCAATCGTCACTGGCCGGCGCGAAGCGGCAGCGGATTCAGGCGCTGAGCGACTGGCGTTCGGCGCGCCTGCAGTTGGCGGCACGGCTGGGAAAATTGGGGATGTGGCGATTGACTGATGGGGATTAGCCGTCAGGCGATGAAGCCGCAACGCGCCCGGGCCGAACCCTGTGCGCCATCGCGCGCGCGGATTTGCACAAAATCGAAAGCACGATGGGAGGAACGTGTTTAGCATGCGTGGACGCCTGCGATTGCGCGGTTTTTTTAAAAGGATCGGAGGACGGAATGATCAATGTCGCTGCATTCGTTGCGTGCGCGCATTCGGGACACCGCGTCGTCGTCGACGACGGCGAGAAGGGTCCGGCCGCCGCGGTGGCGCGACTCGGCGTCAAGGAGCGCGTGCTCGCGTTGCTCGCCCGCGTGCCCTTGTTGAAACAGTGCGACGCCGTTCGCCGCTATGCCGAGCAGGTGCGCGTGGAGAATCGCCGCACGCTCGAGGTGTTCGTGCTGGCATTGTCGAAGCGCTACGGCGAGCAGGCCGCGCAGGCGGCGTTCGAACACGGCGCGCGCCGCGACGGCGTGGCGCTGGAACGGCGTCTGGTGCGCAGCATGGTATCGATCGCCGAGCATTTTCATGGCAGCGGTGCGGCGAAGCCGTTGGCGCGCCACATCGTCTTCCGGTCGCCGCTGCGGGGCATGTATACGAGCATGTCAGCTGGTGGCCGACCCGCCCGGTGAGCGATCGACCTTTCAGCCAGGTCGCGTCGCTGACCCTGAACAGCTATCGGTCGGACAAGCAGTCGGAGCTGTCGCCCAAAACGAAACAGAAGCTCCAGGACGGGGCCGCGGCGCGCGCGAAGATCCGCGCGGACGGCTATCGCTACGCGAGCGCCGAGGAAATCGCGGACGCGCGCTTTTTTCCCAAGGCGGCCCAGAAGCCGGACGCGTCGCGGCAATGGGGGCTCAGCGCGCGCAAGGTGTATTTCCCCGCGATCGGCCGCAATCCGGACAAGGCGGGATCGGCCGGCGACGCCCGATTCGTGCTGTTCGGCCTGGACGAGACCGCGATCCTGCGCGATGCGCGCGCGGTGAAGCAGGGCGCGGCGGACGACACGTTGCCGTATCGGATGGCAAGCACGAAGGAGAACTGTGCGGCGATCGCATTGCGCGTGTTGCGCGCCGGCGGTGCCGAGCGGTTCGTGCCGTTTACCGCCGCCTGGATCGCCGAGGATCCGAATCGCGCCCATGCCTACGCACAAGCCGTCCAGACCCGGATCGACACGTTGAACCGGCACCGCGCCGATATCGCGGGCCACTGCGCGCGGCTGTGCGACAGCCCGTCGGTGCGCGACGCGTGGCGGGCATTCTCCGCCGCCGCCTCGAGCCCGGCCAGCGCCGCAGGCCTCGACGACTGCGTCCGGCAGGTCGAGCGGCTCGGCGCGTATTTCACTCGGCTGTCCGGCGCGCGCCTCGATCGCGCGGACGCGGATCTCGCGAACGCGATGCGGCACTGCGCGCCGGCCGCCGGCGACGACGTCGCCGCGCTGACGCGCAAGGCCGGCGTGTTCGTCGAGGCCCTCGCGCACCATCTCGACGCGCCGCCGAAGGACGACCAGGCGGCGCTGCGGCAGCTGACCGCGCATGCGATGGTCGAACAGATCGAGGCATTCATGTCGATCGCGATCGCCGCGTGACGCCGCCGGGCCGAACCGACACTACCGTCACAACCGATCGGGAGCTACACGCCATGACCCTGCCCTCCGACTGCCTGGCTGCGCTGGCCGAGCGGATCCGCCTGCCGCTCGAATTCGACGAACACGGGCAATGCTTCCTGCTGCTCGACGAGAAGCTGATGTTCTCCCTGCGCGACGTCGATGAGGCGCTGATCCTGTACGGGATGCTCGGCGAATTTCCGGAATACGCATCGGCCGCCTTCTGCAAGCGGGTGCTCGCGGCCACGCTCGAGGTGTCGGAGGCGGGCGGCGGCGGGATCGGATACGACGAGGAGACGGGCGCGCTCATGTTGATCGAGCGGGTCCCGACGGCGCGGCTTGGCGCGGACGCCTTCGTCGAGACGTTCGACGCATTCTCGACGCGCCTGGAACACCTGCTCGCCGCGTTCGAGGACGCGCGCGCGAGCGATGCGCAATGGCGAGCGCCGGCGACAGGCATGCGACATCGCGCTGAAATCATTTCGTGACATACGCGGGCTACCTTCCCGTTCACGCGCCGGATCGACGATGCGCGCGCGGAACCGTTCGTCCGGCGTCGGACGAGGGAACAGGTGAGCAACCAAGAATCGAGTATGGACGCGAATAGACAGTGTGAAAAAGTGCTGGTGGTGGACAACTATCCGATCGTGCGCGACGGCGTGGAGGTCGTGCTCCGGAAGCGGTATGCGGGCATCGACGTGCGCAGCGTGTCCGACATGGCCGCGGCGCGCGAGCGCTGCCGCGTCGACCAGCCGGATCTGGTGTTGCTGGACCTGATGCTCTGGGGCGGCGATCCGTTGCCGGCGATGGGCGCGATCCGGCGTGCGCAGCCGGCCATCCGCTTCGTCGTGTTCACGGCGCTTCGCTCGGAAGCGCGTGCGGCGGATGCGCTGCGCGACGGCGCGTCGGGTTACCTGACCAAGTGGTGCGGCACCGAGGACATGGTGCGGGCGATTGCGCGGGTGATGGGCGGTCACGTCTACAGCGACCCGCTGCTCGACGAGGCGAAGGTGACGTCGGCCGTGGGCGGCCGCGCGCTGCGCGCGGCCGACGACGAACTGACGCGTCGCGAAAAGGAAGTGTTGAAGCTGATCGCCGACGGGATGCGCAACCGCGAGATCGCAGCGCTGCTGAACATCAGTCCGAAAACCGTCGATTGTCATCGGCAGCGGCTCATGCAGAAGCTTGATGCGCACAACATCGCGAACGTCATCCACTGGGCGTATCGAAACGGCTACGCGGATGCCGGCGCGTGCCGGCCGTGACGGGAACGGCCGCCGGGTTCCGGTTTTTAGTCGCCGCGTCCCGCTTCGGTTGCGCATGAAATGAATCGGCGTGCATGCGACGAGGATCGATCGAGGTTCGACACGAAGACGCTCGCGCATGCGCGCACTTGAGACGACCCATGCCGGAAAACGCCATCGATACGGATCAGACGCGGCGATTTCGCGCCGCGTTCTCCGCCCCCGAGCTGCACGCCGCCGCCTTCGTGCGCGGCGGCATGCTGAATGCCGCCGCGCTGCTGCTGCTGCTGTTCTACGCGAATCACCTGCTGTCGCGGCCCGGGGCATGCACGTCGCTCAATCACACCCTGTCCGCCGTGGTATGGCCCGCGCCGGTGCTCGGCATCGCGCTGCTGCTGCATTGCGAGCGGCCGTTGACGCAGTGGCTCGGCGCAGCGTCGCTGTTCGCCACGCTGCTTCTTGCCGGGTCGCTCGACTGGGTGCCGTGGCGCGTCGACGCGCTGTTCGCCGCCGTCAACGTGATCGAGGCCGTGACGGGCGCATGGCTGGCCCGGCGCTACGTGATGTTCGGCGGCGGCGGTGACACGCTGCGCGGCTTCGCGCTGTTCGTGCTGCTGCTGCCGGTGGGCGTGGCCGCGCTGCATGCGACGCTCGCCGCGGCGATCCTGTCGCTGTGGATGAACGGCCGCGAGTGGTCGAGCGAGTGGTCGCGCGCCTATGCGGCGAACGCGCTGGCCTTGCTCGCCCTGCTGCCGGCGCTGTTGACCTGGAATGCGCGCGCGTGTCGCGCGGCATGGTCGCGGCATCGCAACTGGTCGCCCATGCTCGCGGTATTCGGCGCGCTGTGCTTTGCGTCGATATGGCGCGAGCAGCCCGAGATCGCGCGCGCGCTGCTCGCGTTGTCGCTGTGCTGGGTTGCGCTGGAAGGCGGCTTGTTGCTGGTGTCCCAATGCAATGCGGCCGCCGCGATCGGCTTGATCACGCTCACGCTCAGCGGACGCGGCCCCTATGCGTTCCACCACGACGGCCACGGCGTCTGGGCGTTGCAGGTCGACCTGATCGGCGTCGCGATCCTGTCGATGTGCATCGCGATCGCCACGAGCGAGCGACGCCACCTCGCGCAGCAGATCGATCGGTCGCGCCGCTTCGAGTCGCTCGGTTTCTTCGCGGGCGGAATCGTCCACGATTTCAACAACGTGCTGACGACGATCGACTGCTATGCGGAATACGCGGCCGAGCAGCTCGCGCGCGGCGAGCGCGCCGATGCGTCGCTCGATGAAGTGCATCGCGCGGTCGGGCACGGACGCGATCTGGCGACGCAGGTGCTGCTCGCGGCGCGGCGCGGTGAACCGGTGCTGACGCGGGTGGACGTCGACGAAATCGTCGACGAGGTATTGCGCGACGCGCGCGCCGGCGCACGGAGCGGCATCGCCATCGTCCGGTGCGGCGACGTCGGGCGCGTGCTCGTCGCCGACCGCAGCCAGGTGGCGCGCGCGCTCGTCAACCTGGTCGGCAACGCGAGGCGCGCGGCGCGCACGACCGTGCGCGTACAGGTGGGCGGCGGCGCGTCCGTTGCCGATGCCTTCGATGCCGTGATCGGGGAGCCGTGGCCGCTCGGCGCGGCGTGGATCGAAGTGTGCGACGACGGCGAGGGGATCGAGGCCGACCCGCTCGACCGGATCTTCGAGCCGTTCTATACGCACCGTCCGGATGCGGCGGGCACGGGGCTCGGCCTGGCGATCGTCGCGGGCGCGGCGATCGCGCATCGCGGGCAGGTCGCGGTCGCGACGCTGCGCGGCAGGGGGAGCCGCTTCAGGCTGACCTTGCCGGCGGCGGGCGGCGCGGGCGAGCCGGACCGGAACCGCAGCGTGGGGCGGCCGGGGCGGCCTGGATGAGGAAACGATGGATACGATAAAAATGGCGGCCGTGCTCGTCGTCGAGGATGAGGAGCCGATGCGGCGCCTGCTTTGCCACTACCTTGCAGGTCACGGGATGAGCGTGGACGGCGTCGGGACCGCGGCCGACGCGGCCGCTTCGGTGGCGCGGCGCGACTACGACATGGTGCTGCTCGATCTCGGCCTGCCCGACGGCGACGGCATCGACATCCTGCTGGGCTGGCGCGATTCGCATCGGTTTCCGCTCATCTGCCTGACGGGCCGCAACGAGGAGGCGGATCGCATCATGGGCCTCGAGTTCGGCGCGGACGATTATCTGGCGAAGCCCTATTCGCTGCGCGAGGTGCTGGCCCGCATGCGCGCGCTGTGGCGGCGGACCGGGGCGTCGGCGGCGCCGGCGCGGCGCGGCAGGCAGCCGCGCGCGTACCGGTTCGACGGCTGGACCCTGAACCTGGACACGCGGCGTCTGTCGTCGCGCGACGCGCAGGAGGTGCCGCTGACCGTCGGCGAATTCAACCTGCTCGCCTTCTTCCTCGGCTCGCCGTCGCGCATCGTCACGCGCGCCCAGTTGCTCGAATGCACGCGCGGGTTCGACGAGGTGTTCGATCGGGCCATCGACGTGCAGATCTGGCGCCTGCGCCGGAAGATCGAACGCAATCCGAAGCAACCGGCGCTGATCCGCACCGAACGCGGCATCGGCTATTACTTTGCCGCGCAGGAGGTGGAGACGCTGTGGGAATGAGGGCGCGCACGCGGCGCGCGCTGGGCCTGATGCGCTGACTGGCGTGCGGCAGCCGCGCCGGGGGAGCGACGGCCGGTTTTCGTTCGCCGCGACGATGTGGACTGAAGGATGCGCGGGTGCACCGGGGCGGCGACGCGTCACGTGAGCAGGGCCGGGGCGCCGGCGCGCGGCGCGGCCTTGATCGTGTTGAAGCTGCCCCAGCCGTGCTTGATGTGGCCGTCGTTGTATCCCCCTTCCATCGAACGGACCGTGTCGTTGAACTCATCCATGTAGGCGGGCCACTGCGGCTCGGCCGATGCATCGCTGGCGACGTCGGGCGCGCGGGTGCGCGCCGCGTCGGGGGCGATGCGCTTGCACCCGCTCAGGCCGACGGCCGACGCGACGAGCGCGGCGAGCATCCAGGGAAGGGCTCGGGATGTCGTCATGTCGTGTGCCTTCTTGACGCGGTTCGAGGGGGCCAGGCGCGGACGGCGATCACCATTGCCAGCTCATCCCGACGCCGACCGTGTTGCCGCCCGCGCTCATCGCGACGCCGGCCTTGATCTTGAGGTTCTCGCTGATGCGCGCGGTGCCGCCGAGCGCAATGGCGCGATGGCCCTTGTAGACCGCGCCGCCCACGCCGATCGACAGGGTCTTGTCGCGATCGACGTCGGGCAGCATCGCCAGCGCGGCCGCGCCCGCGATGCCGGAATAGGCGTTGCGCGCCGTGTCGGTGATGCTGTGTTGCAGGTCGCCGAGGCGTTGTTCGGTATAGGTGCGGGCGTTCGACATGGCCGCGCCGAGCTGCGCGACATTCACGGCGTCGGTGCCGTGCGTGCCTGCGGCGACGTGCGCGATCTGGCGTTCGTCGCCGAGCCGGCCGACGGAGA
The DNA here is from genome assembly GCF_010645215.1 of Burkholderia multivorans. Taxonomy (GTDB): domain Bacteria; phylum Pseudomonadota; class Gammaproteobacteria; order Burkholderiales; family Burkholderiaceae; genus Burkholderia; species Burkholderia multivorans_A. The sequence continues at coordinate 59,733 of NZ_JAAGNW010000001.1, read as the reverse complement.
CCGTGTTGTCGCGGTCCGCGACCGCGCCCGCGCCGAGCGCGACGGCGCGCTGCCCGGAGGCGTGCGCATCCGCGCCCACGGCGATCGAACGGGCGCCATCCGCGCGCGCATGCCGCCCGCCCGCGAAGGCGTCCTGTCCCCCGGCGTTCGCGTTCGCGCCGATGGCGATCGCGTGCTCGCCGGTTGCGGAGGGCGGGCCGGAGGTCGAATGGACCGCGACGAACGGTGTGGCGTCATGCGACGGCGCGGCGGGTTGGAAAGCGGCCGAAGGCGCGGGCGTCGAGGCGGCGCGCGGGGTTCTTCGCCACGACGGCACCCGCGGCGGATCGCGCAGGACGAAGGCGGGGCGTCCTGCGGTGGGCGCGACGGGCGGGGATGCGGCCGACGTATTCGTGTCGGAGGCAGGCAGCGGCGTGGGCGGATCGGGCCAAGGGGGTGAAGGCGGCAGTCCGGACCCGCTTGGGGCGGGAGGCGGCACGGGGCTGTGCGGTGATGCGACCGGCGTGTTGGTTGCGGACGCATGCAAGGGCGAGGGGGGGTCCGGCCAAAGGGGCGAAGGGGGGTGTTCGGATCCGCTTGACGCCGGAGGCGGCACGGGACTGTGCGGCGACGCGACCGGCGTGTGGGTCGCAGACGCATGCACGGGCGACGAGGGATCGGGCCAAGGGGACGAAGGCGGCAATCCGGACCCGCTCGGCGGGGGAGGTGGCACGGGGCTGTGTGTCGACGCGAGCGGCGTGTTGGTTGCGGACGCATGCACGGGCGAGGGAGGATCGGGCCAAGGGGACGAAGGCGGCAATCCGGACCCGCTCGGCGGGGGAGGCGGCACGGGGCTGTGTGTCGACGCGAGCAGCGTGTTGGTTGCGGACGCATGCACGGGCGAGGGAGGATCGGGCCAAGGTGACGAAGGCGGCAGTCCGGACCCGCTCGGCGGGGGAGGCGGAACGTGGCTATGGGTCGGTGCGAGCGGCGTGTTGGCCACGGACGCATGCACGGGCGGCTGCAGTCCGAATCCGCCCGGCAAAGGCGGCGGCACGGGGATGTGATGCGACGCGACCGGCGTCGTGACCACGGTCGCATGTACGGGCGACGGGGAAGCAGGCGGGAACGTCGCGGGGGCCGGAGACGGTTGTCCCGATCCGGCGTGCGGCGACACGGGGTGAGGAGAGTCAGGCCGGTGGGGCGCGTGTATCGACGGCGGCGGCGAGGGCGCGCGGTCCTCGCTGTCGAACCATTCCGGATCGATCGGCGACTCGGGGGTCGAGGGCGTCGAAGGCGTCGGGGGCGCGAAGAACTCGCGGCGGGATTCGATCGCGTTGCGCAGCACGCTGGCCAGATCATGGGGTGCGGGCGGCACGCGGGTTGCCGGCCCGGATCCGGGTTGTACGCCGCTTACCGGCCGCAAGGCGACCCCGCTCCGGATGGCCGAGAGCAGGTCGGCGCGCGGATCGCCGACGGCGCATGCGTCGGCCGCGAAGCCGAGCGCCAGCGGCGCGATGGATGAACAGACGAGGCGCGCGAGCCGCCGCGAGCGGGCGAGCGGAACGGCCTGACCCGCGCCTGTTTCGTGACGGGAGAAAGTACAGCAGCGATATTTCATGGCGGTGTGATGAGACGGGGAGGGCGGGGCGAGGGACGGTTCCGGCACTCAGCAGGCGATGCCGGGAATCGCTCGCAGCACGTGCTTGACCTGCTCGACGCTGATGAGCCGCGCGCATTCGAACTGGCGCAGGGTTCCCGCGTGGCGCGGGCACGACGACGGATCGGCTTCGTCGAACGCTGCGCCGGGATCGTTCCAGCAGCTGTTGCAGGCGTGGCCGTTCATGACCCGGTGGGCCGTGCCGAACTCGCTGACCGGGTGGGTGAAGCCGCCGATCAGCACGGCCGGCGTGCCGACCGCCCACGCGAGCCAGGGCAGGTCGCCCGGCACGCCGATGAAGCATTCGGCATGGCGCAGCCAGCGCGCCCGTTCGACCCACGGCAGGTCGGGCGGCAAGCCGTGCGCATCGCGCGCGAGTACGCTGCTTTCGTCCACGAGGGCGGGTGACGGGGAATCGATGCAGACGACTTCGTAGCCGGCGTCCGTCAGGCACCGCAGCAACGCGTGCCAGCCTCCCGGTCGTTCCCAGCGCGCGGCGCGCCACGCGCTTTGCGCGGCGACGCACACATAGCGGCGCGCGAGCGGCCGGCTGTCGGGCGCCAGCGCGATGCCCGGCAGCACCACGAGCGTGAGCAGCGCCGCGGAACCGTTCGAGACATTGGCGAAGACACGGTAGGCCGGGGACACGACGCTGAACATGCCGGGAATCAGCAGGCCGGCCCAGACTCTCATCGCGCGGTGCACGCGCGGCATGTGGCGGCCCAGGTCGAGGAAGCGGTCCCACATCAGGATCGCGGTCACGGTGCCGGTCATCGAGCCGAGCCCCGTCAGCGCGACCAGCCAGCGCGGGTCGTCCGGCGCGAACACGACGGCCGCGTAGCCGTTCAGCGTCAGATAGGACACGAACAGCGTGACCACGTACAGGGTGTAGGCGAGCAGCGACGCATCGCGCAGCCAGCTGCCCAGCACCGCATACATGACGATCGACAGCAGCAGCATGCCGAAGTAGCCGCCGTAGACGAAATTGCCGCGTGTTTCCTTGCCGATGAACGCATCGGGATCCCACACCTCGCCGAAGAACGACAGCGTGCTGATCGAGGCGACGCGCACGTAGAGCGTGCGCGGCTGCGTGTCCGGCAGATGCAGCCGCAGCGTGTGCAGGCGGGTCGGGAGCGGCCGTTGCGCATAGGGCACCATGCGTCCCAGCCGGACTTCGCTGAAACCGCCCGCCGCTTGCGGCAGGTAGACGCGCACGTCGTCGAGGTAGGCCTGCCCGAGTTCCAGGACCCAGTCCGCGCGCGCCTGCGCCGTGCGCGCGACGGTGACGCGATACCACTGGGCGGCGGCGCTGTAGCCGCCGGTGCTGAAGCCGGGCAGCGGCTCGAAGGCGGCGCTGCGGGCGATCTCGTCCACGCCGAGGCGCCCGTCCGGATCGACATGGCGCGCGAGATGGCCGGCGAGCGTGGCCTGCGCAGTATCGGCCGTGAGCACGAGCGGCGCCGCGACGGGCGCGGCGCGGCAGGCCGCAGCCGGCAGCAGCAGGCACAGCGCGAGCCATCCGACGAACTGCGCGAACGACCGGCCGGCGCGTGAGCGCGCGCCGCGCATCACGCCGGCCCCGGCGTCGGGACCACGCTGCCCGGCGCCGCGAACAGGTAGCCGAGCCCGTAGCTCGGCCGGATCGGGAATTCGAGCCCGGCCGCGTGGCGGACCTTGCCGCGCAGGCGGCGCACGCAGTTGTCGAGGTTGCGCAGGCTGGACAGGGTTTCCTGCTTGCCCATGCTCGCGAGCAGATCGCTGCGCTCGACCGGCGTGCCCGCGCGCTCGAACAGCGGCCGCAGGAAGGCCGCTTCCGCCGGCGTGATCGCGATGCGCGTGCCGCCCGGCGTGGTGAGCAGGCAGACGTGCGGCGTCAGCGTCCAGTGGTCGGCCGCCGGTGCGGCAGCCGCCGGCTCGCGCGTCGCGTCGCGCCGCCGCAGCACGGCGCGGCAGGTCGCCTCGATCACGTCGAGCGACGCGTTCTTGGCAAGATAGGCGTCGGCGCCGGCCGTGAGGCTGTCGACCTGGGTGTGCGTCGAGTCGAGGCTCGTCAGCATCACGATGCCGATGTCGGGTCGGGTACGATGCAGCCAGCGCGCCGTTTCCACGCCGTCCGCGCCGGGCAGCAGCACGTCGAGCACGACGAGATCGAGGCGTGCGGTCGTCACGCCGAGTTGTAATGCTTCGGCGCTATGGTAGCCGCGCGCGTCGAAGCCCCGGCTGCACAGGAAATCCACTAGGTCGTCGCACAGCCCCACGTCGTCTTCCACGACGGCGAGGCCGGGCGCATGGATGCGGCTCGTCAAGATCGACTCCGGTAGAGGGGGTGGAAGGGGGGCGAAATGTAGCAAGATCCGGCCGGCTCGTGGGGAAAAGCCGCAGCGGCGAAGCCGCGGGCGGGCCCTTCGAGGGGCGGAATGCGGTGCGGCAGCGGCGGCGCCCGATACGGCGCCCGGCGTGCGCGGCGACGGTGCGCGGCTGCGCGTGAGCACGCCGGCGCAACCCGCGCCCGAGCGGGCGCCGGCCGGCCGACGACAGGCCCGTTACCCGAGGCGGGCCGAGCAGGATGACACCTCTCGCGTAGCGTCATGCGATGTTCTTTGCCCCCGTAGCGACCCGTCTCGGCGGGTCGTTCGCCGCCGGCCGTGGTGGCCGACAGAATTTGACAGAATTTAGCAAAAAAAGAAGCTCGCGGATCGCGATTGTTGACGTTAATTTATGCGGCCGTTGTGAACGACCAAGGATGCAGATGACGCGGACAGGACGATGGGCAGTGACGCTGACGACGCTCGCGCTGAGCATGGCGCTGAGCGCGTGCGACGGCGCAGAAGGCGTGCGTGCCGCGACCGCGTCGCGGGCGGCGGACGCGCCGGCGCCGTCGCGCAGCCTCGCGCCGTGGGATGCGCGCGCGCCCGTCTGGCCCGACGAGCACTGCCGCCGCTGCACGGTCGCGGCGGCGATCCGCTCGCGCTATGCACCGATGGCGGGCGACGGCGTGCCGGGGGCGGGGCGCATGCGCTTGCCGCTGCCCGGGGAACGCGCCGGCGTGTTGCGCGCGCACGCGCAGTGGGAGACATGATCGGGTACGCGTGCGGTGCCGGGCGGGGCAGTGTGAGGCTTCGTTGACCGAGATCAGCGGCGGGTGTGCGCAATTTTCGACGCATGCATGACATGGCCGGGACGACGGCGGATTCCGGGTATCGCGCCGCGCGCCGTGTCCGTCCGGTTTTTTTCGGTGCATCGCAGCGTCGCTTGCGTTCATCGCGTAGCGGATCGACGCAGCAGCGGCGGGTTCGCTTCCAGCGGTTCATCCAGATGTGCCGCCTGATCTGCCCGCAAGTCATGACGATTGCGCAGCAGCAGCCGGCGGCTCGACTCCAGTCCTTCTCCAGATGAATCCGGCAAACAGGCGGAAGTGCAACATCTGATCTCTCCGCCCGGCGAGATTTCCGAATCAGTGATTCGGAAATCGTCGAGCCGCCGACTGTCCGCCAAAACCGAATCGGTGATTCGGTTTTCTCTCGACCAAATGGGAAGCCCAACCGTTGCCTCAGCGCTTCATTGACGAACCGAGAGAATAGTTCCGGCTAAGACGTCAACGCATGTCAGCATGAGTTCACGGCGCTCTTTGCCGTGAGTGGATTCTATGCGGGGAATCCTGAAATTTGATGGGAAACGCGATGCAACTCATCGATCGCATTGTTGCATGGGCTGTCTTCACCGGTATCGGGGCACTCGTGTTGCCCGCCGGCGCGCAACAGAATGTTCGATGCGCAACAAGTCCGACTGCGATGTCAGACGTGCGTTTCGCCGACCTTGCAGCGTGGCTTGGAGAGATGGTCGACTACGTTGATTGGCTGCACGGGCTTATGCCGGTGGGCAGGAACTCAGCGGGTGGAAAAATATTCGCAACGACGCTTGATGCCCCGGCCGCGTGATCTAAGCAAGGCGACTGAACCTGCTGGCGCTTCCGTGAACACGGCCAGCATCAATTCCGGGCGTCTACAATCAGAGACCCCCGAACGACGCAATCAACCCACCGGTACCGCGCCGCCGTTTTTCCCGTCGGTGATGCGAACGATGCGCCCGTCACTGACGCGAACGACCCGGTCGGCAGCGTCGAAGAAGCGATCGTCGTGCGAGATCGCGATCACGGTGCGTCCCATGCGCTTCAGTTCAGGCAGAAACTCGCGATAGAACACCCGCCGGAAGGTCGGGTCCTGATCGGCAGCCCATTCGTCGAGCATGATGATCGGCCGCGCTTCGAGCATCGCCTGCACGAGCGCGAGACGCTTGCGCTGTCCCGTGGACAGATCGGTCGTCGTGAAGGCGCCGTTTTCCACGCTGACCTTGTGCGCGATTTCCATGCGCGCGAGCGCAGCGCGGGCGCGCTGCAGGTCGGCGGCCCGGTCGGCCACGCAGTCGTCGAACAAAAAATAATCGGCAAACACGACCGAAAACAACTGCCGATAGTCGTCGGCGCCGGCGCGCGTGACGGGCTTGCCGTCGAGCAGCAACTCGCCCGCCTGCGGCGGGTAGAGGCCGAGCAGCAACTTGACGAGCGTCGTCTTGCCGCAGCCGTTCTCGCCGACGATGAACACGATCTCGCCGCGCTTCACTTCGAGATCGATCGGTCCGAGCACGAAGCCGCGCGCGCCCGCGGGCGCGGGGAACGCGTACGACGCGTGACGCAGCGCAAGCGTGTCGAAGGCGGGCGGCGGCGTTTCGGGCGCGTCGGCCAGCAGATCCGGCTCGGGGTTCTCGAACGCGGCGGACAGTTCCGCGATGCGCCGGAACGACACCTGGGCCTGGCTCATCGCGGGCAGCGCGCTCGACAACTGCTGCACCGGCCCCTTGACGTACAGCAGCGTGATGACGAAGCCGCTCAGGACCGAGGGCGCCACGCCCAGGCGGTGACGCACGATCACCATCAGCCCGATCGCCGCGAAGAACAGGACCGACGACAGGCTTTCGTGCACCCAGTACAGGCTCATCGCGCGCGTCTTGAGCCGGGCGATCAGGTCGACCGCCCCGCCCAGCAGCACGGCATGCACGCGGCGCCGGCGGCTGCGATTCATGCGCAGTTCCTTGGCGCCTTCGGCGATCGAACGATACTGTTTTTGCAGGTCGTCCTGCGCGTCGCGGACCTGGTCGTAATAGTGCTTCCAGCTGCCGCGCGCCCAGCGCGCCATCATCAGGCCGGCAATGATCGCGAGTGCAGCGAGCATGAACAGGGCCGGCGACAGCACCAGTAAATAGACGATGCAGCCGAGCGTCAGCGCAAGCGCGATCGCGTAGCTCGAGAAATTGAAGGTGAAGGCGCTGATGGTGTCGAT
>NZ_JAAGNW010000001.1:46081-52748 GCF_010645215.1 Burkholderia multivorans | reverse complement strand
GCGGTAACGCTCGATGGCCGCGAGCGGCGCGCACACGATTCGCGAGGCAATGTCCTTGCGCAGCGCGGCGATCACCTTCTGCCCGACCAGACTGTTGGCGAGCCCCGCCATCAGATTGCCGCCGACTGTCAGTGCGCACAGTCCGACGAACGCCCACGCGGTACGTGCGCTCACGCCCGCCGTCTCGTGCAGGCCGTCGTTGACGGCCGCGAGCAGCCATGCCGTCGAAAAGCCGCCGAGGCAGCCCATCGCCGTCGCGAACAGCGTGAGCGGCCAGAAACGCCCGATCAGGCGCAGCGCGTCGCGCATCGTATGGGTCGGCGGCGGTGGTGTCGCGGAACTGTCGAGTCTGGTTTTGGTTTCGATCATCGGGTGGGGCCCCGTCATTCTTATGGTTAACATGCGATGCGATCGTGCGGATCGCTGCTGCGCGTGCCCGGCACGCGCGTCGCCTTCAACGGCTCAGCGACCACATCAGATACAGGCCGCCTGCGAGCATCGCCAGCAGGCCCGCGGGCATTTGCTGCGGAAACAGCAGGTTGCGGCTCAGCCAGTCCGAGACGACCATCAACAGCGCGCCGAGCAGCGCGGCGGCCGGCAGCTCGGCTGCGGCGCGCCGCAGCCCGATGCGCCGCACGATGTGCGGCACCATCAGCCCGATGAACGACAGCGGTCCGACGATCATCGCCGCCGCGGCGCTCAGCAGCGCGGCCAGCAGCAGGATCAGCATGCGCGCGCGGCGCAGCGGCACGCCCAGCGCCGCCGCGACCTGCGTGCCCAGCGGGAAGATGTCGAGCCAGCGCGCGCACAGCAGGGCCAGGGCCAGCAGCACGGCGGTCAGCGCCAGCGCACCCGACGCGAGCGGCGCGTCGATCAGGTAGGTCGACCCCATCAGCAGATTGCGCAGCATCGGCGCATAGGGGCCGCTACCCGCGATCACGAGCCCGAATACGGCCTGCGACAGCGAGCCGATCGCGATGCCCGCGAGCAGCAGCTGCTCCATGGCGAACCCGCTGCGACGCGCGAGCGCGAGCATCGCCAGCAGGGTCGCGAAGGCCCCCGCGCCGCAGGCCGCGAACATCAGCGGCGCGCCGGGCGCGGGCACGGTGAACAGCAGCACGACCATGCCGAGCATGCCGCCGCCGCTCATGCCGAGGACTTCGGGGCTCGCCATCGGATTGCCGGACAGCCGCTGCAGCAGCGTTCCCGCCAGCGCGAGGAGCGCACCTACGGCCAGTGCGCTTTCGATGCGCGGCGCGCGCCAGTACCACAAGGCTTGCCACTCGTCGGCGCTGGCCCAATGCCAGCCCGCGATGCCGCGCCCGAAGCCCGCCGCGACGATCACCGCCGCGAGCAGCGCGAGCGCCGCGCCTGCCAGCGCGCGCCGGGCGCTACGCGGCGCCCGCGCGTCCGGATCGGCGGGCGGCGGCGCCGCGCGCGCCCGCAGGCGCGGGACGAGCCACAACAGCAGCGGGCCGCCGAACAGCGCCGTCGCCGCGCCGGTGGGCAGGAGTTCGCCCGCGAGCCCGCCCGCCTGCTGGACTGCCTGATCGGTGACCCAGAGCAGCAGCGCGCCGATCGCCGGCGCCCAGGCCAGTTGATCGCGCAGGCGCCGCGCGCCGCAGGCGCGCGCCACGGCGGGCGCCGCGAGTCCGACGAAGCCGATCACGCCGACCGCCGCGACCACGAAGGCCGTCAAGGCGACGGCCGCGGCCAGTGCCAGAAAACGCGCGCGGCTCAGCGACAGGCCGAGACTGCGCGCGCCCGCGTCGTCGAGGCCGATCAGCGTGAGGGGGCGCACCAGCGCGCCGCATACGAGCGCGCATGCGAGCACGCGCGGCAGCAGCCACAGCGTCGTGTGCCAGTCCTGCTGGGCGAGCGCGCCTCCGCCCCAGATGAACATCGCCGTGAGCGAACGCTCGTAGACAATCGACAGCGCCAGGCTGATCGCGCCGCAGTACAGATTGACGATCATGCCGCCGAGCACGAGCGTGATCGGCGCAAAGGCTCGCCGCCACGCGAGCAGGAACACGAACAGCATCGCCAGTGCGCCGCCAGCGAGCGCGACGCCTTCGCGCCACGCCTCGATCCACGCGGGTGCCCAGAGCGTCGCAAGCAGCAGCGCGAGATACGATCCGGCGGACACGCCCACCGTCATCGGCTCCGCCAGCGGGTTGCGCAGCACCTGCTGGAACACCACGCCCGCCAGCGCGAGCGCCGCGCCGCACAGGAGCGAAATCGACAGACGCGGCAGCCAGCTGTAATGCACCACCATCTCGCGGATATCGCCGACCTCGGGCGCTAACAGTGCATGTAACCAGTCGGCGGCGGGCAGGTGGGCGGCGAGCCCGCGCACCGTCAGTCCGATCGCGGCGATCAGCAGCGCCGCCAGGCCGATCAAGGGATAGCGCGCGTGCGGGATGCGGGGCGTCGACAGGTCATGCATGGCGTGCCTCCCGGGACAGCAGGACATCGACGAGTTGACGCGCGAAGCGCGCGGCGGTGTAGAGCGCGCCGCCCTGCGAGACCTTCGGTATGTCCGCCACGCTGCCCGTGCGCACGAACGGCAGGCTGTGCCAGAGCACGCCGTTCGCGAGCGTCGCCCGGGCGGCCTCGGGCAGCGGCTCGATATACACGAGGCGCGCATCGGCGGCGTCGACCAGGCGCGTGAAATCCGTCACGGCGTAGCCGCGCGCGTTGGTCGGCCCGGTCCACGCATTGCGCAGCCCCAGGCGCGTCATCACGTCGCCGAACAAGCTTCCCGGTCCGTAGACGAGCACGTGTCGGTCGTCGATGAATTCCACCACGAAGAGCGGCGGCGACGCGGCATCGGCCGCACCGCCGGCATGCGCGGCGAGACGGGCGCGCGCGGCGTCCAGCTCGGCGGCGGCGGCGGCGATCGCGGCCTCGGCTTGCGGCGCGCGGTCCAGCACGTGCGCGAAGCGGCGCGTTGCTTGCTCGATCTGCCGCCACGGCTCGACGCCCGCGGCGGACAGCGCGAGCGTGAGCGTCGGCGCGATGCGCTCGAGTTGCGCGCGCATCGGCGCATGGGCGGGCGTGAGCACGAGCAGGTCGGGGCGCAGTTGTTCGAGCAGTTCGAAATTCGGCTGATAGAGCAAGCCGATGTCGATCACGCCGCCGGGCAGCGGCGGCGCGACGTTGGTGCGCCGGTACCAGTCGGGCACCGAGGTCGCGAGAGGCGTCACGCCGAGCGTGAGCAGGATCTCGGTGAGCCCGAAATCCATGACGACGATGCGGTGCGGCACGGCGTGCGGGGCGGGCGCGACGGCGGGGCCGGAAGCGGGCGCCGGCGCCCGGGCGGCGCGCGCATCCAGCGCGCACGCAAGGCCCGCAGCGGCGAGCCCGAGCAGACGGCGTCGTTGCATGTGTCGTCCTTTCAACGTGGATGGCAGACGGGCACGCCGCCGCGCGGATGCGGCAGCGCATCCATCGGCACGCCGTAGATCGACTGCAGCACGTCCGGCCGGCACATCTCTTCCGGCGTGCCGCGGACCAGCAGGCGGCCGCCGTGGAGCGCCACCAGTTCATCGCAGAAGCGCGTGGCCATGTTGATGTCGTGCAGCACGACCACGACGCCCAGGCCGCGCGTCGCGCTCAACCGCCGGACGAGGCCCAGCACGTCCAGTTGATGCGCCACGTCGAGCGCCGAAATCGGCTCGTCGAGCAACAGGCAATCGCTGTCCTGCGCGACCAGCATCGCGAGCCAGGCGCGCTGACGCTCGCCGCCCGACAGCTGGTCGACGTAACGCCCGGCGAAGCGCTGCACGTCGGTGAGCGCCATCGCGTCGGCCACCTTTTGCGCATCGTCGGCCGTGTAGCGGCCCAGTGCGCCGTGCCACGGATAGCGGCCGAGCGCGACCAGTTCGCGCACGGTCATGCCGTCGGCGGGCGGCGGCGTCTGCGGCAGGTACGCAACCTTGCGCGCGAATCCGCGCGTGTCCCACGCGTCGAGCGCCCGGCCCTCGAAACGCACGGTGCCGCGCGTCGCGGCCTGCTGGCGCGCGAGCACGCGCAGCAGCGTGGTCTTGCCCGAGCCGTTGTGGCCGATCAGCCCGTACACGCGGCCGCGTGCGAGGCGCAGGCTCACGTCGACGAGCAAGGCCCGCGCGCCGGGCTGCACGCAGAGGCCGTCCACGGCGTAGAGCGTCGCGTCGGCACGCGATGTTTTCATGACTGGCGTTGCCAAATACCTGTACTCCCGACAGGCGCGCGGCGCGAACTGCCGCGCGCGGGGACTGCGGATCGCCGCGTATCGACACCGTCGGGCCGTCGGGCGCGACGGGTGCTCGATACGCAGCCGCTTGCGTCGTCGTTACGCGCTTACCACTGATACCGCGCCGTACCCAGCACGCCGATCTTCGAGCCGTAGTAGCACGCGCCGCCCGAGCAATACGCGACATAGGTCCGGTTCGTCAGATTGGTCGCGTTGAGCGCGAACCGCCAGTTGCGGATGTCGTAGTGCACCGCGGCATCGAGCAGTACCACGCTGCTGACGTCGAACGTGTTGGCCGTATCGCCGGCCGACATGCCGATGTAGCGCACGCCGCCGCCGAAGCCCAGACCCCGCAGCGGACCGCCGTGCAGCGTGTAGTCGGCCCAGAGGCTGGCCAGGTTGCGCGGCGCGAAAGTCGGACGCTTGCCGACTTGCGACGCCGTGTTCGATTGCAGGACCACCTGGTTCAGGTACGTATACGAGCCGAGGATCGCGAACGCGTCGGTGAGCTGCATGCGGCCTTCGAGTTCGAGGCCGCGCGAGCGCACCTCGCCGGTCTGCACCGCATAGCCGGGGTGGTTCAGGTCGGAGGTCGTGACGTTGTGCTGCGTGAGATCGAACAGCGCCGCCGAATAGAGCGCGTTATAGCCCTTCGGCTGATACTTCACGCCCACCTCGTACTCCTGCCCGGTGGTCGGCACCAGCGCCTGGCCCGCATAGTTTACGCCGGTGGTCGGCTGGAACGACTTCGCGTACGAGAAGTACGGCGCGATGCCGTTGTCGAACAGATACGACAGGCCGCCGCGCCACGTGAACGCATGCGGCGTCTGGTTCTGCAGGCTCGTGCTCGACCCGCTCGTCTGGATGTTGGTCGAGGTCCAGTCGTTGCGGATGCCGAGCGTGAGCAGCCAGCGGCGATACTTGATCTGATCCTGCAGATAGACGCCGAGCTGGTCGGTGGCGGTGTCGACGCGCTTGGTCGTCTTCGTGATCCTGCCGAGCGCCGAATAGTCCGGATTGAACGGATCGAGCGTGCCGATCGGGCCCGAACCCGAATTCGTGCCGCTCAGCAGCCGCTGATAGTCGACGCCGAACAGCACCGTCTGCTTGACCTCGCCGGTCGAGAATTTCGCCTCGATCTGATTGTCCATCGCGAACTGGCTCAGATGCTCGCGGTCGAGGAACGCGCTCATGGTGAGCACGGACTGGTTCGTGCCCGCCTTCCAGGTGCCGAAGTACGACTGGTGATAGTCGATGTCGTCATGCATGTAGCGCGCGTTCGAACGGAACGTGAAGACGCTGCCGAGCTTCTGTTCGAACTTGTAGCCGAACGCGTACTGCGTGCGGCGGAAATAATCGTGGTTCGGATTGCCGACGTAGGTGCCGGGGCTGATCTTGCCGTTCGGGTTGTAGGTCCCCGTGCCCTGGACCGGCAGCGAGTCGAACAGGCCGCCCGACGGGTCGCGCTGATATTGCGCGTAGAACGTCACGCGCGTGTCGGCGGTCGGCTTGAGCGTGACGCTCGGCGCGATGGCGAGGCGCTGATCCTTGACGCCGCCCACCTGGGTATCCGCATCGCGGCCGAGCCCGACGATGCGCCACAGCACGGTGCCGTTCTTGTCCACCTTGCCGCCGACGTCGAAGGCGGCGGTGTAGGCGTCGTGATTGCCGGCGCGCAGCTGGACCTCGTTGACCTGATCCTCGGTCGCGACCTTCGGCACCATGTTGACGATGCCGGCCGGACTGCCCGCGCCGTAGAGCACCGACGCGGGGCCGCGCATCACCCCGATGCGCTCGACGAAGTACGGGTCGATCCGCGGATTGGCGTAATACTGGTTCGCCTGCAGCGCGAGACCGTCGAGATATTCCGTGTAGTCGAAGCCGCGCCCGCGCAGCTGGTCGAAGCGGAAGTCGGTCGAGTCCTGCGAGTACACGCCCGGCGTGTAGCGCAGCGCCTGGTCGACGGTGGTCGCGCCCTGCTGGTCCATCTGCTCGCGCGTCACGACCGACACGGACTGCGGCACGCGCACGAGCGACGTGTCGGTCTTGGTGCCCGTCGTGGTGCGGGTGGCGACGATGCCGATGGTCGGGTTCGTCGGCGACTCGCGCCGCGCGACCACGTTCACGGCCGGCAACGTGCCGTCGGCCGCGGGCGGCACGTTTTTCGCCGGTGCCGATTGGGCCGATTGGGCCGAGCCCGCGGCCTGTCCGCCGCGAGCGCGGGGGGCGTCGTCGCCCGGTTGCGCGTGCGCGAACGCGGAGAACGCCAGCGGCATGCCCAGCAGGGCCAGCCGCATGGGCGCATGCGTCGGACGCAATCCCCGCCGCCCCGTCATGTTGTTGTTCTTACGTCCCTTCATCGTCAATCCAATCGTGAATGTTAATGATAATGAGTATTGTTACGAAAACAATAGCTATAATTCCCGCGGCGAT
>NZ_JAAGNW010000001.1:39073-46071 GCF_010645215.1 Burkholderia multivorans | reverse complement strand
TGTGTCGTTCGATGGCGCAGGTGCCGAAGCCCATGAACAAAGGCCGAGAGGACGCCTGGCGAGGTCAGATGTTATTCGCGAGCGTTCCGCAGAGGCAGACGAGCTGCGGGGTCAACCCGGACAAGTTTTGGCAAGAATGAGCGTCATGATTGAATTTTCGAATGAGACGGACAATTCTCGTCATGCAGCGCCGCTTGCCCCGGCTCATGCGCCCGCGGGCAGCCTGCCTGCCGTGTTCGGTCAGGCGATCGAGTACGAATCGGGCACGCGCGAGATCGCGCATACCCACCCGCGCGCGCAGCTGCTGTACGCGACCCGGGGCCTGATCCGCGTGCACACGCCGGCCGCGAGCTGGGTCGTGACGCCCGCTTGCGCGATGCTCGTGCCGCCGCGGGTGGAGCACGAGCTGGAGATGGTCGGCAAGGTCGGCTTCCGCACGCTGTACGTCGATCCGTGCCCGATGTGCGGGGACGACGAAGGCCGCCTCCTGCCCGTCAACCCGCTGCTGCGCGAGGCGATCCTGGCGATGGTTCACGAGCCGCTGCACCCGCGCGCGCCCGGGAGTCTCGCCGACATCCTCACGCAACTGATCCTCACCCTGCTTGCCGCGGCCGAGCCGGGCGACAATCCGCAGGGCCGCTTGCCGCTGCCGCAGCATCCGCGGTTGCGGCGCATCTGCCAGGCACTGATCGCGCAACCGGCCAACAGCGATTCGCTCGAACATTGGGGCGATCGCTTCGGTGCGAGTGCACGGACGCTCGCGCGGCATTTCCAGCGCGAGACCGGCATGCCGTTCGCGAAGTGGCGCGAGCAGATGCGCGTGTCCGAAGCGATGTGCCTGCTGTCGACGAATGTGCCGATCGACGACGTCGCTCGCCATCTCGGATACGCCGATGCCAATTCCTTCGCGGCGATGTTCAAGCGCGTGCTGCAAATGACGCCGCTGAAATACCAATCGAGGATGTGCGGCACGTCGCCCGAGGCGTAGCGGCGACCGTCGTGGCCGCGAGGCGCGACGCGCGCGCCATCTGCAGCGCCGCGCGTGTGCGATCACGCGTCGGCCGATACGTGACCGGACGGGATGCACGATCACCGACGGTTTGTGATCCGCTTTAGAAATAATGGGCCATTTCGCGAGCGAGTTTTGCGGCAAGCTTGACTCTGAACTAGGAGGTGGTTTGCCGTCATCTGCAAGCGCTTTTCGAACGGACCGAATGTGGCAGTACGGATAGACGTTCTAACGATCGAAGAGAGGGGGTGTCAGAATTTCCGTGTTCAAGGCGGGTTGAGAATCATGCGGTCGGTCGAACGAATCGATCTGCGCAGAGGATAGCGAATGGGTTCATGGCCGCCTCCCATCTTTGGCTGAGCGCCTTCAATCAGCAGTGATATTGCGCAGCGCCATGCAGAAGGCCGCTCGGCTGACCTGGGCGGCATCTTAGGCAATCCGAATCGCCCGCTCCCGTACGCCGACTCTCCCGTTACTGCCAAGATTCACAGTCTCCTGCGGTTCCCGGGCAGTTCAGTCGACCCCCGCAAGCCGTCAGTCAAGATCGCGCACCGCTGACGCATCCGCACCACAGCTTGTTAATTAATTACAAATCAATAACATCTGCTTGCGATGGTGTCTTGGAATCTTACAAAATGGCTACGCCCGGTTCACTCGAGGTCTCGTCCGGCGACGCTCGCGCCGCTTCCGAGTGCCGCGACTTCACCCACACTTCCGGATTACCCCGCAGCAAAGGCCGCTCCATGACCGCTCCCGCTTTCAAGTCCGTACGGCTGAACGACGTTGTCCTGCAACCTTCCCCCATCAATCCGGACTGGATTCTCGACGGGCGTCCCGTGGCCCGTTGCGGCCAGTGGTCGTGCAGTTCCGATTCGACGACGTCGATGTGGGTCTGGGATTGCACCGCGGGACGTTTCAACTGGTACTTCGAATGCGATGAGACCATTCACGTGATCGAGGGCGAGGTGATCGTCTCGTCGGACGGCCATGAGCCTCGCACGCTGCGCGCGGGCGACGCCGCGTTGTTCCATGCGGGCAGCCGCGCCGAGTGGCACGTCCCCGAGTACGTGCGCAAGCATGCGATTCTGCGGCCGCCGATCTCCCGGCCGGTGCTCTTCGTTCACAAACTCTTCCGCAAGCTGGGTAGCGTATTGAACGGATATTCACGAGGTTAGGCTTCGTCGCATCGGCAACCCGGCCAGCGCAGCGACCGGGGAATGAGATTCTGCGTTAGGCGTCTGCGTATCTCGCGCAGGCGGCGCTCGACCGCCGATCGAAGCCGTTCGAGCCGGATCCCGATGTTGCTTTGCGGCTGCTGATCGACTTCATGCCTGTCGCCCGGCGTTCGATCCAGCAGAACGGCCCGACAATTTTCCCTATCCGCCAGCGCCCATTGGTGCGGCCGCCATTCAGCAATATCGGGTTTTGACCCTCGCTCAAAACGACGACCGCATGATATCCATGCTCGCCACTGACGATATCCCTGATGCAAAAAAGTCTTTCCCCATCTGCGCGGAACAGCGTCGGCATGGTGGAATACGTTGCCGCTGTACCCGAGGTTTCGGCCGTACCTGAACACGAGGCGCTCGGACGGCGCGTGATTGCCCCCATTCCAGGCATTTGAAAACGCACGACCCGAGACACATTGAACCCGTTCGCCGCATCATGACCACCCCGAGAAGGCGCCTGGCGCTCATGCCGGCATGCATGCTGGCCCTTTCCCTGCATGGCCACGCGCAATGCGTCGATCTGGTCGCCACGCTCGGCGACGGCCAGCTGATGCAGTCGCGGATCGCGCTGGTCGACCATGCCACGCCCGCCGAGCAGATCCGAATCCTCGCCTACATCTTCGAAATCGATCAGACCGGCGGCCCGGTGCTGCGTCATCTGGTCGAGGCCGCGCGCCGCGGCGTGCCGGTCAAGCTGCTGATCGACGGCATCGGCCCCGAGCCGCACTTCCCCCTCGAGGACGAGCTGATCGTCGCGCTGCACGAGGTGGCGCCCGGCCTCGAACTGCGGATCTTCCATCCACGCTCGCATCTCATCGAGCTTGCGCATAGCATGCACGACAAGCTGTTCCTGGTGGGCGACACGGCCGTGATCGGCAGCACCTCGATCTGGGATCCGAGCTTCCGCAACTGGCTCAGCGAGCGCGATCTGATGGTGTCGGGCAACGCCGGCCAGGACGCCTCGGCCCTGCACGCCATGCAGCAGCATTTCGACCTGTTCTGGAACAGCCCGGATGCGGTTCGCCCCGAGCCGGAAAAATTCCTCGGCATCGCCAGTCCCTATCGCCTCTCGCACGGTTATGCGACGCTGGATCCGGCGCGCATCCGCCATTGGCGCGAATGGCTGCTGGCTCCGCCCGACGGTGCGGCCCCGGCGGCGGACCCGGCCGCTTCCGATCCGCCGACCGCCTCCGCGACGCCCGCCGATCCCGACGCGCCGCCCGCCTCCGGAACGGATTCCGATCCCGGCTGGATGCCGATCGCCTGCGAGCGTCTGCGCTATGTCCACGACTGGCCCGACAAGCGCTCGCCCGGCACGTTGCAGGACATGCTGTCCGCCTTCGATACGGCCCGGCGCGAGATCCTGATCATCAACCCCTACCTGATCCTGGTGCCCGAGCTGCGCGAGGCGCTCGAACGCAAGCGGCGCGAAGGCGTCCGCGTGATCCTGGTGAGCGCCTCGCTGGCGAGCATCACGCAGGAATTCCCCGCAGTCGGCCGCGCCTATGCCGACGACCTGGCCGGCCTGGTGAATGCCGGGATCGAGGTGCGCGAGTATAACGACCGGGGGAACCACATGATGCACGCCAAGCTGATCCTCATCGACGGCCATCGATATTATCTCGGCAGCTTCAATTTCGATCCGCTGTCGGCCCGCTTGAACACCGAAAACGGGCTGTGGATGGATATCCCCGAGGACGGACTCGATCCCTTGCACGACAGCGTGACGTACTACCTGCGCAACTCGAGCCCGGTGAGCGATGCCGATCGCCGCCTGCTGGCGGATCCCGATGCGCGCTGCCGGGCCGCCGGCTGCGGAGGGACCTGGCGCTGGGTGACGGTATTGATCAGGCGTTTCCTCTGAGCGCGGCGTGCTCGGCGAAACAGCGGCGGGATTCAGTCGATCGCGGCCTCCAGCCCGTCGAGCCGCGTCAGCAGCTGCGCCCGTAGTTGCGCGAGCAACGGATCGTGCCGCGCGCGCGGCCGGGGCTGCGTCACCCGGATCTCCTGCTCGATGCGCCCGGGGTGGGCGGCCAGCAGCAAGACCCGATCGCTCAGATACAGCGCTTCGTCGAGATCGTGCGTGACGACGAGCACGCCGGTGCGATGCCGTTCCACCAGCGCGAGCAGCAGCGCCTGCAAACGCATGCGCGTGATCGCGTCGACCGCGCTGAACGGTTCGTCGAGCAGCAGCCATTCCGGTTGCGTAAACAGGCCGCGCGCCAGCGCCGCGCGCTGGGCCATGCCGCCCGACAGCGCGCCGGGCAGCGTGTGAGCGTGCGCGGCGAGCCCGACCTCGGCCAGGCGCGGCGCGACCCGCGGGTCGCGTCCGCCGTGCCGCCCGGCGGCAAAGCCGACGTTGTCGGCCACCGTGAGCCAGGGCAGCAGGCGCGGCTCCTGAAACAGGATGCCGATGCGTGGCGAGGGCCCGTGCTGGCGCGCGCCGTCGAGCCACACCGTGCCGTCGTAGCGGCGATCGAGGCCCGCGACGATGCGCAGCAGCGTGCTCTTGCCGCAGCCGCTCGGCCCGACGAGGCTCACGATTTCGCCGCGTTCGACGGACAGGGCCAATGGGCCGAGCACGGTCCGCGCGCCGTAGCATTTGCGTTCGATGCGTGCATCGAGCCGCGCGCCGGTGGGGTGCGCGGCGCTCATGAGACGCTGCCCGCATGCGCGGCGTCGCCGGCGTCGCGCCAACCCAGCAAGCGCTGTTCGAGCGCGCGCATCAGCCCGTCGCTGAGCTTGCCGAGCGCGGCGAGCAGCAGGATCGCGCCGAACACCAGATCGGGGCGGCCGGTTTCCCGTCCGTCGGTCAGCAGGAAGCCGAGGCCGCGCGTCGCGGCGATCAGTTCGGCGGCCACCATGAACATCCAGGCGAGGCTCAGGCCGGTGCGCAGCCCGGTCAGCACGGCGGGCAGGGCCGCCGGCAGCAGGATCCGCGCGAACAGCGCGGGCGGGCTCAGCCGGTACGCCGCGCCCAGCTCGACGAGCTTGCGGTCCACGTCGCGTATGCCCGAGACCACGGCCAGATGAACCGGAAAGAACGCGCCGATCGCGATCAGCGCGATCTTCGGCGCTTCGTCGATGCCCATCCACAGCAACAGCAGCGGCACCCAGGCGAGCGACGGAATCGCGCGCAGCGCCTGGAACGACGGCTCGAGCAGCGCGTCGATGCGCCGGCTCAACCCCATGGCCGCGCCGAGCAGGAGCGCGGCGCAGGCGCCGAGGCCGAAGCCGGCGGCCACGCGCAGCACGCTCGCGCCGACATGGCGCGCGAGCCGCGTCGCGCCCAGTTGCGCGAGCGTGTTGAGGATCTCGGTCGGTGCGGGCACCAGATGCGCCGGCACGATGCGCGTGCGCACCAGCGCTTCGACGAGGACCAGCGCCACCACCGGCAGCAACAGGCCCGCGATCCGCCAGCCCGCGAGCGACGGCGCGGCGCGCGCGGCCGCAGGGGCGGAGACGGGATCGAGCGGGAGCCGCGCGCCGCTCGGCGTGGCGTGGCTCACGGCTGGACCGCGGCGGCTGCGACGGGCTGCGCGAAGCGCGGATCGAGCAGGGCGTCGATGACGCTCGACAGATCGGTGTTCGGCTTCACCAGTTGTTCCTCGACGAGAATCGGGGCGGCGGCCTTCAGCGCGGTACGCTGGGCCGCGCCCGGCACCGGCCGGCTGAAGTCGGTGCGCCGCAATTGCAGCTGCGCGACGGGCAGCGGCAGCTTCGATGCGTCGGCCACGATGCGCGCGGTGTCGTCGGGGTGCGCGATGATCCAGCGGCGCGCCTGCTCGTAGACCTGCAACACCCGGCCGACGGCCTGCGGATACTGCTGGGCGAACGCGTCGCGCACGTTCAGGAAGCCGTAGGTATTGAAGTCGACGTTGCGATACAGCAGGCGCGCGCCGTCCTCGATCTGCGCGGCCGCCATGTGGGGATCGAGGCCGGCCCATGCGTCGACCTGGCCGTTCGCGAGCGCGGTGCGGCCGTCCGGGTGCTGGAGATTCACGAGTTCGACGTCGTCGCGCGAGAGGCCCGCGCCATGCAGGGCGCGCAGCGTGAACAGGAACGGATCGGTGCCGCGCGTCGCGGCGATCTTTTTGCCCTTGAGGTCGGCGAGCGACCGGATCGGCGAATCCTTGCGCACCACGAGTGCGGTCCATTCGGGCCGCGAAAACACATAGACGGCGCGGATCGGATTGCCGTTCGCGCGGCCGAGCACGGCCGCGAGGCCCGCGGTCGAGCCGAAGTCGAGCGCGCCGCTGTTCAGGTATTCGAGCGCGCGGTTGCTGCCCTGGCTCAGTACCCACCGGACTTGCGTGCCGTCCGGGCGGAACGCCGCCTCCAGCCAGCCGAACTGCCTGATCACCAGGCTTTCAGGCGAGTAATACGCGTAATCGACGCGGATTTCAGGCAGCGTGGCCGCGTGCGCGGCGACCGCGCCCGCGCAGGCCGCGATGAACGAGACGGCGCGGCCCAGCGCGCGATTCCAGAACGACTTCATTGCAGCATCTCTCGACAGGCAAGACAGACCGGCCAGTGTAGGGAGAGATGGGGCCGGCGCGAACCAAGGAAAGATCACAAGGAATTCGACGGATGCGATATCGCGGCGGGCCGGCGCGGCGGCCGTTCGATGATGCGCGTGTCGCGGCGAGGCAGCGGCGAGCCGGATGGCCGGCGCGTGGGCGGCGCCCGGGGCAGGGGCGCAGGCGGGCACGCGGGCGGGGGACGGGGCGGCGCCGTCGGCAGGGCGCCGGCGCCGCGGG
>NZ_JAAGNW010000001.1:38093-39063 GCF_010645215.1 Burkholderia multivorans | reverse complement strand
GTAGGCCGGATGGATGCTGAAGTTGGCCAGCTTGAGTATCGTCCGCAAGGTTCTCGGATTGATCTCCCGCCGCGCGGCCAGCGACGACAGGATGAAATCGAGCACCTTCGCGTACTTGAGCAGCGCAAGCCAGTTGTCGAAGCTCGCGGTGTCGGCGCGCATCTGTTCCGCGATGCGCAGCATTTCCGACGACAGCGCGCGGGCCGTATCGAGTTCGATCTGTTGCTTCTCATTCCAGCTGGCCTGAGGCTGTTCGAGCAGCTTCGCCAGGAAGGCCTGGAATCGTGCGTCGGACTGGTTCGGGAGCGCGTCCATGGTTGCTCCGTTCGTCGGTTGGGTCAGGCATCGCGTCGGCGAGGCCCGAGGGTTCGAATCGGCCCGTCGATCATGCCGGCGGGTCTCCGCCTCAAGCGCCGCAAAAACCGTACCCGCGAGCCGGAAGCGGGGCCGAGGACGGCCTCGATCGGGCGCTCAGGGCCGCCGGGCGGTGCGCGTTCGAAGCAGGACGCGGCCCGGGCGCGACCGGCCCGACGCCCGGCGCGCGCAAACCGAAGCAAAAGCGTTCATGGATGTAACGTGACAGAGGCCGGTGGGGCGGAACACGACCGTGGGGCGCGTCGTGCCCGGTCTAGGTATCTGCCCGAGGTAACGTGAGGCGCGCGCTCTGCCGAAGGCGGGATGCCCTTCGCTCTGCCGCAGTGGGAGCCAGGCTGCGACCGTCGTCGACCCATGCCGCATCACGTGTGGACGCATTCCGTTTGGGCGTCATGGATGAGGGAGCCGCATGTTCATGCGCATGCTGCGACGATGTGTCGTGCCGAATCCGTTCGCACGGCGAATCAGGGCGCAAGACATGACGCCCCCGTCGCCGCACGCATGCGGGTTCGCCCCAGCCCGCATGTGCTCACGTCGACGGCCTCAGAACTTGTAGGTCGCCCCGACCTGCGCG
This sequence comes from Burkholderia multivorans, assembly GCF_010645215.1. Lineage (GTDB taxonomy): Bacteria > Pseudomonadota > Gammaproteobacteria > Burkholderiales > Burkholderiaceae > Burkholderia > Burkholderia multivorans_A. The sequence goes on along the minus strand of NZ_JAAGNW010000001.1, from coordinate 38,114 downwards.
AACCGCCCGACATCGCTGTAG
>NZ_JAAGNW010000001.1:34535-38083 GCF_010645215.1 Burkholderia multivorans | reverse complement strand
AGAGCGAGGTGTCGTAACCCGTCGGCAGCGCCATCCACACCGGGTCGAACGGCGGCTTGCGGTTGAACAGGTTGTCGATGCCCGCGTACAGCGTCCAGTGCTTGAAGCCCGTGTAGGTGAGCGTCAGGTTGAACTGGCTGTACGAGGCCACGCCGTTCGCCATGCCCGGGTAGGCATCGGGCGCCAGGATTGCCTGCGCGTACGGGCCGACATACAGCCAGCTCAGGCGCGCATTCCAGCGTCGGTAGTTCCAGTCCAGATTCGTATTGCCCTTCCAGCGCGGGGAGCTGCCGCCGAACGGCTGGTTGAGCGCGCCGTTGTTGCCGGCGAAGTCGCGCGCCACGCCGCCGACCGGCATCTTGAAGTGCCAGGCGTACGCCCAGTCGCCGGACAGCGTGAAGGTGCCGATGCGGGTCGCGACAGCCTGGCGGAAGGTCGCCTCGAAGCCGTCCGTGTCGAGGTACGACAGGTTCCGATAAGGCAGCAGCACATAGGCGATCGAGCCGTTCGCGTTGCGGATCACCGTGGACGGATCGTTCTGGTTGACGACGGCCTGCACGTCGTCCGTGCCGATCACGTTGTCGATGTGGATCTTGTACCAGTCGAGGCCGATGTCGGTATCGCGGGTCGGCGACAGCTGGAAGCCCAGGTTGTAGTTCTTCGTGCGTTCCGGCTGCAGGCTGCGGTTGCCCGCGCGGATCTCCTCGACCACGTGGTACGCGCCCGGATTGGTCGGGTCCTGCGCATCGACCACGCCCGGCGAGCCGAAGGTGCGCGACGCGGTGTTCTCGATCAGGGTCGGCGCGCGGAAGCCGCGCGTGTAGGAGCCGTACATCGTCAGCGCGCGCACCGGCTGGAAGCGCAGCGCGAAGCGCGGCGAGAACGCGCCGCCGAAATCGCTGTAGTGATCGTAGCGGCCCGACTGGCTGAAGGTGAGATTTTTCAGGAGCGGGATGTCGATCTGGTAGTACACGGCAGCGACATTGCGCTCGCCGTCGACCGACTGGATCGACGGCGAGATCAGCTGGCCGCTCGCCCAGCCCGCGCTCATGCCGACGTACTGGCTCTGGTGCAGGAACTGCGCGCCGAGACCCAGGCCCACGTTGCCCGTGGGCAGCGTGAACAGGTTCGGCGTCGAGAGCGTCGCGTCCAGCGCGTCGAGCTTCGTGATGGCCTGGTTCGAGGTGCTCTGGTACAGGCCGCTGAGCCCGTTCGGCGTCGCGGCCGGATTGGCGAAATCGAAGCCGCCGTTCTGGATCAGGTTCGTCAGCGCGGCCGCGTTGACCTGATTCGCGTAGTTCTGCGACACGGTGTCCTGCGAATGCGTGTAGGACGTGCTCCAGTCCCAGTCGCCCGCCGAGGGCAGCGCGAAGCTGCCCTTCACGCCGGTCGCGACGCGCCAGAAGTTCGCGCTGACGTGGAGCGACTGCGTGGCGGGAAACGCGTAGCGCAGCGGGGTCGGCACGCCGAACGGATTGTACGGATTGCCGGCCGGCACGAGGTTCGACACCAGCGCGACGCTGCCCGTGGCCGGATCGTAGGTCTGCGTGCTCGACGTCAGGCGGGCGACGCCGCGGTTCGCGACGGTCGTGTTGTTGCTCTCCCAGAGGTCGGCGAATGCCTGGGTGGCGTCGTCGATCCGGAATTCGCCGTGCAGCTTGGCGCTCAGCCGCTCGGTCCACGGCGAGATCGAGAACGCGCCGGCCGCATTGTGCTGGCAGACCGCTCCGCCCGCGCCGTACGACTGCGAATTCGCATTGCCCGGTACGACGCTGCCGCCGTACGGGCACGGGCTCAAGGGCACATTGCCCGTCGGCGTGGTCCAGTACGCGGGCGGCGGGTTCGACAGCCCGCCCGGATAGTTCGAGAAATTCTGCTGCGCCGTCATGTCCCGGTCGGATGCGAGCACGCCGTTGTTCCGGTAGTAGCTGAGCGCCGCCGTCACGTTGAAGCGGTCGGCGCGGAGGTCGCCGAAGCCGCCGAGCAGCCCGAAGCGCGTGGTGTTCGCGCCGCCGTCGCCGTTCGTCGCGCCGCCATAGCTGCCCGTCAGTTCCAGGCCGCGATAGTTTTTCTTGGTGATGATGTTCACCACGCCCGCGACGGCATCGGAGCCGTACTGCGACACCGCCCCCGTCTTGACGATCTCGATCCGGTCGCTGATGTCGGGCGGCAGCGTGTTGAGATCGAAGAACTGGTCGGTGCCGTTGGCCGCATAGGCATACGGCGCGACCCGCTGGCCGTCGACGAGCACCAGCGTGTACTTCTCGCTGAGCCCGCGCAGCGCGATGCCCGCGCCGCCGACGGCGAAGTTCGCCGAGGCCGCCGAGCCCTCGCCCCAACTGCTCGACGAATTGGCCGAGACGCTGCGCAAATAGTCGCCTACGGTGGTGTAGCCGCTGTTCGCGAGGTCGTTCGCGGTGAGAGTCTGCACCTGATTGAAACCGACCTTGTCGGCGCTGCGGATCAGCGAGCCCGTCACCTCGAAACGCTTGATTTGCGCAACGGGGTTGGACTGGGTCGGGGCCGCGGCCGTCGCTGCCGCGGGCGCCGTGTCCGGCGCCTGCGCGTCCGGCGCCGGCTGGCCTTGCGCCGAGGCCGGCGCGCCCCAGGCCGCCATCCATGCCAGTCCCGTCCAGACGACGCGCTCGACGCCCGTCGCCAAGAGCTTTCGCTTCATGGTCCTCTCCCTTTGTTATATGACCAGTGCCTTTCGTTGGTTGAATGCGTTCGGGTGATGTAATTAGTTATGCGAATCGGCTGAAGCAGATCCCCGCCGGCGTCGTCGTTCGGGTGGAAAGCGCGGAAAGGCGCAGCTGGGCGTCGTGTGACGACGCGATTACGCGCGGGCGCCGCTCCCCCTGCCGCGCGTCGCGTCGCGCGTCTCAGTCGAGCCAGACGCCATCGAAGCGATAGCCGCCGAGCGGCGAGAAGATCAGCCCGCGCACCCGTTTCGAGACCGGCAGCGAGACGATCGAGTGGGCGATCGGCGTGAAGGGCACCTGCGCCTTGAAGATCACCTGCGCCTGCTGATACAGGCGCGTGCGGGTGGCGAGATCCGCGTTGCTGCGCGCCTTCGCCAGCAGCGCGTCGAAGGACGCGTCGCACCACTTCGACAGGTTGCCGCCATTGAGCGCGTCGCAGCCGAGCAGCGTGCCGAGCCAGTTGTCGGGGTCGCCGTTGTCGCCGGACCAGCCATACAGGATCGCGTCGTGCTGGCCGTCGCGCGCGCGCCGGTTGTACTCGCCCCATTCGTAGCTGACGATGCGCGCCTTGACGCCGATCCGGGCCCAGTCCTGCTGGATCAGCTGCGCCATCAGCTGCGCGTTCGGGTTGTACGGGCGCTGGACCGGCATGGCCCACAGCGTCAGCTCGAAGCCATTGGGCAGGCCGGCTCCGGCGAGCAGCGCCCTGGCCCGGTTCAGGTCGCGCGGCGCATCGCGCAGGGCGCGCTGACCGCGCACGTCGACGTGCGTCACGAGAACGGCTCAAGCCTGCTCCATGCGCTGCACACGATGCAGGCGAGCCTCGTCGACATGGTGTCGCGCGTG
>NZ_JAAGNW010000001.1:34090-34525 GCF_010645215.1 Burkholderia multivorans | reverse complement strand
GCTTGTCGATGGCCATGTCGAGCGCGCGGCGCACGTCGGCGCGATCGAGCGGCGCATGGCGCGTGTTGTAGGCGACGAAGCTGACGTTGAAGCCCATCGCCGCCAGCAGGGTCTGGTGCGGATCGCGCCGGACCGCGTCGAGATCGCCGGGGCGCGGCGCGGCCGACACCTGGCACTCGCCGGCGAGGAGCTTCTGGAGGCGCGTGCCCGGGTCGGGCGTGATCGCGTAGACCAGATGCGCGAGCTTGACGTCCTCGGGGCGCCAGTAGTCGGGATTGGCGTCGTAGCGCACGACGGCGTCCTTCTGGAAGGCGCGCAGCTGGAACGGGCCGGTGCCGACGGGCAGCAGGTTGATGTCTTCCTCGCGATGCCGCGCGGCCAGCTGGGACGCGTATTCGGCAGACAGGATCGACGCGAACGCCATCGCCAGATTGC
>NZ_JAAGNW010000001.1:30876-34080 GCF_010645215.1 Burkholderia multivorans | reverse complement strand
GTCGATGCGCGCGATGTTGCGGTCGAAACCCAGGTTGCTGAAGTAGGGAAAGCTGGTCGGGTAGGCCCGGCGAAACGGCTCGTCCGGATCGAGCATGCGGCGGAACGTGAAGATCACGTCGTCGGCCTGGAAGGTTCGGGTGGGCTTGAACCAGGCCGTCGTCTGGAACTTCACGCCGCGCCGGAGGTGGAACGTGAAGGTGCGCTGATCGTCCGAGATGTCCCAACGGGTGGCGAGCGCGGGCGCCGGATCGAGCGTGCCGGGCTTGAACTGCACCAGCTCGTTGTAGACGGTCAGCGTGCTCGCCTCGAAGTCGGTGGCGGTACTGTGCTGGCCGGGATCGAAACCGGTCGGGCTGCCCTCGGTGCAATACACGAGCGTCTTGCCGCCGGCCGGCCCGGCGGCAAGCAGCGGCGCGCCGGTCGACATCAGGCCGAGGCCGAGCGAAAGCGTGATGAAGCAGCGGACGGCGCGCCGGCAAACGAAACGCACGGCACACGACAGCGGCGCCGCATCGCGGGCGGCGCGCAAGTGGAATGCGGAGGTCATCGTGGAGCGGAAAGGAAGGTGGGGCAGTGAGTGCATCATTGCATGCAATAAATATCGCTATAACCAATGATTTCAACTTTGCTTATCGTTTCGCGCGGAGGGATATGGAATGAAGTTGAATCGAAGCGCAAAGGCAGGGTGGGCGATTATCGAGTGGGCGGTATTTTTGAAATGGGGGGCACCCGGACGAGGCTGCGTTGTACGGGTAGGTGCGATACCGGTATTCCCGCTTGCCTTGTTCGAGAAGACGGGGATTGAAAAAATGACGGCTCAATCCCAGATGACCAAGAACCGACGCAATGAAAAAATCCTCACGCCTTGTCTCCCTCTGCCTTGCCTTTATCGCGGCAGGTAGCGCGAAAGCCGGTGATTTCAAAATCGAGAACGTCGAACTGGCCGGCGATTCATTTGCTCACGCCCAGGTATCCGGAAGTTTCGGATGCGACGGACAAAACGTTTCCCCCGCCATTCGTTGGTCCGGCGCGCCGCCGGCGACGCAAAGCTATCTGCTGACCCTGTTCGATCGCGATGCGCCGACCGGCTCGGGGTTCTGGCATTGGGTCGTCGCGGATATTCCGGCATCGGTTCACGCCATGCCGAGCGGCGCAGGGGATGACGCGACGCGTTTGCCCGCCGGCGCGCGGCCGATGAAGAACGATACCGGCGAGGCGCGCTATCTGGGGCCTTGCCCGCCTCGCGGCGAGACGCATCGCTACGTCCTCACCCTGCACGCGCTCAAGGTGGCGAAGCTGCCCGTCGACGGTCATGCGACGCCTGCCGTGATCGGCTACGCTGCGCATGGCCAGGAGATCGCGACCGCGACGACGACGGTGCGGTTCGGTCGATAAGCGCTGCCCGCACGGCGCAGGGCGTGAATGCGCGGCGGGCCGTCGAGGGCCCGACGCGCGGTTGCACCGACCCATGCCCGCCGTGCGAGCCGCCCGCGTGCGTCCGGCCCGCGGGACGCGCACTCGGAAGTCCTGCCCCGACGATCCGGCAGGTTCCCTCGCATCGCTCCCCTTATTTCCCCATGCCTATGACGGCTGCGTGACGCGCTGTCCGCTGCCCGCGCGGCGGCGCTATCGTTTACCAGTCCAAGCGCCCCAAACGCTTGACGAACGACCCTGCGTCCCCTAGAAAACCCCACAGACCGATATCCCCGTTCCGAACTCGCTAAAGTTGGCTCGAACGCGGCCGATCATACCCATGGGCGGATCGGGCGCACGGCGAGACTGCATCGCGGCACACCGAAACGCTTTCATATTGAAATCACAGGAAATTCCTCGATGTTGGTCGGTCACTACAATCCGCAGATCGTTCTGCTTTCTCTATTGGTTGCCATTGCCGCGTCCTATACGGCGCTGGACATGGCCGGCCGCATCTCGACGGCCCAGGGAAGCGCCGCGACATGGTGGTTGGCCGGCGGCGCATCCGCGATGGGGGCGGGCATCTGGTCGATGCACTTCATCGGGATGCTGGCCTTTTCCCTGCCGATTCCGCTCGGCTACGACCCGGGGATCACGCTGCTGTCGCTGTTGATCGGCATCGCGCTGTCGGCGTTCGCGCTCTGGCTGCTCCGGCACGACACCTTGCCGGGCACGCATCTATGCGTCGGCGCCCTGCTGATGGGCATCGGCATTGCCGGCCTGCATTACACCGGCATGGCCGCCATGAAGATGGCGCCGTCGATCGAGTACGCGCCGTCGCTCGTCGCGCTGTCCGTCCTGATCGCCGTGATCGCCTCGGGCGCGGTGCTGTGGATCGCGTTCAGGCTGCGCCGCCACTCGTCGCGGGTCTGGGTGCTGCGCCTCGGGGCGGCGGTCGTCATGGGCGGCGCCATCGTCGGCATGCACTACACGGGCATGGCCGCCGCGCAGTTCCCGTACGGCAGCGTGTGCGGCGCCGCGGCCGACGGCCTCGACAGCGGCTGGCTGGCGCTCGTCATCAGCATCCTGACGCTGGCCGTGCTGGGCATCGCGCTGATCACCTCGGTGCTCGATCTGCGCCTGGAATCGCGCACGCTGGTGCTGGCGACGTCGCTTGCCGCCGCCAACGAGAAGCTGACCTACCTCGCCCTGCACGACAACCTGACCACGCTGCCGAACCGCCTGCTGCTCGAGGATCGCATCGATCAGGCGATCCAGGCGGCCGACCGCAGCGGCAGCATGTGCGCGCTGATGTTCCTCGACCTCGACGGCTTCAAGGCCGTCAACGACGCCTATGGCCACTACGTCGGCGATCAGCTGCTGGTCGAGGTCGCCCGGCGGATCCGCGCGCGCGTGCGCGCCAAGGATACGATCGCGCGGGTGGGCGGCGACGAGTTCGTGCTGGTCGCCGAAGTCGGCGATCCGTCGGATGCGGCGACCCTGGCCGGCAACCTGCTCGAAGCGATCCAGCAGCCGTTCCAGGCGGCGAGCCACGAGCTGCGCGTGTCGACCAGCATCGGCATCGCGATGTAGCCGGGCGACGGCGCGCACCAGCGCGAACTGCTCGCGCATGCCGACGCGGCCATGTATCACGCGAAATCGCTGGGGCGCAATGCGTACTGCTTCTTCGAGGCGTCGATGAACGTCAACGTGCACGAGCAGCTGCAACTGATGCAGGACCTGCGCGCCGCCCTCAAGCGGCACGAGCTGGTGCTGCATTACCAGCCCA
>NZ_JAAGNW010000001.1:19433-30866 GCF_010645215.1 Burkholderia multivorans | reverse complement strand
AAGTTCGATGCGCCCAAGGGGCCGGTCATCGGCGTGGAGGCGCTGGTGCGCTGGGCGCACCCGACGCGCGGGATCATCGGGCCCGACCAGTTCATCCCGCTCGCGGAAAAAGCCGGCCTGATCATCCCGCTCGGCGCCTGGGTGCTGGACGAAGCTTGCCGGCAGATGCGCGCGTGGCACGACGCGGGGCACAGCCACTGGAGCATCGCGGTCAACCTGTCCGCCTCGCAGTTCGCCCATGCCCACCTCGTGCAGGGCGTGCGCGAGACGCTCGAACGCCACGGCCTCGCGCCGCACTGCCTGATCCTGGAGGTGACGGAATCGACCGCGATGCGCAACGCCGAGGAGAGCGTGCGGATCCTGCATCAGCTGAGCGACATGGGCGTGCGCATCTCGATCGACGATTTCGGCACGGGCTATTCGAGCCTGCTGTATCTCAAGCGCCTGCCGGCCAGCGAACTGAAGATCGATCGCGGTTTCATCCGCGATCTCGAACACGACACCGAGGATGCCGCGATCGTGTCCGCGATCGTGGCCCTGGGCCGTACGCTCAACCTCGAGATCGTCGCCGAGGGCGTGGAGACGTCGGAGCAGCAGCAGTTCCTCACGCAGCTCGGCTGCAACTCGCTGCAAGGCTATCTGCTGGGCCGGCCGATGCCTGCGGACCGGCTGATGGCGTCGGTGGCGCAGATCGAGGTGTCGGGCAGCACGGCGTGAGCCGGCGCGTCGGACGCAACCGGCATGCGTCGAATCGTGACGGGGCGCGTCGCCGGACGGCGCGGCGACGCGCCCGCGCCCGTCATGCCTCGCGCGCTTCCTCCGCCGGCTCCGCGCGCGGCGCCCAGCCGGCCCGCTTCGACAGCCCGATGCACACCGCCACCAGCAGGACCAGCGCGCCGCTGCCGGCGAACAGCGCGTCGAGACGCGTCTGCGCGAGCCAGCCGCCCAGCGCGAGCGACAGCGGCGCGACCCCGGTGGAGGCGAAGGCGAGCACGCTCATCACGCGGCCCAGCATGTCCTTCCTGACCACCACCTGCAGCCACGACAGCACCCGCACGTTGATATAGCCCGCCGTCACGCCGAGCATGCACGTGATCGCGAGCACCGGCCAGAACGGCAGGCGGATCGCCAGCACCCCGAGCGCGCCCCCGAGCGCGATGCAGGCCCCGAACACGGTCCCGCGCATGTTCTCCACGCGCCGGCTCACGCCCGCGCCGATCATGCCGATGAACGATCCCGCGCCGGCCGCCACGAGCAGCAGGCCGTAGTCCGTGGACGAGCCGAAGCGCAGGTGCGCCAGCGTGACCAGCCCGATCTGGGTCGCCCCGGCCACGCTGAAATTCACGCAGGCGATCGCGATGATCAGCAGGCGCAGCGACGTTTCCCGTTGCACGTACCGCAGGCCGTCGACGATCGCGCGCGCGAGGCCGCGCTCCTGCACGGGCCGGCCCCGCGTGGCGGGCAGCCGCCACAGCACCGGGGCGAGGCAGGCGAAGCTCGCGGCCACCACGCCGAGCGTCGGCGCGGCCCCCAGGCGATCGAGCGCGAAGCCGATGAAGGCCGCCCCGCCGAGGATGCTGATCTGCGCCGTGACTTGCGTGAGCGCGTTGGCGGCCGGGATCTGCTCGCGCTCCACCAGCTCGGGCAACAGGACCCGGATGGCCGGCGACCCGAACGCATCGGCCATGCCGAAGCAGAACACGAGCGCATAGAGCGCCGGCAGCGGCAACGCGTGCCGTGCGCTCAGCACCGCGAGCGTCGCCACGCACGCGAGCTGGACGAGGCTCGCGACCATCAGCACGCTGCGCGCGGAGAAGCGGTCGCTGAACGCGCCGCCGACCAGCAAGAGCGCGGCGCGCGGCACGGCCAGGGTCGTCAGCACCGAGCCCAGGACCACGCCCGAATGATTCATCTGCAGCAGGAGCCAGGGCAGCGTGACCATGAAGCAGGTATCGCCGAACTGCGACATCGCGCTGGCGAGCCAGACGTTGCGGAAGCGGGTGCGTCTGAGCAGGGCCTTGATCGCGTGGCCCGGGGAGGCGGCGGTCGCGTCGTGGGCGACCTCGAGCGGACTGGATTCCATGCGAGCCCCCCGGTCAGAACACGAAGGTCCGGCAGCCGTACAGGCGCTCGGCTTCGAGCCCCGCGCCGCGGCACCGTTCGACGAAGCGGTCGGACTCGACGATCTGCTTGCTCTCGGGCGTGTACTGCAAGCCGGCGACGAAGCGCAGCCACGGCTCCTGCCCCATCGCGTAGACATAGGCGTGCCGGCAGCCGAACTCCTCGACGATCGACCAGGCGTGTTCGCAGTCGGAACCGGACAGGCGGCGCGAGTCGTCGTCCTTGCGGTTGATCGGCGTGCTCAGATACGGGCCGTACAGCCAGGTCAGCGGCGCGCCGTCGCATTCCATGCCGATGAACAGCCGGTCGATCTGGCCGACGTGGCGGGCGATCCGGCGATACAGGATCCGGTCCTTGCAGTCGGAGTCGGCGAGGAACAGCATCCGGCGGCCTTTCAGGTCGATGCACATGCCGTGCTTGCTCGCGATGCTGAGGTCGGCGTGCTCGCCGTAGAACGGCAGGCTCGTGAGCCAGCCGCCCGGCAGCTCGATCCGTTCGAGCGGGTCCATCACCCGCACCCGGTGATGGCCGATCGCGCGCAGCGCGAGCTTCATCGACGGGTCGGCGAGATTGTTGACGTTGTTGCGCGGCACGAGGACGGTGCCGATCCGGTTGCGCAGCTGCAGCAGCGCCTCCACGCTGAAGTGGTCCTGGTGGTTGTGCGTGAGGCACACGTAGTCGATGTGATCGGGCAGGTCGTGGAAGGTCAGGCGCGCGTCCGCGTCGTCGTGGTCCCAGGTCACGAACGGATCGATCAGCACGCTGACGTCGGCGCTCTGCACCAGCACGCACGCGTGGCCGAAGTAGCGCACCCGCACCGCGTCTTCCGTGTAGTCGGGGGTGTCGCGGCGCGGCGGCGTCGCGCTGAAGTAGCTGCGCAGGCGGGTGCGGGCCTCGGGGTCCGCGACGCCGAGCGCCTGCGCGATCGCCTCGAACGGCACCGGCGCGATCCGGCTTTCCGACAGCAGGTCGAAGCGCGTATCGGCGAACGGCGCGGGGATCACGAAGCGCTGTTCCGTGTCGAGGCGCGGCGTGTTGATGAAGAAGTTGCGCGCCTCGTCGCGCGTGCGGCTGAAGGCGATTTCCTGCGCGTCGGTGTGGGCCGGCCCGTCGAGGTAGACGAGATCCTCGACGATGCGCAGCGACGGGTGGTTGTTCAGGTCGTAGCCGGCTTCGACGAGCCCGGCCAGCGAGGCGGGCAGGTCGGCGTACAGGTGGTCGAGGCTGAAGCCGCTTGCGTGTTTCTGCAGCCGGCGATCGAGATCGAGCAGGTCCTGCGCGAAGCCGAGCAGGCCCGCGCCGCGTTCCAGGATGTCCTGCAGCAGCGCGCGCACGCTCGCGACGTCGCGCTGGGTCAGTTCGAGGAACGCGCCGCCCAGCATCTTGGGATTGCGCGAGGTCGCCTCGTGCACGCCGGGGTTCGCGATGAAGGACTTGAGCGCCGGCAGCTGCCGGAACGCGAGATTGAGCGCCTGCTGCACCGGCGAGACGAGGTGGCCCCAGGCGTACCAGCGAAACACGAGCGGTTCGATTTTGGTGTCGCTGTCGAGAAAAACGGGCGCGGCCAGATCAGTTGCGTTCATGGATCCTCGGAGGTGGTGGATAAAGTGGCGCGGCGGCCGCGCAGCGTGCGCGGCCGCCGCGTGGTTTCAGGGCAAGCGGGCGTCCGGCGCGGCCTGGGCGCGCAGGCGCGGGTTCAGGACCTGCGCGATCGACGCGCGGAACGGTTCGGCCAGCATGTCGAAGTGATGCGTCGGCAGGTCGTGCACCTCGAGCGCGCCCCTCACGTAGGGCGCCCATGCATGCGCCGACAACGCCGGCAGCCCCTCGGCCGGCTGTCCGGCGCGGAAGAACACCACGTCGCCGTCGAACGGCGTCGGGGCGAAGGCGTCGGCGAGCGCATCGCTGTGCGCGAACGCGGTCAGCATCGCCGCGACGGTGCGCGTGTCGTTGACCGACAACGCGCCGCGCTCGACCAGTGCCGCCAGCATCTGTTCGCGACTCGCGGCCGCGGGCCAGGCGGGCGCGTCGATGCCGAAGCCGGCCAGCACGTGGGCGAGCGCCGCCCGTTCGCGCGCCGGCGCGGACGATGGATCGGGTACGGTCGCCGCGTGCGGGTACGCGTCGATCAGCACGAGCAGCGAGACCGTTGCGCCGAGCGCCTGCAGGCGCGCTGCAAGCGCGTGCGCGATCAGGCCGCCGATCGACCAGCCGAGCAGCCGGTAGGGGCCGTCCGGCTGCACGCGGCGCAGCGCGGCCAGGTGGTGTTCGACCACCGCGTCGAGCGTGGGCGGCGCGCTGTCAGGCGAAGGCTCGACCGGCATCTGCAGCCCATAGACCGGGCAGTGCGCATCGAGGTGGCGCACGAGGCCGGCATAGCACCACGACAGATTGCTCGCGGGCGGCAGGCAGAACAGCGGCGCGAGCGCGCCGGTGACGCGCAGCGGCAGGAGCGGCGGCGGCGCTCCCGCGTCGGCGGCGTGGTCGAGCCGGCGGGCGAGGCCCGCTACCGTCGGCGCTTCGTACAGCGCGCGGATCGGCATGCCGGTGTTGAGCGTCGCGCGGATCCGGCCGGCCAGCCGGACGGCGCGCAGCGAATCGCCGCCGAGATCGAAGAAGTTGTCGTCGATGCCGAGCGGCTCCACGCCCAGCACTTCGGCGAACAAGCCGGCGAGCAGGGTCTCGCGCGGGGTGCCCGGCGCGCGGCCCGCCGCCGCGCGCTCGGGCGCGGGCAAGGCGCGCCGGTCCAGCTTGCCGTTGGGCGTGAGCGGGATGGCGTCGAGCACGACGAACGCGGCCGGCACCATGTAGTCGGGCAGCCGCTCGGCCGCCGCGCGGCGCAGCGCGGCGGCGTCGAGCGCCGCCTCGGCGCGCGCGCCGACCACGTAGCCCACGAGCGAGCGGTGGCCGCCCGACGTCTCGTGCAGGTTCACGCGGGCCTGCGCGACGCCGGGCAGCGTGGCGAGCACGGCCTCGATGTCGTCAAGCTCGATGCGGAAGCCGCGGAGCTTGACCTGGGCGTCGGTGCGGCCGACGTAGTCGAGCTGGCCGTCGTCGCGCCAGCGCACGAGGTCGCCCGTGCGGTACAGGCGCGCGCCGGGCTCGAACGGATTGGCGACGAAGCGCGCGGCGCTCAGGCCCGCGTGCGCGAGATAGCCGCGCGCGAGCCCGGGGCCGGCGAGATACAGTTCGCCGACGACGCCGGGCAGGACCGGCCGCAGCCGCGCGTCGAGCACGTAGGCGCGGGTGTTCCAGAGCGGCCGGCCGATCGACGGCGGGCCGTCGCCCTCGATCGCGGCGAAGCAGGCGTCGATCGTGGTTTCGGTCGGGCCGTAGAAGTTGTAGCCGCGAATGCGCTCGAAGCGCTGCAGCGCGCGCCACTGCGCAGCGCCGATCGCCTCGCCGCCGAGCATGACGTTGACCGGATAGGGGCTGTCCGGGTGCAGCAGGCCGCTGTCGAGCAGCTGTTCGAAGTAGCTGGGCGTCAGGTCCAGGCAGTGGATCCGTTGGTCCTGCACGTAGCGGGCGAGCGCTTCGCCGTCGCGGCGCAGCGCGTCGTCGACGAGGTGGACCTCGTGGCCCGCCGCGAGCCACAGCAGGCTTTCGATCGACGTGTCGAACGCGAACGACGCCGTCAGCGCGAAGCGCAGCCGCGTCACGCCCGCCGCGATCCGCTCCGCTTCGAAGAACGCATCGCGATTGTGATGGAACAGGTGGCCGATGGCCGAATGCGGAATCATCACGCCCTTCGGCTTGCCGGTCGACCCCGAGGTGTAGATCACGTAGGCGAGCTGTTCCGGACGCACGCGCGCGGCGGACAGCGGCGCGTCGGGCGGGGCCGCGCGCCACTGCGCGGCGGTGGCGGCGTCGTCGAGTGCGAGCCGAGGGACGCCGGCGGGCAGGCGGCCGCTCAGTCCGGCGAGCGTGACGAGCAGCACGGGACGCGCGTCGTCGACGATGTCCGCGAGGCGGCGCGCCGGATAGTCGACGTCGAGCGGCAGGAACGCCGCGCCCGCCTTCAGGACGGCCAGTTCGGCGACGATCATGTCGTCCGAACGCGGCAACGCGAGCGCGACCCGTTGCTCCGGTTCCACGCCGTGGGCGAGCAGCACGTGCGCGAGGCGATTGGCGCGCGCGTCGAGTTCGGCGTAGTCGAGCCGGCGCGCGCGATGCACGAGCGCGACCGCCTCGGGCGTGCGCGCCGCCTGCCGCGCGAACGACGCGTGCAGCAGCGTGTCCGGCACCGCGTGCGCGGTGGCGTTCCAGCCGCGCAGCACCGTGTGCTGTTCGTCGGCCGTGAGCAGGTCGGGGAGCCGCACGGGCGCGTCGGCGTCCTGCGCGAGCACGCGCAGGATCTCGCCGTAGCAGCGCGCGTAGCGTTCGAGCGTCGCGCGCGAGTAGGCGGCCCGATGGCCGGTGAGCTGGCCGTGCAGATCGGCGCCGTCGGGCTGGAAATCGACACCCAGGCTGAAGCTCGTGTCGCCCGCCGCGCCGAGGTTGTCGCTCGCGTGGGCGGCCAGTTCCCCGAGCGCCTCGTACGCATGGAAATGCGTGTAGTTGAACAGCACCTTCAGGCATGCCGGATCGTCCGCGTCGCGCAGGATGCTCGGAAGCGGGTAGTGCCGGTGCGGAAACAGCGCGCGCTCGGTGGCGATGACGCGTTCGAGCAGCGCGGCCCAGCTCGGCGCGTCGACGCGCAGCCGCAGCGGCACGGAGTTCAGGAACAGCCCGATCTGCCGGTCGCCGTCGGTGGCTTCCGGCCGGCCGTTCGTCACCAGCGCCGTCGCGACGTCGACGCTGCCCGTCAGCACGCTCAGCGCGGCCAGGTGGGCCGTCAGCAGTACCGACTTGAGCGTGGTCTTCGCGGTGCGGGCGAGCCGGTTCAGCCCGTCGGCCGTGCCGCGCGCGATCGTGATGGGCACCTGCGTTTCCACGGAGCCGGCGGGTGCGGCCGACGGCGCAGGCTGGCTGCCGTCCATGCGCCCCTGCGGATCGCGGCCGTGGAAATCGCGCAGATGATCGAGCCAGAACGCACGGCTCGGCGCGGACGCGAGCGCCGCGCGTTCGAGTGCGATGTAGTCGCGGTAGTGGGCCGCGAGCGGCGCGCTGTCGAGCCGCTCGCCGTCCAGTTCGGCCTGGTAGCGCTGCAGCAGCTCGGTGACGAGGTTCGCGTGGCTCCAGCCGTCGAGGATCGCATGATGGAAGTCGAGCGTGAGACAGAACTGCGCGTCGGACAGCCAGTGCACCTGCGCCGCGAGGAGCGGCGCGGCGGTCTTGTCGATCGCGCGGCCGGCCGCCGCGCGCAGCCAGTCGTCGAGCCGGGCGGCCTGGACGTCGGGCGGCAGGCCGCGCAGATCCTGCACCGCGAGCGGAATGACGGCGCTGCGCTGCACGAGTTGCAGCGGCACGCCGTAGGTCTCGAGATCGAAGCGCGTGCGCAGCATCTCGTGGCGGCGGCACAGCGTGCGCAGTGTGTGTTCGAGCGCCGGCTGCGAGAAGCGCAGCGGAATCCGCGACGGAAACACCTCGTGGTACAGCGTCGAGCCCGTCTCGTAGTCGCTGTGGAAGATCATGCCCGCCTGCAGCTGGCTCAGGGGATAGGCGTCCTCGACGTCGTCCGGCAGCTTGCGCCGGTCCTCGTCCGAGATCAGCGCGAAGCGCTCGACGCGGTCAGCGGCCGCGTGCGTCGCGCCGGTGGCGATCCGGGCGAGCGCCGCGACGCTCTGGTGGTCGAACAGGTGCGAGACCTCGAAGCCGACGCCGCGCTCCTGCGCGCGCGACTTGAGCTGGATCGCGAGGATCGAATCGCCGCCCAGATCGAAAAAGCTGTCGTGCACGCCCACCTGCTCGAGGCCGAGCACGTCGCAGAACAGGTCGGCGAGCGTGCTTTCCGTCTCGGTGCGCGGCGCGCGATCCGTCGACGCGCCGAAGTTCGGCGCGGGCAGCGCCTTGCGGTCGAGCTTGCCGTTGGGCGTGAGCGGCAGGCGCTCCAGCAGCACGATCGACGCGGGCAGCATGTGGTCCGGCAGGGTCTCGGCCAGATGGCGCTTCAGCTCCTGGATGAACGCGCGCGCATCGCCGTTGACGTCCGGGTGGTTGCTGAACGTCGACAGGCGCGCGTGGGCGGGGCCCGTCGCCTGGTAGTGGTCGACGGGGATCGCGCCGTCGAGCGCGGGCGGCGCGATCAGCAGCAGGTCGAAATCGCTGCCGTCGGTCTGGGCCGACCAGGTCGGGATCGCGACATAGCCGAGCGCCTCGCCGAGCCGGCAGGCGGTTTCGGGATCGAGCCCGATCTGCGCGGGGGCGTCGGCGTCCGTCGCGGGGTGCGGGTCGGCGAGCACGCCGTCGCGCAGCGCGCGCATCGCGTCGAGCGCGCCCAGCACGCGGCGATTCGGGATGCCGCTCACCCGCAGCAGGCGCGGACGGTCCGCGCGCAGGCGGTGTTCGAGCGCGTCGGCGTCGGCCAGCCCGGGCCCCCAGGCGAGCGTCGGCGCGAGCGCGAGCGACAGCGGCTGCGCCGGCCGCTTGTGCAGCACGACCTCGTACCGGTAGCGCGACAGTTCGTTGTGATGCGCGCCCCGCTTGAACTGGATGTCGATGCCGACCGGCTCGTCGAAACGCTCGCGCAACTGCAGGAAAAAGCGCGGGTCGAGCAACAGCTCGCGCTCGTTCAGCAGCAATTGCGCGATCAGTTGCCGCACGCGGGCCGGATCGGCCTCGCGCCCCGACTTGCGAAGCGCGACGGCGCAGGCGAAGCAGGGCAGCAGCTGCAGGTTGCGCAGATCGCCGAGGAAGATCCGGCCGCCCGGCGCGAGCAGGCGCATCGCCTGTTCGATGACGTCGGTCAGGTACGCCGCGTTCGGGAAATACTGGACGATCGAATTGAGGACGATCGTGTCGAAATAGCCCGCCGGCAGCCCCGTGAAATCGTGGGCCGGCTGGTGCCGCAGCGTCACGCGCGGCTGCAGGTCGGGATGGCCGGCGAGCTTGTCGCCGAGCTGGGCGATCGTCGGCGCGGAGAAGTCGGTGCCCCAGTACGCGTCGCAGCGCGGCGCGAGCTTCCACATCAGCAGGCCCGAGCCGACGCCGATCTCGAGCACGCGCGACGCGTGCAGCGCGTCGATCCGCCGGACCGTCGCGGCCAGCCACTCGCGCATCTGCTCGACGGGAATCGGCTGGCTGTCGTAGCTGCTGTTCCAGCCGCGGAAATCCTCCTGGTCGTCGAGCGCCGACGGGGCCGCGTAGAGCGTGTCGTACAGCGCTTGCCAGCCGCTCAGCTGCGCGCCGTCGCGGCGCGCATCGGGCGCGTCGCCGAGGTCGTCGCGCACCACGTAGGCGACCAGCTGCTTGCGTCCCGGCTGGTCCTCGCGCGCGATCGCGGCGGCCTGGCTGACCCAGGGATGGCGTGTGAGCCGCGCCTCGATCTCGCCCAGTTCGATCCGCAGGCCGCGGATCTTGACCTGATGGTCGGTGCGACCAAGAAAATCCAGCTGGCCGTCGCCGCGCCAGCGCACGAGGTCGCCCGTCCGGTAGAGGCGCTCGCCCGGCGCGCCGTGCGGATGCGCGACGAAGCGCTCGGCCGTCAGCGCGGGCCGCCCCAGGTAGCCGCGCGCGAGCCCGGGCCCGCCGATGTACAGCTCGCCCGGCACGCAGGCCGGCACCGGCTGCAGCGCGGCGTCAAGCACGTAGACGCGCGTGTTGTCCATCGGCGCGCCGATCGGCACCCGCGCCTCGACGCTGAACGGCGCGCGCATCGGATAGCAGGCGGCGAAGGTCGTGGTCTCGGTCGGACCGTAGACGTGCACCACCTCCGTCTCGGGGCACTGGTCGAGCACGCGCTGGAAGGCGGCGGGCGACGCGGCCTCGCCGCCCGTCCAGACGGTGCGCACGCGGGCGAAGCAGGCGGGCCGCTCGTCGGCCAGGAGGCGGAACAGCGCGGTCGTGAGGAACAGCGCGGTGACCGCGCGACGCTCGATCACGTCGGACAGCACGTGGATGTCCGCCCGGCCCGGCGGCGCGATCACGATCTCGCCGCCGTGCAGCAGCGGCACCCAGATCTCGTAGGTGGAGGCGTCGAACACCTGCGGCGAGTGCAGCAGTACGCGCTGCTGGTCGCCCGTGCGCCAGCGGCGGTCGAGCGCCAGCTCCGCGACGTTGCGGTGGCTGATCGCGATGCCCTTGGGCTTGCCGGTGGAGCCGGACGTGTACATCACGTAGGCCAGGTGGTCCGGCTCGACGGCGAGCTCGGGCGCGTGAGTCGGCTGGCAGCGCAGCGCGATGTCGGCGTCGAGCGCGATGGCGGCCTGCGCGCGCGGGGGCAGGCGGTTCGCGAGCGCCTGCTGCGTGACCACCACCGTGGTGGCGGTTTCGTCGAGCATGTAGGCGAGGCGCTCCGGCGGATTGTCCGGATCGAGCGGCAGGTAGGCGGCGCCCGCCTTGAGGATGCCCAGGATGCCGACGAGCAGGTCGAGCGAGCGCTCCACGCACAGGCCCACCAGCGTGTCGGGGCCGACGCCGTAGCCTTGCAGATGATGGGCGAGCCGGTTCGCGCGCGCGTCGAGTTCGGCGTAGGTGACGGCGGCGTCGCCACAGCATGCGGCGCGTGCGTGCGGCGCGCGCGCGACCTGCTCCGCGAACAGGTCGGTCAGGGTGCGCGGCGCGCCGGGGCGCGCGGTCGCATTCCAGTCGACCAGCAGGCGGCGTTGTTCCGCGGCGTCGAGCAGCGCGATGTCCGCGACCGGCCGCTCCGGCGTGCGCGCGACGCCGTCGAGCAGGCGCGTGAAGCCGGCCGCGATGCGCGCGATGGTCGTCGCGTCGAACAGGTCGGTCGCGTATTCGATCACGCCGTGCAGGCCGTCTGCCGCGCCGTTTTCGCGCGTGGTCTCGGTCAGCGCGAAGAACAGGTCGAATTTCGCGGTGCCGGTCAGGATCTCGCGTTGCTCGACGTGCAATCCGGGCAGCGCGAAGCTCGGGCGGCCGGCGTTCTGCAAGGTCAGGTTGACCTGGAACAGCGGATGGTAGGCGCGCGAGCGCGTCGGATTGAGCGCGTCGACCAGCCGCTCGAACGGCAGGTCCTGGTTCGCATAGGCCGCGAGCGCCCGCTCCCGCACCTGCTCCAGCAGCGTCAGGAAATCCGGGCGGCCGGCGGTGTCGACCCGCAGCACCCAGACGTTCACGAAAAAGCCGATCAGGTCGTGCAGCGCGTCGTCGGTGCGGCCGGCGTTCGCGCAGCCGAGCGGGATGTCGGCGCCGGCGCCGAGCCGCGTCAGCAGCGTCGCGAGCGCCGCCTGCAGGGCCATCGACAAGGTCGCG
>NZ_JAAGNW010000001.1:12602-19423 GCF_010645215.1 Burkholderia multivorans | reverse complement strand
CTGCACGACACCTACGGCTTCCCGCTCGACCTGACGGCCGACGTGTGCCGCGAGCGCGGCGTGACGGTCGACGAGGCGGCGTTCGACGATGCGCTGGCGCGCGAGCGCGAGCAGGCGCGCGTGGGTGGCGGCATCGATCGGGAACGCGTGGTAGCCGCCGCGATAGCTGGCGACCGCCGGGCGGGGCCGGTCGAACGGCAGTTCCAGGTAGTCGGGCAAGCCGGCCAGCGCGTCGCGCCAGTAGGCCAGCTGGCGCGCGCCCGTGCTCTCCGGGTCGCGTTCGTCGCCGAGCAGCTCGCGCTGCCACAGCGCGTAGTCGCCGTACTGGATCTCGAGCGGCTGCCAGTCCGGCGGGCGACCCGCGCGGCGCGCGGTGTAGGCCGCGACCAGGTCGCGCGCGAGGATCGACAGCGAGTAGCCGTCGCTCGCGATGTGGTGCATCAGCAGCAGCAGCGTCGCGTCGTCGGGGGCGCGGCGCAACAGCGCGGTGCGGAACGGCAGGTCGTCGGCCAGCGCGAAGCAGTGCCCGGCCGCCTCGTGCAGCCGCGCCTCCAGCGCGACGTCGTCGGCGACGCTCGCTTCGGTATGGATGAAGCGTGCGCGCGCGTCGTCCGGGTCGAGCACGCGCTGGATCGGCTCGCCGTCGTCGGCTGTCGCGATCAGCGTGCGCAGGCTCTCATGGCGTTCGAGCACGTCGTGCAGCGCGGCGTGGAGCGCCGCGGCGTCGAGCGCGCCGCGCAGCCGCAGCACGAGCGGCATGTTGTAGGTCGGGCTCGGGCCTTCGTAGCGATCGATGAACCACAGACGCTGCTGGGCGTGCGAGAGCGGCAGCGTGTCGAACTCAGTCGTGCTCATGACGAACTCCGTGTCCGGGGGTCGGGCGGGGGCGGCGGGCGCGCAGCGCCGGCCGGTGCGTGGCGCCGTGCTTCGCCAGTTGGGGGGCGAGCGCGGCGATGGTCGGGTGTTCGAACAGGGTGCGGATCGGCAGTTCGAGGTCGAGCGTCGCCCGGATGCGGGCGATCAGCCGCACGGCCAGCAGCGAATGGCCGCCGAGATCGAAGAACGAATCGTCGAGGCCGACGCGCGGCAGATCGAGCACCTCGGCGTAGAGCGCGGCGAGCGTCCGTTCGTGCGGCGTGTCCGGCGCACGGAACGCGCGCGCCGTGAAATCCGGTGCGGGCAGCGCGCGGCGGTCGAGCTTGCCGTTCGGCGTCAGCGGCCAGGCGTCGAGCACGACGATCGCGGCGGGCACCATGTAGTCGGGCAGCGACACCGCGAGCGCGCGGCGCAGGGCGGCCTCGTCGAGCGCGGCGCCGTCGTGCGGGAACGCGTAGCCGACCAGCCGGCGCTGCCCCGGCGCATCCTCGCGCACGACCACCGCGCCGCGGGCGACGCCGGGCTGCCGCGCGAGCATGGCCTCGATCTCGCCCAGCTCGACGCGGAAGCCGCGCAGCTTGATCTGGTGGTCGGTGCGGCCGAGATAGTCGAGCTGTCCGTCGCGCCGCCAGCGCGCGAGATCGCCGGTGCGATACATGCGCTCGCCGCGCGTGAACGGATTGGCGCTGAAGCGCTCGGCGGTGACGCCGGGGCGGTCGAGGTAGCCGCGGGCGAGCCCGTCGCCGGCGAGATACAGTTCGCCCGCGACGCCGACGGGCACGGGTTGCAGCGCCGCGTCGAGCACGTAGGCGCGGGTGTTGCCGATCGGCTTGCCGATCGGCGCGGAGGCGTCGCCGACATCGGCGCACAACGACCAGATGGTGGTTTCCGTCGGGCCGTAGAGGTTCAGGGGCGGCGTCGCGTCGTGGCGCAGGAACGCGGCCAGATCGGGCGACAGCGCCTCGCCGCCGCACAGGATGCGCAGCCCGGGCGACGGCTGCCAGCCGGCCTCGCGCAGCATCTGCCAGGTGGCCGGGGTGGCCTGCATGACCTGCGGCCGGACCGTTTCGACCAGCGTGCGCAGGGCCGGGCCGTCGACGCTCGTGTCGCGCGGGACGAGCTGGATGCGGGCGCCCTGCACGAGCGGCAGGTACAGCTCCAGTGCCGAGATGTCGAACGAGACCGGCGTGCAGGCGAGCCAGAGGCCGCGGTCGGCCAGGCCCGGCTGCTGCTGCATCGCATGCAGGAAGTTGCCGAGCCCGTGGTGGCGGACGACGATCCCTTTCGGGCGACCGGTGGAGCCGGAGGTGTAGATCACGTAGGCCGGGTTCTCGGCGAGCAGGGGGCTCGTGCGCTGGTCGTCGCGCGGGTTCGAGGTGTCGTTGCCGGAGGCCGGCAGCTGGTCCATCAGCCAGTGCGGGAGGGCGAGCGGGCGTTGGGGCGCGGCCGCGCTGTGGGTGAGGAGCAGCGCCGGGCCGGCGTCGTCGAGCATGTAGGCGAGGCGCTCGGGCGGGTAGTCCGGATCGAGCGGCAGGTAGGCTGCGCCCGCTTTGAGCACGGCAAGCAGCGCGACGACGAGGTCGAGCGAGCGCGGCAATGCGACGGCGACGCATTGTTCCGGGCCGAGGCCGGCGTCGATCAGTTGGTGGGCGAGGCGATTGGCGGCCGTGTTGAGCTGTGCGTAGGTCATCGAGGTCGTGCCGCCGACGATCGCGACGGCATCGGGGGTGCGGGCGACCTGTTGCTCGAAGAGATGCGGCAGCGTGGCGTTCGGAACGGCTTGCGCGGTGTCGTTCCAGTCGATCAGCAGTTGCCGGCGTTCCTGCGCGTCGAGCAGGTCGATCTCGCCGAGCGGTTGATCGGGCCGGGCGGCGATGGCGCTCAGCAGCTGTTGCAGACGGTGCGTCAAGGTGTCGATCGTGCTGCGGTCGAACAGGTCGGCGGCGAACTCGCTGTGGCCGAGCAGTTTGCCGGCTTGGTCGCCTTCGACGAACTGCTCGTCGAAATTGAAGGTCAGGTCGAACTTGGCGATGTCGAACCTGAGTTTGTGCGGCGCGGCCTGGATGCCGGGCAAGGCGAGCGTCGCGGCGGCATTGTTCTGCAACGCGACCATCACCTGGAACAGCGGGTGATGGGACGCGGAACGGCTCGGGTTGACGATTTCGACCAGATGCTCGAAGGGGAGATCCTGGTGCGAGTAGGCGGCGAGATCGGCGTGGCGGACCCGCGCGAGCAATTCGCGGAACGTGGGGTTGCCTGACAAGTCGGTGCGCAGGACGAGCGTGTTGACGAAGAAGCCGACGAGATCGTCGAGGGCTTCGTCGGTGCGGCCGGCGATGGGGGTGCCCAGCGGAATGTCGTAGCCGGCCCCGAGCTTGGACAACAGGACGGCCACCGCGGCATGCAGCAGCATGAAGAGGCTGGCCTGACTGCCGCGTGCGAGATCGACCAGCTGGTGATGCAGCTCGGGCGCGATGTCGAAGTAGAAATGCCCGCCGCGATAGCTGGCCTGAGGCGGACGCGGCCGATCGAAGGGCAGCGCGATCTGTTCGGGCAGATCGGCGAGCGCATGTTTCCAGTATTCGATCTGGGCGGCGATGGCGCTGTCGGGATCGCTGGCTTGCCCGAGCCATTCGCGTTGCCAGAGGGTGTAGTCGGCGTACTGGACCGGCAGCGGTTCGACTGCCGGATCGAGGCCGTCGGCGCGAGCGACATAGGCGCGGCTCAGGTCGCGCATGAACGGCGCCCACGACCATCCGTCGCTCGCGATGTGATGAACCAGCAACAGCAGGACATGCCGTTGCGGCGCGATCGAGAACAGGGTGATGCGGATCGGGATCTCGCGGGCGAGATCGAAGCGATCCGCTCGAAAGAGAGCTGCGCGTCATTCGCCGCCACGACGAGCTGCCGGGCAACACCGTCGATCTCGACGAAACAGGTCCGCAGGCTCTCGTGCCGAGCGACGAGCTCGCCGAGCGCCTGATGCAGCACGTCGCTATCGAGGGCGCCGTCGAGGCGCAGCGCGAACGGGATGTTGTAGATCGCGCTCGCCTCGTCATACCCATGCAAAAACCACAGGCGTTGCTGAGCGTAGGACAGGGGCACGACAGCGGGCCGGATCTGCGGTTGCAGCGTGGCGCGACCGGCGACGCTCATGCCGAGTTGCGGCGCGAGCGCGGCGACGGTCGGCGTTTCGAACAACGCGCGGATCGGCATCTCGATGTCGAGCGCCGCGCGGATGCGGCTCACGAGGCGCGTGGCGAGCAGCGAATGGCCGCCGAGATCGAAGAACGAATCGTCGATGCCGACGCGTTCGAGGCCGAGTACCTCGGCGAACAGCCTGGCGAGCAGCTGCTCTTGCGGCGTGCGCGGCTCGCGCTGGCTGACGGAGGTGAAGTCGGGAGCGGGCAGGGCCTTGCGGTCGAGCTTGCCGTTGGGCGTCAACGGCAGGGTGTCGAGCACGACGATCGCGGCGGGCACCATGTACTCGGGCAATTGGTCGCCGAGCGTCCTGCGCAACGCGGCCGCCGACAATTCGTGGCCCGCGGCGGGCACCGCGTAGCCGACGAGCTGCTGCTGCCCGGGATGATCCTCGCGCACGATGACGCAGGCCTGCGCGACCTCGGGCTGCGAGAGCAAGGCGGTTTCGATCTCGCCGAGTTCGCTGCGAAAGCCGCGCAGCTTGATCTGATGGTCGGTGCGGCCGAGATAGTCGAGCACGCCGCCGTCGAGCCAGCGCACGCGATCGCCGGTGCGATACATGCGTTCGCCGGGCTCGAAAGGATTGGCGACGAAACGCTCGGCGGTAAGGCCCGGACGATGGAGATAACCGCGCGCGAGCCCCGACCCGGCGAGATAAAGCTCGCCCGCCACCCCGGCGGGCACGGGTTGCAGCGCCGCGTCGAGCACGTAGGCGCGGGTGTTGTCCATCGGCGCGCCGATCGGCACGCTGTCGCCGAGCCGCAGCGGCGCACGCATCGGATGGTGGGCGGCAAACGTCGTCGTCTCGGTCGGACCATAGCCATTGGCGACGGACAGCGCCGGATGACGATCCAGCAGCGCCTGCACCAACGGCGCCGACAGGGCCTCCCCGCCCGCCGTCACCCGCTCGACGCGCCCAAGGCAGTCGATGTTTTCCTGGATCAGCGCATGAAACAGCGCCGCCGTCAGCCACAGGTCGGTGATCGCGTATTGCCCGATGACGTCGGCGAGGACGGCGAGGTCGGTTTTGCCGGGCGGCGCGACGACGATCCGGCCGCCGTTGAGGAGCGGCATCCAGATCTCGTAGGTGGAAGCATCGAAGACCTGCGGCGAATGCAGCAGCACGCGCCGCGGCGCGTCGCCGCGCCAGCGGCGATCGAGCGCGAGGTCGCGCACGTTCGCATGCGTGACGCCGATGCCCTTCGGCGTGCCGGTCGAGCCGGACGTATACATCACGTACGCGAGATGCGCCGCGCGCGCCGAGGCAGGCGGCGCTTCCCGAGGCTGCCGCGCGATCTCGTCGCGCTCGGCGTCGAGCAGCACGAGCGTGCCCCAATGCGCGGGCAGCCGGTCGACGAGCGCTTCCTGCGTGATCAGGACGGGGGCCATCGCTTCGTTCAGCATGTGCGCCAGCCGCTCGGCCGGGTAGTCCGGATTGAGCGGCAGGTAGGCCGCGCCCGCCTTCAGCGTACCGAGCAGCGCGACCAGCACCGCCGGCGAGCGCTCCAGGCAGATGCCGATCAGGACGTCGGGGCCGACGCCGAGCCC
This sequence comes from Burkholderia multivorans, assembly GCF_010645215.1. GTDB lineage: Bacteria > Pseudomonadota > Gammaproteobacteria > Burkholderiales > Burkholderiaceae > Burkholderia > Burkholderia multivorans_A. The sequence goes on along the minus strand of NZ_JAAGNW010000001.1, from coordinate 13,798 downwards.
CTGAAGATGATGCGCGAGTTGATTGGCGGCCGTGTCGAGCTGCGCATAGGTCATCGAGGTCGTGCCGCTGACGATCGCGATGGCGTCGGGGGTGCGGGCGGCCTGTTGCTCGAAGAGATGCGACACGGTCGCATCGGGAACGGGCTGCGCGGTGTCGTTCCAGTCGATCAGCAACTGCCGGCGTTCCTGCGCGTCGAGCAGGTCGATCTGATTGAGCGGTCGATCGGGTTCGGCGGCGATGACGCTCAGCAGCTGTTGAAGGCGACGCACGAGCGTATCGATCGTGGCGCGGTCGAACAGGTCCGTCGCGAACTCGACGTGGCCGAACAGCGTGCCGGCTTCGTTGCCCTCATCGAAATTGAAGGTGTCGAACCTGAGCGTGTGCGGCGCGGCCTGGATGCCGGGCAGGGCGAGCGTCGCGGCGGCATTGTTCTGCAGCACGATCATGACCTGGAACAGCGGGTGATGCGCGGCGGAGCGATTCGGGTTGACGATTTCGACCAGATGCTCGAACGGCAGATCCTGGTGCGAGTAGGCGGCCAGATCGCCTTGCCGGACCCGTGCGAGCAATGCGCGGAACGTGGGGTTGCCTGACAAGTCGGTGCGCAGGACGAGCGTGTTGACGAAGAAGCCGACGAGATCGTCGAGGGCTTCGTCGGTGCGGCCGGCGATGGGGGTGCCCAGCGGGATGTCCTTGCCGGCCCCGAGCTTGGACAGCAACACCGCGACGGCAGCATGCAGCAGCATGAAGAGGCTGGCATGGCTGCCGCGTGCGAGATCGACGAGTTGCCGATGCACGCCGGGTGCGATGTCGAAGTGGACGTGTCCGCCGCGATAGCTGGCTTGAGGCGGCCTCGAACGATCGAAGGGCAGCGCGATCTGCTCGGGCAGGTCGGCGAGCGCATGTTTCCAGTACGCGATCTGGGCGGCGATGGCGCTGTCGGGGTCGCTCGCCTGGCCGAGCCATTCGCGTTGCCAGAGGGTGTAGTCGGCGTACTGGACCGGCAGCGGTTCGAGCGCCGGATCGCGCCCGTCGGCGCGGGCGACGTAGGCGCGGCTCAGGTCGCGCATGAACGGCGCCCACGACCATCCGTCGCTCGCGATGTGATGAATCAGCAGCAGCAGGACGTGCCGTTGCGGTGCGATCGAGAACAGGACGACGCGGACGGGGATGTCGCGGGCGAGGTCGAAGCGAT
>NZ_JAAGNW010000001.1:1117-12592 GCF_010645215.1 Burkholderia multivorans | reverse complement strand
CGTCTTCCGCGATGTCGACCTGCTCGAACGAGAAGCGCGCTTCATCCTGGGCGACGACGATCTGTTGCGCCGTGCCGTCGACCTCATCGATGGGCGTGCGCAGGCTTTCATGGCGGATCACGAGATCCTGCAAGGCGAGACGCAACGCGCCGGCGTCGAGCGGCCCGTCGAGGCGCAGCGCGAGCGGGATGTTGTAGATCGCGCTGGCGCTGTCGTACTGATGGAGGAACCAAAGGCGCTGCTGGGCAAAGGACAGGGGAATCATGAGCGATCCTGGAGAGGACGGGGCATCGGTCGAAGCGCCAGCCGCGCCTTGGGAGCGCTGGCCAGCTCATGGATCAGGCGGGCGACGGTGGGCGCCTCGAACAGCGCCCGGATGGTCAGTTCGACCGCCATGGCGGAGCGGATGCGGCTGACGAGCCGGGTGGCGAGCAAGGAATCGCCGCCGAGATCGAAGAACGAATCGTCGATGCCGATGCGTTCGAGGCCGAGCACCTCGGCGAACAGCCTGGCGAGCAGGTGTTCCTGCGGCGTGCGCGGTTCGCGCTGGCTGACGGAGGTGAAGTCGGGAGCGGGCAGGGCCTTGCGGTCGAGCTTGCCGTTGGGCGTCAACGGCAGGGTGTCGAGTACGACGATCGCGGCGGGCACCATGTACTCGGGCAGGTGCGCGCCGAGCGTCTTGCGCAGCGCGGCTGCCGACAATTCGTGGCCGACGGCGGGCACCGCATAGCCGACGAGCTGCTGCTGGCCGGGATGATCCTCGCGCACGATGACGCAGGCCTGCGCGACCTCGGGCTGCGAGAGCAAGGCGGTTTCGATCTCGCCGAGTTCGCTGCGAAAGCCGCGCAGCTTGACCTGATGGTCGGTGCGGCCGAGATAGTCGAGCGCGCCGCCGTCGAGCCAGCGCACGCGATCGCCGGTGCGATACATGCGCTCGCCGGGCGTGAACGGATTGGCGACGAAACGCTCGGCGGTGAGACCCGGACGATGGAGATAACCGCGCGCGAGCCCCGATCCGGCGAGGTAAAGCTCACCGGGCACGCCGACGGGCACGGGTTGCAGCGCCGCGTCGAGCACGTAGGCGCGAGTATTGTCCATCGGCGCGCCGATCGGCACGCTGTCGCCGAGTTGCAGCGGCGCGCGCATCGGATGGCAGGTGGCGAAGGTGGTGGTCTCGGTCGGGCCGTAGACGTGCACGACGTTGAGATGGGGATAGCGATCGATCAGGCTCTGGAAGAGGTGGGGCGATGCGGCTTCGCCGCCGCTCCAGATAGTGCGGAGGTGGGCGAGGCTCGCGTGATGTTCCTCGACCAGCAGACGGAACAGCGCGGTGGTGACGAACAGCGCGGTGATTTCCCGCTGCTGGACGAGATCGGCGAGAACGGCGAGGTCGGTCTTGCCGGGCGGAGCGACGACGATCTGCCCGCCATTGAGGAGAGGCGCCCAGATCTCGTAGGTGGAGGCATCGAAGACCTGCGGGGAATGCAGCAGCACGCGCCGCTGCGCGCCGTCGCGCCAGCGCCGGTCGAGGGCGAGGTCGCGCACGTTCGCATGCGTGACGCCGATCCCCTTCGGCGTGCCGGTCGAACCGGACGTGTACATCACATACGCAAGCATCCGCGGATCGATGGCCCGCCCGGGATTGCCCGCCGCGGCCTCGTCGGGCCCGGCCTCCACCTGATCGATCCGCAGCGTGCCGGACACGACATCGGCCAGTCCATCGGGCGCCTCGCGATCGCACAGCAGCCAGCGTGCGCGCGACTGTTCGAGCATCCAGCGCAGACGCGTCTCGGGATACGCCGGATCGAGCGGGACATAGGCGCCGCCCGCCTTCAGCACCGCGAGCATCGCGACGATCCAATCCGGGCCGCGCTCCATCCACAGCGCGACCCGGGTCTCGCCCGCGACGCCCATCCCGATGAGCCGATGCGCCAACGCATTGGCCCGCGCGTTCAGCTGCGCATGGCTGAGCGAGCCGGTGTCGGCTGCCACGGCAATCGCGTCCGGCGTGCGTGCGGCCTGCTGTTCGACCAATTGAACGAGACTCGCGTCGGGCGTCGGCTGATGGGTCGCATTCCATTCCAGCAGCATCTGCCGGCGTTCGTGCGGCAGCAGCAGCTCGACCTGGCCCGCGCGCTGCGCGGGATCGTCGGCCAGCGCGCGCAGGCCGATCAGCAGCCGCGCGGCGAGATCCTCGACGCCCGCGCGCGGGAACAGCTCGGCGCGATACGCGAAACGCAGCTTGAGCGTCTCGCCGAGGCTGCCCGAGATGCTGAGCGGATAGTGGGTGGTGTCGCCGCCCTCGATGCTGCACGACGCGACGCGCAACGGATCGCCGCTGCGATCGAGGCTGCCGTCGGCGAGCGGATAGTTCTCGAAGTTGACGAGGGTGTCGAACAGCGTGCCCACGCCGGCGAGACGCTGGATCTCCGCGAGCCCCAGATGCTGATGCTCGATCAGCGCGGCCTGCCGGTCCTGCAAGGCGGCGAGCAGCGCATCCAGCGGCGCGCCGGGATCGATCCGCATGCGCAGCGGAATCGTGTTGGTCAGCAGGCCGACGATATCCTCGGCGCCGCCGAGCTCGGGCGAGCGTCCCGATACGGTGATGCCGAACACGACGTCGCGCTCGCCGGTGCGGCGCGCGAGCAGCAGCCCCCAGGCGGCTTGCAGCACCGTGTTGACCGTGATGCCGAGCCGCCGCGCCTGCGCGACCAGCGCGCGCGTCGCGTCGGCCGGCAGCACGACGTGGAGATCGCGCGGCTGGGCCGTGAGCCGGGCCGAGTGCTCGGGCGCGAGCAGCGTGCCTTGCCGCAGGCCGGCGAAGGCCTGCTGCCAGGCGTGTCGCGCCGCCTCGGCGGGCTTGGCGTGCAGCCAGCGCAGATAGTCGCGATACGGCGTCGTGCGCGGCAGCGCATCCGGCGCGGCGCCCGCGCGATAGAGCGCGAACAGGTCGCGCAGCAGCAGCGGCCCCGACCAGCCGTCGAGCAGGATATGGTGGGCGTTGAGCACGAGCCGATGCCGTTCGTCGGCGAGGCGGACCAGCGTCGCGCGGATCAGCGGCGGACGGGCGGGATCGAAGCGTTGCGCGCGATCGTCCGCGAGCAGCTGCGCGAGCCGCGCGTCGCGCTGCGCCGGCGCGAGGTCGGCCAGATCCGTCTCGCGCCACGGCAAGGCGACGTCGCGGCCGATCAGTTGCACCGGCCGGTCGAGGCCCTGATGCAGGAACGCGGCGCGCAGGTTCGGATGGCGCTGCAGCAGCGCCTCGATCGACGCCTTCAGCAGCGCGGCGTCGAGCGGCCCGTCGAGGCTGGCCACGATCTGGAAGAAATACGGATCGACCGCGCGCTCGTCGTAGAGCGCATGAAACAGCAGGCCTTCCTGCAACGGCGCGAGCGGCCATACGTCGTCGACGGCGGGCTGGCCGGCCTCCAGCGTGTCGATCTGCGCCTGGGTCAGCGCGACGAGCGGCAGGTCGGACGGCGTGAGCCCGCCCGCGTCCGGCTGGGCCGCGTGCGCGGCCAGTGCGCCGAGCGCGGCGAACCAGCCTGCCGCGAGGTCCGCGAGGTCCTGTTCGTCGTACAGCCCCGGCGCCCAGGTCCAGGCCGCATGCAGTTCCGGGCCGTCGTCGCGGTCGTAGGTCAGCGCGTTCAGCTCGATGCCGTGGCCGAGCGGGAGGTCGGGATCGGCGTCTTCGCCGAGCGGCGTGTCGGGCTGATCCGTCGTATCGAGGCGGCCGGTCTCCGGGGCGATCTGCCAGTCGCCGGCGCGCGGCGCGGCGAACCGGCCCAGGTAGTTGAACGCGATCTGCGGCACGGGATGCGCGGCCAGCTCGGCCGCCGTGACGGGGTTCAGGTAGCGCAGCAGCCCGAAGCCGATGCCGTGGTCCGGCACCGCGCGCAACTGTTCCTTGATGCGCTTGAGCGCCTGCCCGGTCGTCGCGCTGCCTTGCAGCGCGGCGTCGAGATCGAGCCCGCGCAGATCGAGGCACAGCGGGAACACGCTCGTGAACCAGCCGATCGTGCGATGGATGTCGGCGTGCGCGTCGATTTCCTCGCGGCCATGCCCTTCGAGATCGATGCGCACCGCGCCCGGTTCGGCGTCGCCGCGGCGCGCGCGCCAGCCGGCGAGCGCGAGCGCGAAACCGCACAGCAGCACGTCGTTGATCTGGGCGCGGAACAGCTTGGGCACGCGCGTGAGCAGCGCCTGGGTCACGCCGGTGGGCAGCGTGAACGTGAGGGTGCGCGCGTCGCCGTTCAGGTCGCGGCGGGCGTCGAGCGCACGGCGCGACCACAGCGGATCCGGCGCCTGCTGCATGCGCTGCCAGAACGGCAGCTCGGCCACCCGCGCCGGCTCGCGCGCATGGGCGTCGAGCAGCTCGGCCCAGCGCCGGAACGTCGTGCTGCGCGGCGGCAGCGCCTGGCCGCGCGCCGCCTGTTCGAGATCCGCGAGCAGGATGCGCCACGACACGCCGTCGACCGCCAGGTGATGCACTGACAGCAACAGGCGGCCCGCGTCCTGCGCGCCGTCGTCGAACCAGACGGCCTGCAGCATCCGGCCGGATTCGGGGTCCAGCCGCTGCTTGGCCGCGCGGGTTTCGTCGGCGATGACGCGTTGCCGCTCGGCCGCGCCGCGCGGCAGCGACACCCGGCGCAGGCAGCGCGCGGCGCTCACGCTGCCCGCGGGCCCGATCGTCAGGCGCCAGTCGTCGTGCGCGGGCGCGCGCGCGAGCGTCATCCGGAGCACGTCGTGATGGTCGAGCAGCGCGCCCAGCGCGGCCTGCAGCCGTGCTTCGTCGAGCCCGGCGGGAACCTGCAGCAGCAGCGTCTGGTTGAAATGCGCGATCGAGCCGCCGCGCTCGCGGATCAGATGCACGACCGGCGTGAGCCGTACCTCGCCCGTGCCGACGTCGACGGCGGCCGGAGCGGACGCGGACGCCTCGATCGAGGCGACGCCCGCGAGCGCGGCGACGCTCGGGTGCTGGAACAGCTGCCGCACCGTCAGGCGCAAGCCGGCTTGCCGCGCATGGCTGACCAGCTGGATCGCGCTGATGCTGTCGCCGCCGCGTTCGAAGAAATTGTCGTCGATGCCGACGCGGTCGAGTCCCAGGACGTCCGCGAACAGTTGTGCGAGCAGCGCTTCCTGCGGCGTGCCCGGTTCGCGCACGTCGAGCGAGCCGAAGTCCGGCGCGGGCAGCGCACCGCGATCGAGCTTGCCGTTCGCGGTCAAGGGCAGCGCATCGAGCACGACGATCGCCGCGGGCACCATGTAGTTCGGCAGCCGGCTCGCCAGCCGGCGGCGCAAGGTGAGAATCAGCGCACGGTTGTCGTCGCCGGCGGCCGGGTTGTTCGCATAGGTCGCCGGCGTGGCGCCGGCGCCGGCCGGCGGCGGGCCGATGACGGGCGAGGCGTCGCCGGCGACCAGCACGACGTCGAACAGCGCGTCGCCGTCGCCCGACCACCCGCAGGCGACGCGATAGCCGAGCGATTCGCCCAGGACGTGGAGCGCTTCCGGATCGAGGCCGGGCGACGCGTCGTCGGCGGCGGCGAGCCGCTGTCGGGCGTCGTCGCCCGCGCCTTGTTGCAGCGCCTGCAGGGCGCCCCATTCGCTGTCGAGACGCGCGTTGGGCAGGCCGGTCAGGCGCAGCGCCGGGGGGCGCTGCCGGGTCAGGTGCGCGCGCAACGAAGCCAGGTCGACGAGGTCGCCGCCCCAGGCCAGGCGCGGCAGGTCCTGTCCGGCGTCGCCGGCGGGCTGCCGGGTCAGCACGACGTCATAGCGGTAGCGCGTCAGTTCGGTGTGCGCGCGACCGCGCTTGAGCTGGATGTCGATGTGCGCGATGTCGCCGAGCTGCCGCTGCAATACCGTGAAGAAGCGCGGATCGAGCAGCAGCTCGCGTTCGGCCTGCATCGTCTGGGCGATCGTGCGTTGCAGGCCGGCGACGCCGGCCTCGCGGCTCGCGCGGCGCAGCGCGATCGCGCTGTGGAAGCAGCGCAGCAGCGGCAGATGGCGCAGATCGCCGAGCACCAGCCGGCCGCCGGGCGCCAGCAGCGTGAGCATCCGGCGGATCACGTCGACCAGATACTGCGCGTTCGGAAAATACTGGACCACCGAGTTCAACACGATCGTGTCGAAATAGCCGGCCGGCAGGCCGTCGCGGTCGTGCGCGGGCTGGGCGCGCAGCGTGACGCGAGCGCGCAGCCCGGCGTGCTGGTCGAGCCGTTCGCGCAGCGCGTCGACGGCCGGCTGCGACAGGTCCGTCGCCCAGTACGTGTCGCAGTGCGGCGCGACTTCCCACAGAATCAGGCCCGAGCCCGCGCCGATTTCGAGGAGCCGGGTCGGGCGCGTCGCCAGGATGCGCTGCACGATCGCCGCGCGCCATTCGCGCATCGCGTCGAGCGCGATCGGCTGGTCGTCGTAGCTGCTGTTCCAGCCGCGGAAGTCCTCGGTCGGATCGGCGGAGGCGGCATCGGCCGGCGCGGCGTCGGCCACCGCGGCATCGGCTCGCCGGTTCGCGTCGTAGACCCGGTCGTACAGCGTTCGCCACGCCTCGACGCGATCGCCTTCGCGCTCGGCGTCGCGCGGTGCGGCATCCGTCTCGCGGCCGCGCACCACGTAGGCGACCAGCTGGCGGTGCCCGAGCGTATCGTCGCGGACCACCGCGCACGCTTGCGCGACGTCGGGCTGATCCTGCAGCACCGCCTCGATCTCGCCGGGCTCGATCCGGAAGCCGCGCAGCTTCACTTGCTGGTCGATCCGGCCGAGATAGGCGAGCTGGCCGTCGCGCTGCCAGCGCACCCGATCGCCCGTGCGGTAGAGACGTTCGCCCGCCGCGAACGGATTCGCGACGAACCGCTCGGCGGTGAGCGCCGGCCGGCCCCGGTAGCCGCGCGCGAGGCCCGGGCCCGCGAGATACAGCTCGCCGGGCACGCCGGGCGGAACCGGACGCAGGGCGTCGTCGAGGACCAGGACCTGTGCGTTGAAAAGCGGCCGGCCGATCGGCGGCCGGCCCGCGCCCTGCAACGGCGCGCTGATCGTCGCGCAGACGGTGGCCTCGGTCGGGCCGTAGGCATTGTGCAGCGTCACCCGCGCGGACCAGCGTTCCGCGAGCGCCGGCGAGCACGCTTCGCCCGCGACCACGACGCGCATGCCGGCGGGCAGCGCCCCGATGGGCAGCGTTTCGAGGACGGTGGGCGGCAGCGTCGCATGCGTGATGCCGTGGTGCGCGACGAGCGCGCTCAGGTCGTCGCCGAGCAGGCGGTCGGCGGGCGCGAGCACGAGGCGCGCGCCCGACAGGAGGCTCATCGACAGTTGCCAGAACGCCGCGTCGAAGCTGGCCGAGGCGAACTGCAGCACGCGGGACTGGGGCGTCAGGGCGAGGTGGGCCACCTGGCTCGCGTGCAGGTGGGCGACGCCGCGGTGCGAGACCGCGACGCCTTTCGGCCTGCCGGTGGAGCCCGACGTGTAGATGAGGTAGGCGAGATGCGCGACGTGCAGGCGAGGGCGCGGCGGGTGGACGGGTTGGGCGGCGATCGCCGCCGCGTCGTCGTCGGCGTCGATCCGGACGAGGCGCGCCTGGTGCGGCGGCAGGCCATCGGCGAGCGCGGCGCGGGTCAGGAGGACGGGGGCCTTGGCGTCGTCGACGAGATAGGCGAGGCGCGCGGCCGGATAGGCGGGATCGAGCGGCACGTAGGCGCCGCCCGCCTTGAGCACGGCGAGCAAGCCGACCACCAGATCGAGCGAGCGCGGCAGGCAGACGCCGACCGGCACGTCCGGGCCGACGCCGAGCCCGCGCAGGTGATGCGCGAGCCGGTTGGCCTGCGCGTCGAGTTCCGCGTAGGTCAGCGCATCGTCCTCGAACACCGCCGCGATCGCGTCGGGCGCGCGCGCGACCTGCGCGTCGAAGTGCGCAGGCAGCGTCGCCTCGGACAGCGGCCGCGCGGCCGAGCCCCAGTCCTCCAGCAGCAGGCGGCGTTCGCCGGGCCGCAGCATCTCGATTGCGTCGAGCGGCAGGTCGGGTGCGTGCGCAACCTGTTCGAGCAGGCTCGCGAAGCGTTGCGCGAGCGCCTGCACGGTTTCGGGATCGAACAGGTCGCGTGCGAAATCGAGGGCGCAGGTGAGACCGAGCGGTGCGCCGTCGGCGTCGCGTGCGTCGACAAAATCGACATGAAGATCGCAGGCCGCCGGCGCGTCGTCGGGTGTCGCGCCGTCGTGCGGCGCGCCGCGCCGCACGGTCAGCAATACCTGGAACAGCGGCTGCCGCCTGAGCGAGCGGCCGGGGTACAGCGCGTCCGCCAGCTGCGCGAACGGGATGTCGCGATGCGCGTCGGCCGCGAGGCCGGTGTGCCGCGCGCGTGCGAGCAATTGCAGGAAGCTCGGATTGCCGGCGGTGTCGGTGCGCAGCAGCAAGACGTTGCCGGGGCGTCCCGTTTGCCCCTCCATTTCGAGGTCGCCGCCGACCAGCGTGCCGAGCGGCAGGTCGTCGCCCGCGCCGAGCCGCGTCAGCAAGCCGGCGAGCCCCGCATGCAGCACCGTAAACAGGCTCGCGCCGGCGGCATCCGCGAGCGCGACGAGGCGCGCGTGAAGCGCGCGGTCGAGCGGATGGCGGACGCGGTCGCCGCGCGGCGACGGCTGCGCGTGCGGCGCAGGCGTGCGGTCGGTCGGCAGCGTGATGCGGTCGGGCAAGCCGTCGAGCGCGGCGCGCCAGTGGTCGATCTGACGGGTCAGCGCAGCACCGGCGGGCGTGCGGTCCGGCAGGTCGCGCTCGACGCGCGCGACGCCGGAATCGTCCAGCAGGTTCTGGAACCACAGATGCCAGTGCGCGAAAGAGACGAACGTCATGAAAGCTCCTGCTCTCGCCGACGAGCGTGCGGCGCAGCCGCCGGCAAACGGGCGAACGCCTCCCTGCGCAGGAGGCGCATCACCGGATGGACATGGATGACGTGACGCCGGGCGCGGCGTCACGCGTCGGTCAGGCGGGCTGTGTCATGGCCGCTGCGGGACGGCGAGCGGCTCGGCCGCGTTCGACGCCATGGCCTCGATCAGGCTCCTGGGCCGCATGTCGACCCACGAGCGCTCGGTGTAATCCAGGCACGCCTGGCGCGTGTCGGGGCCGAAGTGCGCGGTCCAGCCGGCAGGCACCTGGACGAATTGCGGCCACAGCGAATGCTGATGCTCGTCGTTCAGCAGGACGAGGAAGGTTCCGTCGTTCTCATCGAAAGGATTGGTCATGGCGTCACTCCAGGATGGTAGGTAGGACTGCTGACTCGAACAGGCATTGCCGAATGCGAAACGATGCCGATCAGGCGACCACGCGGGAAGGCCGAACCGCAAGCGCCGGCCCGGGGGCGGACGCGAGATCGACGAAGCGGGCGCCGAAGCGGCGCTCGGGCGTTGCTAAACGTGCGTCCGGACCGTACTGACCCTGCGCTGACCTCGCGGGCCCGGAAGAGGGATGACGCCGCTGGAAGAGGACGTCGAAAGACGGGGGCAATGGCGCGCGTCGCCGGAGAACCGAAGCGAGCGTGCAGGCATGACGTGGCGACCACCGAACGAGCGGTCGCGGCTTCGCTGCTGATGCATTCCGTATTGCCCTCGTGGAAATCCGCTGTCGAGCGCGCGGTTTGTTTTGTTTTTTTGCTTGAAATCCGGGATTCTTCAGTATCAAGAGCGGCTGGCTTTGCGATGCCGTGCAAATATATAGCAACGCTTTCAGGAGCGCTACGGATTTTTGATTTATGTAATTGCGAAGATCAATCCGTAGGGCGTCAGTATATTAATATTTGTTTATCTGGTTGACGAAAGTGATGTCAATACTCGCGATTGAATGCTCAAATGTATGCGGCATCGCGGGTGAAGCGCTTGCAGCGAGCGTTTGAGGCATTGGGGCAGGTTCAGGATCGGAATGAAAGCGCGCGATATATCGAGTTTAAGTCTGGATATTTTGTGGACTCGATGTAATGCGCGTCGTGCCGTGTGTCCGGCGTTTGAATTGACATCTGCGATTAATGTTCCGGGGCTGATCTCGCAACCTATGAGGCGGCATGATGAAACGCGAGCCGTCGCGCCGAAGCCGGGCGCCCGAGGCGTGAAATGATGGCGCATGACGCGCGGCGACGTGACGTCGCCGTGACAGTCACAGTCGCACGGATACGAAAATCGTCCGGACCTCGAAATAACCGGGGTCCCGATTCATCCAGCCGGCAAGGACCCGGCCGCAGCCGGGTCGAGCGCATCAACGAGGTCGGCCAACGTGGACTGCCCGGGGAATGCTAGACGCCACTGGCCTATGATTTGAGCATAGGAGGTGTCGTGAACGCACAGAGATTTGCCCCGGAATTCAAGCAGGAGGCCGTTCGGCAAGTCACCGAACGTGGCTACTCCGTGGCAGAAGTCTCGGCTAGGTTGCCCGTGACGCCGCCGGACGCTGTCGCGTCAATTCGTCCGGGTCTTCTTCCGATTGGCCGCAGCCTCGACGATCACGAACTGGCGACGGTCCTTGCCCCGAATCCATCGGGGCACGTTGCCGCGGCCGCACCACTCCTGTCCGCTCATCGGGTCGCGATAGCGCGCCGGCAGCGTTTTCGCGGCGTACGCGCCGCGGCGGCCGTTTCGACCGACCAGGTCGCGATGCTTGATCGCATAGGTGTCCATCAGCGAGTGAACGGTCGCGATCGCAGCGATGCGTTCGCGTGCGCGTGTGCGCTCGATTTCCTCGTCAAGTTCGGCCAGCTCGACCACGAGCTGCACATAAGTCTTGTTCGCGCTCATCTTCTGCTTTCCTGCTCCGTACCCGCACGCAAATCGCCATGATTCGCACAACTAAGATACGGTTCTATGAAGGCCCCGAGGGGGTGTTAACCGGATGGACAAGCGGTCGACCCCTGCGCGCTCCGGCACGGAAAGCGAGGCGGTGGACAACCCGTGGAACACCGACGCGACCCGTGCAGGAACAAGCCTGCATGCCCTTCGCACTGCGCGCTTCATCCACGTACATATCAAGTGATATGTGAATGAAAACGTAATAATAGCCAGTTGAATTTTAAATATCAACTGATATCCTTCGCGTCATGAACACGGCGGCCAAACCCCCGCGGCTGAGCCGCGAAGAAAGTCGATTGCAGACCCGGACACAGTTGCTCGCGACGGCGAAGCGGCTGTTCGTGGAGCGCGGCTTCGGCGCGACCTCCCTCAGGGACATCGCGGCCGAGGCCGGCTATACGCAGGGCGCGTTCTATTCGAATTTCGCGAGCAAGGAAGATCTGTTCGTGGCGCTGATGCGCGAGCGTTCCAGGACGCAGGTGACCGACATTGCCCGGACGCTGAGCGATCCGTCCGCATCGGCGGACGACATCCTGGCCGCGCTGGAGACCTGGGCGCGGAAGCTCGACGCCGAGCCCGAGTGGTCCGTGCTGGGCGTCGAATTCAAGTTGCAGGGGGCGCGCAACCCGGAGTTCGCCGCGACGTCGCAGGCCTTGCTCG
>NZ_JAAGNW010000001.1:0-1107 GCF_010645215.1 Burkholderia multivorans | reverse complement strand
CAGATCTTCGACAGGCTGGGGAAAGTGCCGCCGGAGCCGCCGGCCGTATTGGCCGCCGCCTTCATGGGCCTCTCCCAAGGCCTCGCATTGCAGCGCTCGATGCTGTCCGAGGTGCCCATCGGCCATATGATCATGGTGTTCCTGCGCAGCCTGCTGGCCGCTTCGCCGTCCGCGCGCTGATATCGCAGTGCGACCGCCTGCGCCGAGCGCGGCGCAAGCCAACGGGCATCCGGATTCCATTCCTATAATGGCGCTTCCCTTGTCGAACGCGAACGCCCCCGTCATGTCGAACCTCTCGTCTCGCAGCCGGCTGCGCATGCAGCGCTATATCCTCGGCGCCGTCGCCAGCCTTGCCTTCGCTTTCGCCCACGCCCAGGCCGCCGCGCCGCGCTGGCAGACGCTGCCGCCCACCCCGGCGCCCGTCGCCGGCGCGCAGCACGGCCGCGCCGACGTGAACGGCATCCACCTCTACTACGCGACGATCGGCCGGGGTTCGCCGGTGATCCTCCTGCACGGCGGCCTCTCGAACTCCGATTATTTCGGCCATCAGGTCCGGTCCTTGATGAAGCATCACCAGGTGATCGTCGTCGACAGCCGCGGCCACGGCCGCAGCTCGCGCGATGCGCAGCCGTTCGGCTATGACCTGATGACGGACGACGTGGTTGCGCTGATGGACACGCTGAAGCTGCGGCGGGCCGACCTCGTCGGCTGGAGCGACGGCGCGATCATCGGCATCGACATGGCGATCCGCCATCCCGATCGGGTCGGCAAGGTGGTGGCGTTCGCGGCGAACACGCGTCCCGAAGGCGTGATCCCCGGCGTCGAGAAGAACCCGACCTTCGCCGCCTTCATCCGGCGCGGCGGCGACGAATACCGCCGCCTGTCGCCGACGCCGAAGGAATACGACGCCTTCGTCGCGCAGATCGGCCGCATGTGGGCGTCGCAGCCGAACTGGAGCGACGCGCAGCTCAAGGCGATCCGCACGCCCGTGCTCGTGATGGACGGCGATCACGACGAGGCGATCAAGCGCGCGCATACCGAGTACATCGCGGCGACGATCCCGGGCGCCGGCCTGCAGATCCTGCCCGACACGAGTCATTTCGCGAT